>NZ_JBHXFE010000054.1:0-18784 GCF_042722475.1 Streptomyces sp. NPDC127092
CCCCCCGCCCGGCCGCCTCCGGCCCGGGCCGCCCGCCGCCCGGCCCCGCCGCCCACCGCCCGCCGCCCGCCCGCCCCGCCGGCCCAGTCCGCCCCGCCCCTCCTCCGTCCACCCTCCGGACGCCCGCGCCGTCGGCGTGGGCCCCGCGGCAGGATGGCCGCGTGACCGTCATCGACATCCCCGGCTCCAAGTCCGTCACCGCCCGCGCGCTCTTCCTCGCCGCCGCCGCCGAAGGCACCACCACGCTGCTCCGGCCGTTGCGGTCCGACGACACCGAGGGCTTCGCCGAAGGGCTGAAGGCCCTCGGCTACGCCGTACGGCAGGAGCCCGGTGCGTGGCACATCGAGGGGCGGCCCGCCGGGCCGGGGGCCGACGAGGCGGACGTGTACTGCCGGGACGGCGCCACCACCGCCCGCTTCCTGCCGGCGCTCGCCGCCGCCGGGCACGGCACCTTCCGGTTCGACGCCTCCGCCCAGATGCGCCGCCGCCCGCTCGGGCCGCTCACCACCGCGCTGCGCGAGCTGGGCGTCGACCTGGCGCACGGCGAGCGCGAGGGCCACCACCCGCTCACGGTCCACGGCCGCGGCATCAAGGGCGGCGCGATCCGCCTCGACGCCGGCCAGTCCTCCCAGTACCTCACCGCGCTGCTCATGCTCGGCCCGCTCACCGCCGAGGGCCTGGCCATCACCGTCACGGACCTGGTCTCGGAGCCGTACGTCGAGATCACCCTCGCCATGATGCGGGCCTTCGGCGCCGAGATCGCCCGCGAGGACGGTCCGGAAGGCCGTACGTACACGGTCGCGCCGACCGGCTACCGGGCGACCACGTACGCGATCGAGCCCGACGCCTCCACCTCCAGCTACTTCTTCGCCGCGGCCGCTCTGACGCCCGGCGCCGCCGTCACCGTGCCCGGCCTCGGCACCGGCGCCCTCCAGGGCGACCTGGCCTTCGTGGACGTGCTGCGCCGCATGGGCGCCGAGGTCGACGTCACCGGCACCGGCACCACCGTCCGCTCCACCGGCCGGCTGCGCGGACTCACCGTCAACATGCGCGACATCTCCGACACCATGCCCACCCTCGCCGCGCTCGCGCCCTTCGCCGACGGGCCCGTGCGCATCGAGGACGTCGCCAACACCCGGGTCAAGGAGTGCGACCGGCTCGACGCCTGCGCCGAGAACCTGCGCCGGCTCGGGATCGACGTCGCCACCGGCCCCGACTGGATCGAGATCCGTCCCGGAACCCCGGCCGGACCCGTCGAGATCGCCACGCACGGCGACCACCGCATCGTGATGTCCTTCGCGGTCACCGCGCTGCGCACGCCCGGCATCACCTTCGACGACCCCGGCTGCGTCCGGAAGACCTTCCCGGACTTCCACACCGTTTTCGCAGCCTTCGCACGGGGGCTGTGAGGAGCGCACGGTCTTTGCGGCGAGAATGGGGGGCATGAGCGACCGCCCCTCTCCTCTCGCCGACCCGCACATCGCCTTCGACGTGTCGGAAGGCCGCCGGGACATCGTCGTCCTCGGCTCCACCGGGTCCATCGGCACCCAGGCCATCGACCTGGTCCTGCGCAACCCCGACCGGTTCCGGGTCACCGCCCTCGCCGCCTCCGGCGGCCGGACCGGGCTGCTCGCGGAGCAGGCGCACCGGCTGCGGGTCGGCACGGTCGCCGTCGCCCGGGAGGAGGCCGTCGAGGAGCTCCGTACCGCCCTCAAGGCGCTCTACGGCTCCGAGCCGCTTCCCGAGATCCTGGCCGGCCCCGACGCCGCCACCCAGCTCGCCGCCTCGCCCTGCCACACCGTGCTCAACGGCATCACCGGCTCCATCGGCCTCGCGCCCACCCTGGCCGCCCTGGAGGCCGGCCGGACCCTGGCGCTCGCCAACAAGGAGTCCCTGATCGTCGGCGGCCCGCTGGTGAAGGCGCTGGCCAAGCCCGGCCAGATCATCCCGGTCGACTCCGAGCACGCCGCCCTCTTCCAGGCGCTCGCCGCCGGCACCCGCGCCGACGTCCGCAAGCTGGTCGTCACCGCCTCCGGCGGCCCCTTCCGCGGCCGGACCCGCCAGGAGCTGGAAGGCGTCACCCGCGAGGACGCCCTCGCCCACCCGACCTGGGCGATGGGCCCGGTCATCACCGTGAACAGCGCCACCCTGGTCAACAAGGGCCTGGAGGTCATCGAGGCGCACCTGCTCTACGACATCCCGTTCGACCGCATCGAGGTCGTCGTCCACCCGCAGTCGTACGTCCACTCCATGGTCGAGTTCACCGACGGCTCCACGCTCGCCCAGGCCACCCCGCCCGACATGCGCGGCCCGATCGCCATCGGCATCGGCTGGCCCGAGCGGGTCCCCGACGCGGCCCCCGCCTTCGACTGGTCCACCGCCTCCACCTGGGAGTTCTTCCCGCTCGACAACGAGGCCTTCCCCTCCGTGAACCTCGCCCGCCACGTCGGCGAGCTCGGCGGCACCGCACCCGCCGTCTTCAACGCCGCCAACGAGGAGTGCGTGGACGCCTTCCTCGCCGGAAGGCTGCCGTTCAACGGAATCATGGATACGGTCACAGCGGTCGTCACCGAGCACGGGGACCCCGGCCGGGGAACCCAGCTCACGGTGTCGGACGTCCTGGAAGCGGAGACCTGGGCCAGGGCCCGGGCCCGGGAACTCGCGGCGAAGGCAATCGCGGAGGCGCGCGCATGACCACACTCCTGACCGTTCTCGGCATCGTGCTGTTCGCGCTGGGACTCCTCGTCTCCATCGCGTGGCACGAGCTGGGGCACCTCTCCACGGCCAAGCTGTTCGGCATCCGCGTGCCGCAGTACATGGTCGGCTTCGGCCCCACCATCTGGTCGCGGAAGAAGGGCGAGACGGAGTACGGCATCAAGGCCATCCCGGCCGGCGGCTACATCCGCATGATCGGCATGTTCCCGCCCGGCAAGGACGGCCGGATCGAGGCCCGCTCCACGTCCCCGTGGCGCTCCATGATCGAGGACGCCCGTGAGGCCTCCTTCGAGGAGCTGCAGCCCGGCGACGAGTCCCGGCTCTTCTACACGCGCAAGCCGTGGAAGCGCGTCATCGTCATGTTCGCCGGGCCGTTCATGAACCTGGTCCTCGCCGTCGTGCTGTTCTTCGGCAGCGCCATGGCCATCGGCTTCGAGACCCAGACCACCAAGGTCGCCGGCGTCCAGAAGTGCGTCATCGCCCAGGACACCAAGCGCGAGCAGTGCCAGGCCAGCGACCCGGTCTCGCCCGCGTACGCGGCGGGCCTGAAGGAGGGCGACAAGATCGTCGCCTTCAACGGCACCCCGGTCTCGGACTGGAACACGCTCTCCGACCACATCCGCGACACCATCGGCCCCGCCACCGTCACCGTGCAGCGCGGCGGACAGCGGATCGACCTGCACCCGACCCTCATCAAGAACGAGGTCTACAAGAAGGACGCCGACGGCCGGGTCGTCCAGCCGCTGCAGACCGTGCCCGCCGGCTACCTCGGCTTCGCCTCCAAGACCGAGGTCCTGCCGCTGACCTTCGGCGAGTCCGTCGACCGCATGTCCGACCAGCTCCAGGCCGGCGTCGAGTCCGTCATCGCCCTGCCCGGCAAGATCCCCGCCCTGTGGGACGCCGCCTTCGGCGACGGCGAGCGCGAGAAGGACTCGCCCGTCGGCGTGGTCGGCGCCGCCCGCCTCAGCGGCGAGCTGATGACCCTGGACGCGCCGCCGCAGACGATCCTCGTCTGGTTCATGAACCTGCTGGTCATGTTCAACGTGTCGCTGTTCCTGTTCAACATGCTCCCGCTGCTCCCGCTCGACGGCGGCCACATCGCCGGCGCCCTGTGGGAGTCGGTCCGCCGGCACACCGCGCGGATCTTCCGGCGGCCCGACCCGGGCCCGTTCGACGTGGCCAAGCTGATGCCGGCCGCGTACGTGGTGGCGGGCGTGTTCGTCTGCTTCACCCTGCTCGTCCTGGTCGCCGACATCGTCAACCCGGTGAAGCTGACCTAGCGCCCACCCGGCCGGACACCCCTGCGGTGTCCGGCCGCCCGCCTCAGGGGCGGTAATCTCGAAGACCTGAGCCCGATGAACCACACCTTGGGGTTGTACAGCTGATGACCGCGATCTCTCTCGGTATCCCGTCCGTTCCGACCCGGCTCGCCGAGCGGCGCAAGAGCCGCCAGATCCAGGTCGGCTCGGTGGCCGTCGGCGGCGACGCCCCGGTGTCGGTGCAGTCGATGACCACCACCCGCACCTCCGACATCGGTGCCACGCTCCAGCAGATCGCCGAGCTGACCGCCTCCGGCTGCCAGATCGTGCGCGTGGCCTGCCCCACCCAGGACGACGCCGACGCGCTGGCGACCATCGCGAAGAAGTCGCAGATCCCGGTCATCGCCGACATCCACTTCCAGCCGAAGTACGTCTTCGCCGCCATCGACGCCGGCTGCGCCGCGGTCCGCGTCAACCCGGGCAACATCAAGCAGTTCGACGACAAGGTCAAGGAGATCGCCAAGGCGGCCTCCGCCGCCGGCACCCCGATCCGCATCGGCGTCAACGCCGGCTCGCTCGACGCCCGCCTGCTGGCCAAGTACGGCAAGGCCACCCCCGAGGCCCTGGTCGAGTCCGCCCTGTGGGAGGCCTCCCTCTTCGAGGAGCACGGCTTCCAGGACATCAAGATCTCGGTCAAGCACAACGACCCGGTCGTCATGGTCAACGCCTACCGCCAGCTCGCCGCCCAGTGCGACTACCCGCTGCACCTGGGCGTCACCGAGGCCGGCCCCGCCTTCCAGGGCACCATCAAGTCCGCCGTCGCCTTCGGCGCCCTGCTCTCCGAGGGCATCGGCGACACCATCCGCGTCTCGCTGTCCGCCCCGCCGGCCGAGGAAATCAAGGTCGGCATCCAGATCCTGGAATCGCTCAACCTGCGCCAGCGCCGCCTGGAGATCGTCTCCTGCCCGTCCTGCGGCCGGGCCCAGGTCGACGTCTACAAGCTCGCCGAGGAGGTCACCGCCGGCCTGGAGGGCATGGAGGTCCCCCTCCGCGTCGCCGTCATGGGCTGCGTCGTCAACGGCCCCGGCGAGGCCCGCGAGGCCGACCTCGGCGTCGCCTCCGGCAACGGCAAGGGCCAGATCTTCGTCAAGGGCGAGGTCATCAAGACCGTCCCCGAATCCAAGATCGTCGAGACCCTCATCGACGAGGCCATGAAGATCGCCGAGCAGATGGAGAAGGACGGCGTCATGAGCGGCGAGCCCACCGTCTCCGTCGCCGGCTGACCCCCACCCGCCATCGGCAGGCCCCTCCTTCGGGAGGGGCTTTTCCGTACCTCCGGAACGGCGAGAAGTTCGTACCCCCTCCTCGGCGGGAACGGCGGTAAGGTGCCAGGACCAGTAGAACCGTACGGTGAGGCCCCACGTGTTGACGCAATCATCGACGCGGGTCCTCGAACCCGCCGACCTCGGCGCCGCGCTCGCCGTCCTGGACAGCGCCCCTGTCGAGAACGCCTTCGTCACCGCCCGCGTCCAGCTCGCCGGGCTCGACCCCTGGCGCCTCGGCGGCGAGATGTGGGGCTGGTACAGCGACGGACACCTCACCTCGCTGTGCTACTCCGGCGCCAACCTCGTGCCCATCTGCGCCACCCCCGAGGCCGTCCGCGCCTTCGCCGAACGGGCCCGCCGGGTCGGCCGCCGCTGCTCCTCCATCGTCGGCCCCGCCGAACCCACCGCCCAGCTGTGGCGGCTCCTCGAACCCAGCTGGGGCCCCGCCCGCGACGTCCGCGCCCACCAGCCGCTGATGGTCGCCGACCGGCCCTCCGACACCGTCGAGGCCGACCCGCTGGTCCGCCGCGTCCGCAAGGACGAGATGGACGTGATCATGCCCGCGTGCGTCGCCATGTTCACCGAGGAGGTCGGCATCTCCCCGCTCGCCGGCGACGGCGGGCTGCTCTACCAGGCCCGGGTCGCCGAACTCGTCGGCTCCGGCCGCGCCTTCGCCCGCATCGAGGACGGCAAGGTCCTCTTCAAGGCCGAGATCGGTGCCGCCACCCGCCAGGCCTGCCAGATCCAGGGCGTCTGGGTCGCCCCCGAACACCGCGGCAAGGGCCTCTCCGAGACCGGCATGGCCGCCGTCCTGCGCTACGCGCTCGCCGACGTCGCACCCGTCGTCAGCCTCTACGTCAACGACTACAACGCCCCCGCCCGCGCCGCCTACCGCCGCGTCGGCTTCGAGGAGGTCGGCGCCTTCATGAGCGTGCTGTTCTGACCGGCTTGTAGGGTGCGGCGCATGGATGACACCGAGGTCGTGATCGCGCCGGTCAATCTCGCCGCACGGGTCGACGAGGCCCTCGCCGTCCAGGCCGTCGCCTTCGGCCTCGACGCGGCCGAGGTGGCCGTACGCCGCCACATCGTGCTGCGCCACCTCCTTAACCCCGGCGCGTGCGCGTACGGTGCCACCACACCCGACGGACGGCTCGTCGGCTTCGTCTACGGCATGCCCAACGACCGGTCCCACTGGTGGTCGACGGTGGTGGAGCCGTACCTGCGCGCCGAGGGCAACGCCGGGTGGCTCGACGACTCCTTCGTCATCACCGAGCTGCACGTCCACCCCGACTTCCAGGGCAGGGGAGTGGGCCGCGACCTGATCACCACCATCACCGACCGGTCCGAGCTGCCCCGCTCCATCCTCTCCGCCATCGACACCGAGAGCCCCGCCCGCGGCCTGTACCGCTCGCTCGGCTACACCGACCTCGCCCGGCAGGTCCACTTCCCCAGCGCGCCCCGCCCGTACGCGGTGATGGGAGCCCCGCTGCCGCTCAGGCGCGGGAACTGATTTCACCGACCAGGGGCGACCCGGCTAACCTCCTAGCCATCACCGATTACCCGGCATTACCCGGCAGGAGTACGAGAACCATGGCCAACGCACCGGTCCAGCGCATGTCCCAGTTGATGGCGAAGACGCTGCGCGACGACCCGGCGGACGCCGAGGTCCTCAGCCACAAGCTCCTCGTCCGCGCCGGCTACGTCCGCCGCACCGCCGCGGGCATCTGGAGCTGGCTGCCCCTCGGCAAGAAGGTCCTGTCCAACGTCGAGCGCATCGTGCGCGAGGAGATGGACGCCATCGGCGCCCAGGAGGTGTCCCTCCCGGCGCTGCTGCCCCGCGAGCCCTACGAGGCCACCGGCCGCTGGGACGAGTACGGCGCGGAGCTGTTCCGCCTCCAGGACCGCAAGGGCGGCGACTACCTCCTCGGCCCGACGCACGAGGAGATCTTCACCCTGCTGGTGAAGGACCAGTGCTCGTCCTACAAGGACCTGCCGGTCACGCTGTACCAGATCCAGACGAAGTTCCGCGACGAGGCCCGCCCGCGGGCCGGCATCCTGCGCGGCCGCGAGTTCCTGATGAAGGACTCGTACTCCTTCGACCTGGAGGACGAGGGCCTGGCGCAGTCCTACGCCCTGCACCGCCAGGCCTACCAGCGCGTCTTCGAGCGCCTCGGCCTCGACTACCGCATCTGCGCGGCCACCGCCGGCGCCATGGGCGGCTCCAAGTCCGAGGAGTTCCTGGCCCCGGCCGAGGCCGGCGAGGACACCTTCGCCGACTGCCCGAACTGCGACTTCGCGGCCAACACCGAGGCGGTGTCCTACGAGCTGAAGGCCGTCGACGGCTCCGCCGTGCCCGCCGCCGAGGACATCCCCACCCCGGACACCCCGACCATCGAGACGCTGGCCGCCTCCCTCGGCGTCCCGGCCTCCGCGACGCTCAAGAACCTCCTCGTGAAGGTCGACGGCGAGATCGTGGCCGTGGGCGTGCCCGGCGACCGCGAGGTCGACCTGGGCAAGGTCGAGGCGCACTTCGCCCCGGCGACCGTCGAGATGGTCACCGAGACCGACTTCGCCGAGCGCCACGACCTGGTCCGCGGCTACGTCGGCCCGCAGGGCCTGGACAAGGTGAAGTACCTCGCCGACCCGCGGGTGGCGCCGGGCACCGCCTGGATCACCGGCGCCAACAAGGACGGCATGCACGCGAAGAACGTCGTCGCGGGCCGTGACTTCGAGGTCGACGAGTACGTGGACGTCGTCGTCATCCAGGACGGCGACCCCTGCCCGAAGTGCGGCACCGGCCTGAAGCTGGACCGTGCCATCGAGATCGGCCACATCTTCCAGCTGGGCCGCAAGTACGCCGACGCCCTCAAGCTCGACGTCCTCGGCCAGAACGGCAAGCCGGTCCGCGTGACCATGGGCTCGTACGGCATCGGCGTCTCGCGCGCGGTGGCGGCGCTCGCCGAGCAGACCGCCGACGACAAGGGCCTGTGCTGGCCCGCCGAGGTCGCCCCGGCCGACGTCCACGTGGTCGCCGCCGGCAAGGCGCTCCAGACCGAGCTGGCCCTCGAGGTCTCCGACAAGCTCGCCGCCGCGGGCCTGCGGGTCCTGGTCGACGACCGGGCCGGCGTCTCCCCGGGCGTCAAGTTCACCGACGCGGAGCTCATCGGCGTCCCGAAGATCCTGGTCGCCGGCCGCCGCGCGGCGGAGGGCGTCGTGGAACTGAAGGACCGCCGCACGGGCGAGCGCGAGGAGCTGCCGGTGGACGAGGCCATCGCCCGTCTGTCGGCCTGACCCGACCCGAAGGGGCGCGACCAGAGAGGTCGCGCCCCTTCGGCGTTCCCGCCGCGCCGGCGGGGTCGTGCGGTGCCGGCGGTCGTGCCGTGCCGGCGTCGTCCTGCGCCAGGCTCAGGAGGTCTCCTCCCTCGGTGCCGGGTCCACCGACGCGCCCGTCAGGTCCTCGATCGCGTCCACCGCGTGCGCGTGGCCCGCCAGGTACGCCTCCGACGGCTGAGGCGGCGTCGGCGGTACCGTCGGCAGGGGCGCGTAGTGGTGTCCGGCGGCCGGTTGGGCGGAGCCGCGTTCGAGGAAGCGGAGCAGCTCCACCGGGATCGGCAGCACCAGCGTCGAGTTCTTCTCGGCCGCGACGGCCATCACCGTCTGCAGCAGCCGCAGCTGCAGCGCGGACGGCGCGTCCGCCATCTGGTGCGCCGCCTCCGCCAGCTTCTTCGACGCCTGCAGCTCCGCGTCCGCGTTGATCAGCCGCGCCCGCCGCTCGCGGTCCGCCTCCGCCTGCCGGGCCATCGACCGCTTCATGGTCTCCGGCAGCGAGACGTCCTTGATCTCGACCCGGTCGATCTGCACGCCCCAGCCGATCGCCGGCGAGTCCAGCATCAGCTCCAGGCCCTGGTTGAGCTTCTCCCGGTTGGACAGCAGGTCGTCCAGGTCGCTCTTGCCGATGATCGACCGCAGCGAGGTCTGTGCCATCTGCGAGACGGCGAACCGGTAGTCCTCCACCCGCACCAGCGCCTCCGCCGCGTCCACGACCTTGAAGTAGACGACCGCGTCCACCCGTACCGTCACGTTGTCCCGGGTGATGCCCTCCTGGGCGGGCACCGGCATCGTGACGATCTGCATGTTCACCTTGTGCAGGCGGTCCACGAACGGAACGATCATGTTGAACCCGGGCTGGCGCACCTGACCGCGCAGCCGCCCGAAGCGGAACACGACGCCGCGTTCGTACTGCTTGACCACCCTGGCCGCCGCACCGGCGTACGCGGCTGCCACCGCGGCCGCTCCCACGGCGGCCATCAACAGTTCCTGCATCATCACGGCCCCCTGCCATCGAGCCGAGCCGGACGTTACGAAAAGGGTATTCCCCCTCAAGCCGTCCGCTACAACCAGCCCGCGAACTCCAGCAGCAGCTCCGCGTCCGCCCGCCGGCCCGCCGTGAGCGACCGGGTCGCGGACTCGACGGCGCGGAACAGGGTCCAGCCGCGCAGCCGCTCCCGGTCGACGTCCAGGGCGTCGGCGAGCTTGTTCACCCGGCGGCGTGCGGCCGAAGCCCCGGAGGACGCGGCCACCAGGTCCTCCACCCGGTCCCGCACCAGTCGCGCGAGGTCGTAGGCGCGCTCGCCGACCAGCGGCTCGGGGCCGACCGCGAGCCACGGCGCCCGGTCGCCGGCCAGGACCTTGCCCTGCCGGAACTGGCCGTGCAGCAGCAGGGTCTCGGGGGACCGGGCCACCAGCTCCTCGCGCGCGGCGAGCGCGGCGGCGACCAGCTCACCCGCCTCGTCGTCGGCCCGGTAGCGCTCCATGGCCTCCGCCTGCCGGTCCGTACGCCCGGCGACCGACTCGAAGCCGTGTCCGGCGGGCGGCTCCACCCACAGCTTGCGTACCGTCCCGGCGGCCTCCAGGAGGGCCTTCGCCTCCGGCAGGGAGCGCAGGGACACCTCCGGGTGCAGCCGCTCCAGGACGAGGCCGCCGTTCCCGGTCTCGCCGAGCAGCCGCGCCGCGCCCCAGCCGTTCCAGTGCGCGAGCGCGTCCCGCTCCAGGTCCGGACGGGCGAATCCGGGCGCGATCTTCACGACCGCGTCCGGAACGAGGACGACGAGGCTGCTGCGCCCGCCGGGAGCCATCACCCGTTCGGCGACGAGCCCGGCGTCCTCCAGCGTGTTCTCGGCGAGCCCCGGGAGCTCCCCGAGCCATTCGGCCGCGACAGCGTCCCCGTACGTCTCGCCGAGAGCCCGCACCAGTCGCTGCGGCGGTTCGAAACCCATGCGTGCGTTGATTCCTTCGTGTCCTCGGCGGCCCGTGACCTTTCCTAGGCCCGCTCCGCGAGCCCAGGAAAGGTTACGTCGCTGCCGCGCCAGCGGGCCGCGCGCACCGCCGCCTCGCGCAGGGCGGCCGCCGCGTCGCGGCGCAGCGGGCCGTCGGCGGAGCGGACGAGGTCGGAGTAGACGCCGGCCACCCGGTCCTCCAGGACCGCCGCGAGCCGTACGGCGGCGGCCGGATCCGGTACGGCGAACGGCAGCTCGTAGCCGCCTGCCGCGGCGACGGGGTCGCCGTCCAGGTCCCGCACGGTGCGGCGCAGCGCGTCCCGGCGGGCGCGGTGGGCCTCGTAGGCGGCGGTGGCCTCGGCGCGCCGGGCCTCGTCGACGCGGGCGCCGACGACGCCGTAGCCGTACACGGCCGCGTGCTCGGCGGCGAGTGCGGCCTGGGCCGCGTCGAGCGCGCTCATCCGCGGCCCCCTTCGGTCAGCAGGTAGGCGTGCGCGGCGCCGGACGCGGCGACGGAGGCGAGCAGCCGGGCGTACTCCGGCGGCGCGGTCAGCAGCGCGGCCGTGTGGGCGTCGGCGGTCGCCCGTACGGCGGTGGTGAGGTCCCGGAGCGCCGTGGCGGGATCGGACGGCACCGGGATGGGCGCGAGGGACCGGGAGGGGGAGGGGGAGGCGGACGAAGGGGTGGCGGGCGAGGCGGACGCGGCAGGGCCGGGGGCGGGCGCCGTGCCCCCTTCGCCCAGCGCCTTCACATGGGCCGCCACCGACGCCCGCAGCGGCGCCAGCCGGGCCGCGAGGGCCGGGTGCCCTTCGATGACCGCGTCGTAGCGCAGCAGCAGGTCACGGCTGGTGCCCGCCGAGCGGGCGCGCAGCGCGGCCTCGGCGGCCGCCGCCCGTTCGGCGGCGCTCGGCTCCCTCGGGCCGTCCCCGTCGCCGTCGGACGTGCAGCCCGCGAGCGTCATCGCCGCCCCTGCCGCGCCGGCCGCGCCCGCCGTCAGGAGCGCGCGTCTGCCCACCGTCGTCACGCCTCCTCCTCCCTCGCGTGTTCGAAGATCTTCCAAGATCGCCGCAGGCGAGCGTACCCGCGGCCCCCGGCCCGGTGGACGGCAACACCCTCCGGGACCGGATACCCTTTGATCTGACACGCGACGAACCCACAACAGCACACGCGGCCGAGGAGTCACCCGGATGAGCACCACCCAGAACGAACGGCTGCGCGGTCTTCTGGAGCCGCTCGTTCACGCGAAGGACCTCGACCTCGAGGAGATCGAGGTGTCCCGGGCCGGCCGTCGCGGACTGCTGAGGGTCGTCGTCGACTCGGACGAGGGCGTCGAACTCGACGTCTGCGCCGAGCTGAGCCGCGTCATCTCCGAGAAGCTCGACGAGACGGACGCGATGGGCGAGGGCGAGTACGTCCTCGAAGTCAGCTCCCCGGGCGCCGACCGTCCGCTCACCCAGCACCGTCACTACCTGCGTGCCACCGGCCGTCTGGTCAAGCTCCAGCTGACCTCCGAGGCCGGCGGCGGCGAGGTCGTCACCCGTGTCCTCGCGGTGGACGAGGACGGCCTGGACACCGAGGTGCCGGGCGTGAAGGGCCGCAAGGCGACCGCCCGCCGGATCGAGTTCTCCGAGATCGCCAAGGCGCGTGTCGAGATCGAGTTCAACCGCAAGGACAAGAAGGAAGAGGAGGCGTAGCCGTGGACATCGACGTGAAGCTCCTGAAGGGCTTGGCACAGGAGAAGGAAATCTCCTTCGAGATGCTGGTCGAGGCGATCGAGTCGGCCCTCCTCATCGCCTACCACCGCACCCCCGACGCCCGCCGCCACGCGCGCGTGGAGCTGGACCGGCAGACCGGTCACGTGACGGTGTGGGCGAAGGAAGACCCCTCCGAGCTGGAGGAGGGCCAGGAGCCCAAGGACTTCGACGACACGCCGTCGGACTTCGGCCGGATCGCGGCGAGCACCGCCCGCCAGGTCATCCAGCAGCGGCTGCGCGACGCCGAGAACGACGTCACCTTCGGCGAGTACGCGCGCCGCGAGGGCGACATCGTGGCCGGCCAGGTGCAGCAGGGCAAGGACCCGCAGAACGTCCTCGTCCGGCTGGACGACCGCCTCGAGGCGATCCTGCCGAAGCAGGAGCAGGTGCCGGGCGAGGAGTACACGCACGGTCTGCGGCTGCGCACGTACGTCGTCCGGGTGGCGAAGGGTGTGCGCGGTCCGTCCGTCACCCTCTCGCGCACCCACCCCAATCTGGTGAAGAAGCTGTTCGCCCTGGAGGTGCCGGAGATCGCCGACGGTTCCGTCGAGATCGCCGCCATCGCCCGTGAGGCCGGCCACCGCACCAAGATCGCCGTCCGGTCCACCCGTTCGGGCCTGAACGCCAAGGGCGCCTGCATCGGCCCGATGGGCGGCCGGGTGCGCAACGTGATGGCGGAGCTGCTGGGCGAGAAGATCGACATCGTCGACTGGTCGGACGACCCGGCCGAGCTCGTGGCGAACGCGCTGTCACCCGCTCGGGTGTCCAAGGTCGAGATCGTCGACCTGGCGGCCCGTTCCGCCCGGGTGACGGTGCCCGACTACCAGCTGTCCCTGGCCATCGGCAAGGAGGGTCAGAACGCCCGCCTCGCCGCGCGGCTCACCGGCTGGCGGATCGACATCCGTCCGGACACCGAGCAGCAGGGCGAGGGCGGCGCCCGGTAGCACGGGCGCCTGGTCCCGTACCGGCACTGATCCTTTTTGGCCAACGACTGTTCGATTTTTGCCCCAAACGGGTGAGGTCGGTACGGGGAGGTAGACTTAACGTGTCTGGCCGGACGCAGGCCCGCGCGTGCCCTGAGCGAACCTGTGTGGGATGCCGGGAGCGAGCGGCCAAGAGCGATCTGCTGCGGATCGTGATGAATAAGGACGAGTGCGTTCCCGATCATCGCGGTACGCTGCCCGGCCGGGGTGCGTACGTGCACCCCGCCTTGGTCTGTCTCGACCTGGCGGTGCGCCGTCGGGCGTTCCCGCGGGCCTTTCGGGTCCAGGGGCCGCTCGACACGACGGCGCTGCGCGCGGATGTCGAGCAGACCGCACCGTAGAGATGTACGGCACAAAAGATGTACGGCACGGAACCCCGTGCGGTCAGGTACCTCGCGAGTTGGAAGTAGGTCGAGATTGCGATGAGCACTCGATGAGTACGCGATGAGTACGCCCATGAAGTAGCGACGGTCCGGCGGTAACCGGACCTCAAAGGAGCGAAGTGGCTAAGGTCCGGGTATACGAACTCGCCAAGGAGTTCGGTGTGGAGAGCAAGGTCGTCATGGCCAAGCTCCAAGAACTCGGTGAATTCGTCCGTTCGGCGTCCTCGACGATCGAGGCGCCGGTCGTGCGCAAGTTGACTGACGCGTTGCAGGGTCCCGGCGGTGGCGCCGGCAAGACCGCTGCGAAGCCTGGTGCGCCCCGCAAGGCGGCGCCCTCCCCCAAGCCCGCGGCGCCCTCCCCGGCCGCTGCGGCACGTCCCGCTGCCCCCAAGCCCGGCGCCCCGGCCCCCAAGCCGGCCCCCGCCGCGCCCGCGGCTCCGGCCACTCCGGCCGCCCCCGCGAGCAGCACCCCCTCTCCGGCTCCGGCCGCGTCGGGCCCCCGTCCGGGTCCGAAGCCCGCGCCCAAGCCGGCTCCCGCCGCGCCGGCTCCGGCCGCGCCGGAGTTCACCGCGCCTCCGTCGGCCCCGGCCGCCGGTCCGCGCCCCGGTGGTGCCACCCCCGGCCCGCGTCCGACCGCTGCCCGTCCGGGCCAGCAGGCGCCGCGTCCGGGTCAGCAGGCCCCCCGTCCCGGCCAGCAGGCCCCGCGTCCGGGCGGTCGCCCGGCCGGCCCGCGTCCGGGCAACAACCCCTTCACCTCCGGTGGCTCCACCGGCATGGCGCGCCCGCAGGCGCCCCGTCCGCAGGGTGGCGCTCCGCGTCCCGGCGGCCAGGGCGGTCCCGGCGGCGCTCCGCGCCCGCAGGGTCCCGGCGGCGTTCCCGGCGCTCCGCGCCCCCAGGGCGGCGCTCCGCGTCCGACCCCGGGCGGCATGCCCCGTCCGCAGGCTCCGCGCCCCGGCGGCGCGCCCGGCGGTAACCGTCCGAACCCGGGCATGATGCCGCAGCGTCCCGCTGCCGGCCCGCGTCCGGGCCCCGGCGGCCGTGGCCCGGGTGGCCCCGGCGGTCGTCCGGGCGGTCCCGGCGGCGGCGGCGGTCGTCCCGGCTTCGCCGGTCGTCCGGCCGGTCCCGGCGGTGGCGGCGGCGGCTTCGCCGGCCGTCCCGGCGGTCCGGGTGGTGGCGGCGGCGGTCGTCCCGGCGGTCCCGGTGGTGGCGGCGGCTTCGGCGGTCGTCCCGGCGGCTTCGGCGGTCGTCCCGGTGGTCCGGGTGGCCGTGGTGGCACGCAGGGCGCCTTCGGCCGTCCCGGCGGTCCCGCGCGTCGTGGTCGCAAGTCGAAGCGTCAGAGGCGCCAGGAGTACGAGGCCATGCAGGCCCCGTCCGTGGGCGGCGTGATGCTGCCTCGCGGTGGCGGCGAGACCATTCGCCTGTCGCGCGGTGCGTCCCTCACCGACTTCGCGGAGAAGATCGGCGCCAACCCGGCGTCGCTCGTCGCGGTCATGATGAACCTCGGCGAGATGGTCACGGCCACGCAGTCCGTCTCCGACGAGACGCTGCAGCTCCTCGGCGACGAGATGAACTACACGGTTCAGATCGTCTCCCCCGAGGAGGAGGACCGTGAGCTGCTGGAGTCCTTCGACCTCGAGTTCGGTGAGAACGAGGGCGGCGAAGAGGCTCTGGTCTCCCGTCCGCCGGTCGTGACCGTCATGGGTCACGTCGACCACGGTAAGACCCGGCTCCTCGACGCGATCCGCAAGACCAACGTGGTCGCGGGCGAGGCCGGTGGCATCACCCAGCACATCGGTGCCTACCAGGTCGCGACCCAGGTCAACGACGAGGACCGCAAGATCACCTTCATCGACACCCCGGGTCACGAGGCGTTCACCGCCATGCGTGCCCGTGGTGCGAAGTCGACCGACATCGCGATCCTCGTGGTGGCGGCCAACGACGGTGTGATGCCCCAGACGATCGAGGCGCTGAACCACGCCAAGGCGGCCGACGTGCCGATCGTGGTCGCGGTCAACAAGATCGACGTCGAGGGCGCGGACCCGGTCAAGGTGCGCGGTCAGCTGACCGAGTTCGGTCTGGTGGCCGAGGAGTACGGCGGCGACACGATGTTCGTCGACATCTCCGCCAAGCAGGGCCTGAACATCGACAAGCTGCTCGAGGCCGTCGTCCTGACCGCCGACGCCGCCCTGGACCTCCGGGCCAACCCGGACCAGGACGCGCAGGGCATCGCGATCGAGTCCCACCTCGACCGCGGCCGTGGTGCGGTCTCGACCGTCCTCGTCCAGCGAGGCACGCTGCGCATCGGCGACACGATGGTCGTCGGCGACGCGTACGGCCGTGTCCGCGCGATGCTCGACGACAAGGGCAACAACGTCGAGGAGGCGACTCCGTCGACTCCGGTCCTGGTCCTGGGTCTCACCAACGTCCCCGGCGCCGGCGACAACTTCCTGGTCGTCGACGAGGACCGCACCGCCCGCCAGATCGCCGAGAAGCGCGCCGCGCGTGAGCGCAACGCCGCCTTCGCCAAGCGCGTCCGCCGGGTGTCCCTCGAGGACCTCGACAAGGTGCTCAAGGCTGGTCAGGTCCAGGAACTCAACCTCATCATCAAGGGCGACGCGTCCGGTGCGGTCGAGGCCCTGGAGTCCTCGCTGCTCCAGCTCGACGTCGGCGAAGAGGTCGACATCCGCATCCTGCACCGCGGTGTGGGTGCGGTCACCGAGTCGGACATCGACCTGGCCATGGGCTCCGACGCCATCGTCATCGGCTACAACGTCCGTGCGGCCGGCCGTGCCGCGCAGATGGCTGAGCGCGAGGGCGTCGACGTCCGGTACTACTCGGTCATCTACCAGGCGATCGAGGAGATCGAGGCGGCGCTCAAGGGCCTCCTCAAGCCGGAGTACGAAGAGGTCGAGCTCGGTACGGCGGAGATCCGCGAGGTCTTCCGCTCGTCCAAGCTGGGCAACATCGCCGGTGTCCTCATCCGCTCCGGCGAGGTCAAGCGCAACACCAAGGCGCGCCTCATCCGCGACGGCAAGGTCGTGGCGGAGAACCTCAACATCGAGGGTCTGCGTCGCTTCAAGGACGACGTCACCGAGATCCGCGAGGGCTTCGAGGGTGGTATCAACCTCGGAAACTTCAACGACATCAAGGTCGACGACGTCATCGCGACGTACGAGATGCGCGAGAAGCCGCGCGCGTAACGCACGGGACCGCGTTCGGGGCCGGTCGGCGGGAAGTATTTCCGTCGATCGGCCCCGGCCGTTGCGTGTACGGTTTTGATGTTCCTGCCGGGCGAGGGCCCGGCAGGCCTTCGAACCCGAACCGGCGGGACATCCGGCACCGCATGTACGTGGGGACCCTGTCCTTCGATCTGCTCCTCGGCGACGTTCATTCGTTGAAGGAGAAACGCTCCGTCGTCCGGCCCATCGTCGCCGAGCTCCAGCGCAAGTTCTCCGTGAGCGCGGCCGAGGTGGGCGACCAGGACCTCCATCGCAGGGCCCGCATCGGGGTCGCTCTGGTGTCCGGGGACTCGGGGTTCGTGTCGGACGTGCTCGACCGCTGCGAGCGGCTGGTCGCGGCCCGGCCCGAAGTGGAACTGCTGTCCGTGCGACGCAGGCTCCACACTGATGAAGACTGAACGAGCAAGGCAAAGAAGGAGTAGGACCAGTGGCCGACAACGCGCGGGCGAAGAAACTGGCGGACCTCATCCGGGAGGTGGTCGCCGAGAAGCTGCAGCGCGGCATCAAGGACCCGCGCCTGGGCACGCACGTGACCATCACGGACACCCGCGTCACCGGTGACCTGCGGGAGGCCACGGTCTTCTACACGGTCTACGGCGACGAGGAGGACCGGGCCAGCGCCGCCGCCGGCCTGGAGAGCGCCAAGGGCATCCTGCGCTCGGCCGTCGGCCGGGCCGCGGGCACCAAGTTCACCCCGACGCTCACCTTCGTGGCGGACGCCCTTCCGGAGACCGCCCGGAACATCGAGGACCTGCTCGACCAGGCGCGCGCCTCCGACGCCAGGGTGCGCGAGGCGTCCTCGGGTGCCACGTTCGCGGGCGACGCCGACCCGTACAAGAAGCCGGGCGAGGACGAAGCCGCCGAATGAGCAAGGCAACCACCACGCCCGACGGGCTTGTCATCGTCGACAAGCCGTCGGGCTTCACTTCGCACGACGTCGTGGCCAAGATGCGCGGGATCGCCAAGACCCGCCGCGTCGGCCACGCCGGCACGCTCGACCCCATGGCCACGGGCGTCCTCGTCCTCGGCGTGGAGCGGGCCACCAAGCTGCTCGGTCACCTCGCGCTGACCGAGAAGGAGTACCTGGGCACCATCCGCCTCGGGCAGACCACCATCACCGACGACGCCGAGGGCGAGATCACGGCGTCGGTCGACGCGTCGAAGGTCACCCGCGAGCAGATCGACGCGGGCGTGGCCGAGCTCACCGGCGACATCATGCAGGTGCCGTCGAAGGTCTCCGCGATCAAGATCGACGGCAAGCGGTCCTACGCGCGGGTGCGCGGCGGCGAGGAGTTCGAGATTCCTGCCCGCCCGGTCACCGTCTCCTCGTTCCGGGTGTACGACGTGCGCGAGGACACCGCGGAGGACGGCACGCCGGTCGTGGACCTGGTCGTCTCCGTGGTCTGCTCCTCCGGCACCTACATCCGGGCGCTCGCCCGCGACCTGGGCGCCGGTCTCGGCGTGGGCGGCCACCTGACCGCGCTGCGCCGCACCCGGGTCGGCCCGTACAAGCTGGACAGCGCCCGGACCCTGGACCAGCTCCAGCAGGACCTGACGGTCATGCCGGTCGCCGAGGCCGCCGCGGCGGCGTTCCCGCGCTGGGACGTCGACGAGCGACGGGCCAAGCTGCTGCTGAACGGCGTACGGCTCGACATGCCGGCGTACCCGGCGGGCCCGGTCGCCGTCTTCGGACCGGACGGGCGGCTGCTCGCGCTGGTCGAGGAGCAGCGGGGCAAGGCGAAGAGCCTGGCCGTCTTCGGCTGAGCGGACCACCTCGGCCCGTCCGGCCACGATCCGCCGGACGGGCCCCGGCAGCGGGGGGGGGGGGGTGGGGGGGGTGGGGGCCCGGG
>NZ_JBHXFE010000054.1:18794-56765 GCF_042722475.1 Streptomyces sp. NPDC127092
GAAGACCGACCCCTCGTCTCCGTCTAGGAGAGCGCTAGGGTGGCTCTCCTTGGCCGGGGGGCCGGCCCTTCCTCCCCCCCCCCCCCGCCGTCATGTCCCGAGGTTCACCCCTACGGGGAGGCGCTCGAAGTGAACGGGGGAGTGTGAGGGGGCGCGTTCGGCTCACGCGCTTCTCCCGCTGATCACCGCCCACCTACCGTCGGATCATGGGGAGCGGGGACCTGGCGACACTGGTACGGATCGAGGATCCGCGCGGCCGTCCCCTCGGCACCGGATTCCTCACCGACCACCAGGGCACCCTGCTCACCGGCCACGAGGTCGTCGCCGGACAGCACGGCCTGCTGCTGAGCGTCCCCGGCGGCCCGGCCCGGCGCGCCACCGCCGCCGACATCACCCCGCTCCCCGAGAGCGGACTCGCCCTCGTCCGCACCGGCGGACTCGCCGCCCGCCCGCTGCCCCTCGCCCACCGGCAGGACATCGAGCCCGGCACGTACGTCCGGATCTCCGCGCACGGCTGGCGCGAGGCCCGCGTCCTGGGCGCCACCGCGGGAGCCGCCCTCGAACTCGCCATCGGCACGGAGGGAGCCGAGGCCCTCCACGACGGCGGAACGGCCGCCGGCGGGCCCGTGCTCGACCCCGCCACCGGCGCCGTCCTCGCCGTCCTCGGCACCGCCGCCCACGGCGACCGGCGCGCCGCCGGCCACGCCCTGCCCATCCCGCCGCTCGGGCCCCTCGCCGCGCTGCTCCGCCGCAACGCCGCCACCGTGCCCTGCTACGGCCGCGACCTCAACGCCGCCGGGGTCCTGGAACTCACCGCCACCACCACCGGCGCCCTCGACGACCTGCCCGAGCCGCGCGTCCTGGACGACGGCGCCACACGCGTCCACGCCGTCGTCGGCCCGCCCGGCACCGGCCGCACCACCGCCCTCGCCGGCATCGCCGCCGCACGCGCCCGCGGCCCGGCGCCCGCGCCCACCGTCTGGCTGCGCGGCGCCGACCTGCGCGCCGACGACGACTGCGTCGCCCCCGCCGTCGGCCGGGCCCTGCGCCGGGCCGGGCGGGTCGCCGCCGCCTCCGGCACGCCCGGCGACCCCGCCGCCGTCACTCCGGAGCAGGCCGCCGCGCACGGGCCGCTCCTGATCCTCCTCGACGCCCCCGAGGAGATGCCGCCGCTCCTCGCCCACCGCCTCGCGCCCTGGACCGCCGCCACCGAGGACTGGCTGAGCACCCACGGCGCACGCCTGGTCATGGCCTGCCGCCCCGAGCACTGGGAGCAGGCCGCCGGCCTGTACGCGACGGAGCCCGCCGTCACGCTCCTCGGCGACCTCACCGAAGCCGAGGCGGCGCAGGCACGACGACGGCACGGCGTCCCGGACGACGCCGTCGCCGAGGCCGACGCCCGGCACCCGCTGGCCCTCCGGCTGCTCGGCGAGATCCGCACCGCCGCCCGGGGCGAACTGGCCGGGCGGCCCGGCCGCTACGAGATCTTCCAGGCGCACCTCGACGTGATGTGCCTGCGGGTCGCCGTCCGGATCGCCGCCGCCGGCCGCCCCGTCCTCCGGGGCACCGCCGTCCGCCGGCTCGCCGCCAGGGTCAGCGGCCAGGTCCACGAGGCCGCCCGCCGCTGCCTCGGCCCCGGCCAGGGCGAACTGGACCGGGAGTCCTTCGAGGAGCTGTTCCCCTGGCGCACCGGCTGGGCCTCCGCCGTCCTCACCGAGGCGCTGCTGGTCCCGGCGGGAGGCGGCTACCGGTTCGCCCACGAGGAGCTGGCCGACTGGCTCCAGGGCACCCACCTCGACATCGACCGCGCCCTGGACACCCTGATCCACCACCCGAGCGCCCTCCCCGTCCCCCGCCACCGCATCGGCCCCGTCCTGCAGTCCCTCCACCACCTCCACCACACCCACGGCCCCGACGCGCTGATCCCCCGCCTGCACACGCTGGTGGACGCCCTGGCGGCCCCGGCGGGCGCGGGGACGGGACCGGCGGACCCGGTCGCCGAGGCCGCCGGGACCGGCGAGGGCCACTGGTGGGCCGCGCGGCTGCTCGCCGGGGTCATCGGCGGACTCGACGACCTCCGGCCCTACACCGGAGTGCTGAGGCGGCTGGCCGACGGCGTCGGGGAACGAGGGGCACCGCCGGGGTTCGGCGTGGAGTTCTGGGCCCGGGTGCGCGTGCCCGAGGGCGAGCGGCTCGAACTGCTGCGGCGGCTGGTCGCGGCCGATCCCGCGCCCGAGGGGCGGTTCCTCGGCCTGGCCGCCGCCCGCCTGGTGGCCGACCCGCGCGGGGTGCAGCCGCTGCTGTGCCGGTGGTTCGGGGACGACCGGATCCTCGCCGGGGCGCCCGGCGCCACCGTCGGCACGGCCGCGCAGGCGCTCCTGCACACCCACCGCGGACTCGCCGTGGACGACCTGTGCGAGGCCCTGGTCGCCACCGCCCACCCGCTCGCCGAGGGCCTGCTCGCGGCGCTGGCCGAGGACGAGCCCGCGGCGCTGTGCCGGGCCGTGGACCGCTGGGCGCACGACGACGGGCGCCCGGAGCGCCGCGCGGCGGCAGCGGCGTACGCGCAGCTCGTCGCCCCGCACGCCACCGACCCGGCCGACCGCGACACCCTGCGCTACGCCGCCCTCGCGCTGCTCGCCAGGCCCGCCGACCAGCCGCTGCACGGCGCCGCCCTCGGACTGCTGCTGCGGGACCCCGGCACCCGCGACCGCTTCCTGGCGCGGGCCCTCGCCGAACCGGGCGTACCGGCCGACGCCCTCGCCACCGCGCTGCCCACCCACCCCGACGCCGTTCTCGACGCGCTCCGCACCCGGCTCCACGGCGCCGAGCCGGCGCCCGCACTCGCCGTCCTCGCCGCCGTCGACCCGCCCCGCCTCGCCCGCCGCGCCGCCGCCCTCGTCGCCGAATACGCCGAGCGGCGCCCCGAGGGCGCGCCCCTCGTCGCCGCCTTCGTGGACGCGTGCCTGGAGAAGGGGCCCGAGGTCCGCTGCGTCCTCCACCCCCTCGTCGTCCGCCTGCTCGCCCTGCCCGCCCAGCGCGCCGCCCTCGCACCCGTGCTCGCCGCACCCGGAACCGGAGCCTCCCGCTTCCTGCGCCGCGAACTCCGAGACGAGGCGCACACCATGCCGATGCCGACGCAGTCGCATGCTCATGGCAGTCTTAGACCTGCGCCAACAGGCGTACACGCGGACATGGGTACAGGCGGACGAGGAGCGGTCACAGTGCAGCGCTGGCGTGGCTTGGAGGACATCCCCCAGGACTGGGGACGCAGCGTCGTCACCATCGGCTCCTACGACGGGGTCCACCGCGGGCACCAGCTGATCATCGGCCGGGCCGTGGAGCGCGCCCGCGAGCTGGGCGTCCCCTCCGTCGTCGTCACCTTCGACCCGCACCCCTCCGAGGTCGTCCGCCCGGGCAGCCACCCGCCGCTGCTCGCCCCGCACCACCGCCGCGCGGAGCTGATGGCGGAGCTCGGCGTGGACGCCGTCCTGATCCTCCCCTTCACCGCCGAGTTCTCGCAGCTGTCCCCGGCCGACTTCATCGTGAAGGTCCTCGTCGACAAGCTGCACGCCCGGTGCGTGATCGAGGGCCCCAACTTCCGCTTCGGCCACAAGGCCGCCGGGAACGTCGCCTTCCTGGCCGAGCTGGGCGCCACCTACGACTACGAGGTCGAGGTCATCGACCTGCGGGTGCGCGGCGCCGCCGGCGGCGGCGAGCCCTTCTCCTCCACGCTCACCCGCCGGCTCGTCGCCGAGGGCGACATGGCGGGCGCCGCCGAGATCCTCGGCCGGCCGCACCGCGTCGAGGGCGTCGTCGTGCGCGGCGCCCAGCGCGGCCGCGAGCTCGGCTTCCCGACGGCCAACGTCGAGACCCTGCCGCACACCGCGATCCCCGCCGACGGCGTGTACGCGGGCTGGCTGACGGCCGCGGGCGAGCGGATGCCCGCCGCGATCTCGGTGGGCACCAACCCGCAGTTCGACGGAACGGAGCGGACGGTGGAGGCGTACGCGATCGACCGCGAGGGCCTGGACCTGTACGGCCTCCACGTGGCCGTCGACTTCCTCGCCTACGTGCGCGGGATGCTCAGGTTCGACACGCTCGACGACCTGCTCGTGGCGATGGCCGAGGACGTCAAGCAGTGCCGCGAGCTCACGGCCGCGTACGACCGCGAGCACGGACACGCCTGAGCGGCCGTGCCTGAGGGGCGCCGCCTGAGCGGCGCCCCTCGGACACGTCGGCCTCGGAGCCGGGTCCGACGGGCGCGTGCGGAACGCGCGCCCGTCCCGCGCGTCACCAGGTGACGAGCAGTTCCCTCGGGCCCCGGATCAGTCCCTGGGACTGGAACGGCACCTCCTCGGGCCGTACCGCGAGACGCAGCTCCGGATAGCGCGCCAGCAGCGTCGAGACGATCACCTCGGACTCCATCCGGGTCAGCATCGCGCCCATGCAGTGGTGCGGCCCGTGCCCGAAGGACACGTGCCCCACGCCCGTACGGTCGAAGTCGACGGTGTGCGGGTCGGCGAACACCGCCGGGTCCCGGTTGGCCGCCAGATACGACGCGTACACCGCCTCGCCGGCCCGGATCACCACCCCGCCGACCTCGACGTCCTCCAGCGCGATCCGCGGCAGCCCCACGCCGTTGCGGTGCGGGATCCAGCGCAGCAGCTCGTCCACGGCCTGCGGAAGCAGCTCGGGCTCGGTGCGCAGCCGGTCCGTCAGGTCCGGCCGGGTGAGCAGCAGATAGACCATGTTGGCGCTGTTGTTGCGCACCGCGTGCGCGCCGCTGATCAGGATGGCCATGGCCAGCGACACGGCCTCGTCGCGGTCGACGCGCCCCTCGGCCAGGGACTCGGCGAGCACGCCGCCCAGGTCGTCGGAGGGCTCGGCGAGCCGCCGCTCCAGGAGACCGCTGATGTAGCCGTGGATCTGGGCCTTCGCCGCCCGGCTGTTCTCCGGGCCGGGGCCCGAGGACAGGATGAGGTCGGGCCAGGAGGCCAGCTCCGCGCGGTCCTCCTCGGGGATGCCGAGGAGATCGCACACCACCGCCATCGGCAGCGGCCCGTGCAGGTGCTTCATCAGGTCGGCCGGGCGGCCGGAACGCTCCATCGCGTCGAGGAGCCGGTCGGCG
This sequence comes from Streptomyces sp. NPDC127092, assembly GCF_042722475.1. NCBI lineage: Bacteria > Bacillati > Actinomycetota > Actinomycetes > Kitasatosporales > Streptomycetaceae > Streptomyces > Streptomyces sp. NPDC127092. The sequence continues at coordinate 23,926 of NZ_JBHXFE010000054.1, forward strand.
GTCGCCTGGGCGAGCGGGCGCAGCCGTTTGGTCGACTGCCCGGTGAAAGCTTTCGTCACCGCCTTGCGCAGCTGGGTGTGGTACGGCGGATCGGCGTAGTTCAGGGCCGCCTTGGAGGCCACCATGTGGCCGGTCATGCCGGTCACCTGCTGCTGGAGCAGGGCCGTCCGGCTGAAGCGCGGATCGGAGGTCACCGCCCGCACGTCGTCGTACCGGGTGACCAGCCACGCCTCGTGGTCCGCGCCGAACGGCAGCCGGATCCGGGCGACGGGCTCCTCGTGGAGCAGTTCGAGCAGCAGCGGGTCGAAGTCGAGGGCGGGGAGGTCCTCGACCGCCCAGGTGCGGACGGCCGGCCGGGGCGCGGCCGTGGGTTCGGAGGTCATGAGAACGGTGTTCCCGGCCGCCCACGGACGCGACACGCCGAGCGCCGACAGCCCCCCGAACGGAGCACCCGCCCTGCCTCACGTGCGGTCACGCTCCGCGGTCGGCCGGTCGCCGCGCGGTTGCGAGGTCTCGGCGGCGGGGTGAGTGTGGGCCCAGTTCACGGCGAACGAGACGAAGGAGCGCGTGTCGTGGTGACTCTGTGCAAGCCCGCGGTGGCCGTACCCGAGTACGTGATCACGATGGAGGAGACCCTCGACCTCGCCCGCTCACGCCATGCCGACCACCCCCAACTGGCCCTCGCCCTGCGGCTGATCGGGAACACCGGGGTGACCCGCCGGCACATCGTGCAGCCGATCGAGGAGACCCTGAAGCACCCCGGATTCGAGGAACGCAACGCGCTGTACGAGGCCGAGGCGAAAGCCCGCGTCCCCGCAGTGGTCAAGGAGGCGCTGCACAACGCCGGGCTGCGGCCCACCGACATCGACATGATCGTCTACGTGTCGTGCACGGGCTTCATGATGCCCTCGCTCACCGCCTGGCTGATCAACAGCATGGGCTTCCCCAGTCACACCCGGCAGATGCCGATCGCCCAGCTCGGCTGCGCCGCCGGCGGGGCCGCGGTGAACCGGGCGCACGACTTCTGCACCGCCTACCCGGACGCCAACGTCCTCATCGTCGCCTGCGAGTTCTGCTCGCTGTGCTACCAGCCCACCGACCTCGGCGTCGGATCGCTGCTCTCCAACGGCCTGTTCGGCGACGCGGTCGCCTCCGCGGTGGTCCGCGGACGCGGCGGCACCGGCATCGCCCTGGAACGCAACAACTCCTACCTCGTCCCCGACACCGAGGACTGGATCGCCTACAGCGTGCGCGCCACCGGCTTCCACTTCCTCCTCGACAAGCGGGTGCCGGGCACGATGGAGCCGCTCGCGCCCGCCCTGCGCGAACTCGCGGGCGAACACGGCTGGGACGCCGGCGACCTGGACTTCTACATCATCCACGCGGGCGGTCCGCGCATCCTCGACGACCTCAGCCACTTCCTCGGAGTCCCGCCGGAGGAGTTCCGGTTCAGCCGTTCGACGCTCACCCAGTACGGCAACATCGCCAGCGCCGTCGTCCTCGACGCCGTGCGCCGGCTCTTCGAGGAGGGCGGCATGAAGGAGGGCGCGCGCGGCATCCTCGCCGGCTTCGGCCCCGGCATCACCGCCGAGATGTGCCTCGGACGGTGGACGAACGGGCATCCCGCGCACGAGCCGGACCTCAACGCCCGCCGGATCGTGGGCTATTCGGCCCGGCACCCCGCACCGGCCCGTACCGCGGCCTGACCCGGCCCGACCTGCCCAACCACCCCATCAGCCTCACCCACCCCACCTGTTACCCCCTGTAGCACCGCAGAGGAGCCCCCGCATGTCCGTCACGCCACCGTCGTTCCGCAGATCCCTGCGCGGTCCCGCGGCCCTGGCCGTCCTCGTCGCCGCCGCCTCGCTCAGCGGCGTGCCCGCCCACGCCTCGGCCCGGGTGCCCATGCACCAGTGCTGGGTCAACGACATCGCCGCGCCGCCGGGGAACCAGGTCAACGGCACAGCGGGAGACGACCACATCTTCTGCGACAGCGACCTCGAGGGCGTCACCGTCTCGGGCGGCGCCGGCAACGACATGATCGAGGTGCGCGGACTCGTCATCGACTCCGCCATCCTCGGCGGAGAGGGCAACGACGTCATCCGCGCCAAGCACCTGGTGCCGCAGACCACCTTCAGCATGGTCCGGGGCAACCGCGGCAACGACATCATCAAGGTCGCCACCGTTCACGGCGAGGGCGCGGAGCGCGGCGCCGTCGTCCACGGCGACGACGGCGACGACACGATCACCACCGGCTCCGTCTTCGGCGCGCCCGGCCAGTTCAACCGCGGCGGCGGCATCGTCACCGGCAACGACGGCAAGGACACCATCAGGACCGGGATCATCGACTTCTCCGGCCGCGTCCTCGGCGGCAGCGAGAACGACAAGATCGAGGCCGCCGCCCTCGGCCCGGAGTCTGGCGGCCTGATCCAGGCCGGCCCCGGCGACGACACGATCCAGGGCCACGACGGCGCCGTCCTGATCGTCGGCGAGCACTGGGGCTCGGTGGACGCGGGCGTCGGCAAGGACACCTGCACCGTGAAGTCGGTCTCCACGCGGACCTCCATCAGCTCGTGCGAGGTCCTCCCGAAGGGCTCGGTCACCGAGAAGCCCGCCGGTAAACCGCAGAACCCGTCCGCCCCGGCGGCGGCGGCGAAGCCGGCGAAGCCGGCGGAGGCGGCAGAGGCTGCGAAGCCGGCGGAGGCGGCCGCACCGGCACAGCAGACGGGGAAGCCGCAGGCCGGGATGCCGGCGGAGCAGGCGGGGAAGCCCGCGCAGCAGGCGGCCGCACCCGCAGAGCAGGCGGGGAAGCCCGCGCAGCAGCCTGGGATGCCGGCGGAGCAGGCGGGGATGCCGATGGAGCAGGCCGGGATGCCGATGGAGGCCGTGATGCCGGCAGGGATGCCCGTCGAACAGGCGGGAATGCCCGTCGAGCAGGCCGGGCCCGCTCAGCCGGCGGTGAAGCCGGGGGAGTAGGGCACGGTCGGGTCGGCAGGGCGGGTGCCGCCGCCTGAGCCGGCCCGCTCGCCCGCCGAACCGGCCTTCGGCCGATCCGGCCCGAGGCGCCCACCGCCCGGCCCGGCCCGCGGCACCTGCCGTCTGGCCCGGCCCGAGGCGCCCACCGCCCGGCCCGGCCCGCGGCACCCGCCGCCCCACCCGGCCCGCGGCACCCGCCGCCCCACCCCACCCACCCTCGCCGCCCTCAGGCGCTGCCTCAGTCGCTCGTCGTGACCGCCCGTGCCACGAGGTGGCAGGCCGCCGCCGCGGCCGTGTCGGCGGCGAGGACCGGGAGGTCCGTCGTGCGGCAGTCGGCGGCCACGGCCGCCGCCGCGCCCGACGCCAGGGCCTGGCAGCGGACGTGGAAGCGGCAGCCCGGCGGGATGCGCGCCGGGTCCGGGGGCTCGCCGGTCAGCACCACCGGCTCGCCGCCGGACTCCGGCAACACCGACAACAGCGCCTTGGTGTACGGGTGCTGAGGTGCCGTCAGTACGGTCTCCACCGGGCCCGACTCCACGATCCGCCCCAGGTACATGACCGCCACCCGGTCCGCGATGTTCCACGCGAGCCCCAGGTCGTGCGTCACCACCAGCGCCGAGAGCCCCAGTTCGTCGCGCAGCCGCAGCAGCAGCGCCAGGATCTCGCCGCGTACCGAGGCGTCCAGCGACGCCACCGGTTCGTCGGCGACGATCAGTTCCGGCTCCAGGACCAGCGCGCCCGCGATCACCACGCGCTGCCGCTGCCCGCCGGACAGCTCGTGCGGATAGCGCAGGAAGAACCGCTCCGGCGGCCGCAGCCCGGCCCGGGACAGCGCCTCGGCGACCGCCGCCCGCTCGTCTCCCGCGTACCCGTGGATGCGCAGCCCCTCCGCCACCGCGTCGTACACCGTGTGCCGCGGGTTCAGCGAACCGCTCGGATCCTGGAGCACCAGCTGGGCCCGCTTCCGGTACGCCTTGAGCCCCCTGCCCGTGTACGACAGCGGCGCGCCGGCGAACCGCACCGCGCCCCCGGTCGGCCGGACCAGGCCGAGCAGCGAGCGGGCCAGCGTGGTCTTGCCGCAGCCGGACTCGCCCACCAGGGCCACGATCTCGCCCGCGCCGACGTCCAGGTCCACGCCGTCCACCGCCCGGGCGGCGGGCGCGCCCCGCCGCCCCGGGAAGACCACCCGCAGGCCCCGCGCCGACAGCAGCGGCGCCGCCGGATCCTGGCTCATGACGTGCTCCCCACGTGTACGCAGGCCGCCCGGCGCCCCGCGCCCGCGTCCCGCAGCTCCTGGTCCTGCTCCGCGCACCCGTCCACCGCCACCGGGCAGCGCGGATGGAAGGTGCAGCCGCCCGGCAGGTCCGCCGGGTCCGGCGGGTCGCCCGGCAGACCGCGCGGCGCCCGCCGGGAAGCCGGGTCGCCGATCCGCGGGAACGCCGACGACAGCGCCTTCCCGTAGGGGTGCGCCGCCGCCTCGTACACCTCCTTCGCCGGGCCCTCCTCGACCACCCGCCCCGCGTACATCACGGCGAGCCGGTCGCAGGTGTCGGCGAGCACCGCCAGATCGTGGCTGATCATGAGCAGTCCGATGTCCTGCTCGGCGACGAGCCGCTCGATCAGCCGCAGGATCTGCGCCTGGATCATCACGTCGAGCGCGGTCGTCGGCTCGTCCGCGACGATCAGCCGCGGGTCGCAGGCGAGCGCCATCGCGATCATCACGCGCTGCCGCTGCCCGCCGGACAGTTCGTGCGGATACGCGTCCGCGCGGCCGGCCGGCAGGCCCACGTGCTCCAGGAGCTCCCCGGCCCGGCGCCGGGCGGCGGCCGGAGTGGCCCGCCCGTGCACGAGCAGCGGCTCGGCGATCTGGTCGCCGATCCGCCGTACCGCGTTGAGCGAGTGCATCGCGCCCTGGAAGACGATCGACGCGCCCGCCCAGCGGACGGCCCGCAGTCGTCCCCACTTCATGGCGAGGACGTCCTCGCCGTCGAGGAGGATCTGCCCGGTGGTCCGGGCCGAGGCGGGCAGCAGCCGCAGCAGCGCCAGCGCCATCGTCGACTTGCCGCACCCGGACTCGCCGGCGACGCCGAGCTTCCGCCCGGCGGGCAGGGTGAGGTCGATGCCCCGTACGGCCGGGACGGCCGCCGCCCCCGACCCGTACGTCACGCAAAGGTTCCGCACCTCCAGCAGCGGCTGTGTCCCCGTGCTCAACGACCCACCCCCAGCTTCGGGTTGAGGACGGACTCGACGGCCCGTCCGCACAGCGTGAACGCCAGAGCGACCAGCGCGATGGCGATCCCGGGCGGCGCCAGGTACCACCAGTGCCCGGACGAGACCGCGCCCGCCTCGCGCGCGTCCTGGAGCATCCCGCCCCACGACACCACGGTCGGGTCGCCGAGGCCCAGGAAGGCCAGCGTCGCCTCGGTGAGGATGGCGGTCGAGATGCCGAGCGTGGTCTGCGCGAGCACCAGCGGCATCACGTTCGGCAGCACGTGGCGGGTCATGACATGCCCGTGCCCGCCGCCGAGCGCGGTGGCCCGCTCGATGTACGGCCTGGACTCGACCGCGATCGTCTGGGCCCGCACCAGCCGGGCCGTCGTGGGCCAGCTGGTGACGCCGATCGCCAGGATCACCGTCCACACGGACCGGGACATGACGGTCGCGAGCACGATGGCGAGGACGAGCGCCGGCATCACCAGGAACCAGTCCGTGATCCGCATGACGACGGTGGAGAACCAGCCGCCGTAGTGGCCCGCGAGGATTCCGACGAGCGTGCCGATGGCGACGGACAGGGTCGCCGCGAGCAGCCCCACGAGGAGGGAGATCCGCGCGCCCCAGATCAGCAGCCCGAGCAGAGAGCGCCCGAACTGGTCGGTGCCCAGTGGGAATTCGGCGCTCGGTGACTCGAGGGCCGTGCCGGGCGCGTTCGTCACCGACTGCACGTCGGCGCCGACGGTCAGCGGCGCCGTGAGCGCGACCAGACCGATCAGGGCGAGCCCGGCCAGGCCCCAGAGCCCGGCCCGCTGGGCGCGGTACCGGTTCCAGAAGCGGGCGAGCGAGGCGCGCCTGCGCTGCCGGGCCAGCGAGGTGGCGGTGGTCTGTGAGGTCATCGGCCCACCCGGGGGTCGAGCAGCGGATAGAGCAGGTCGGCGATCAGGTTCATCACGATCATCGCGCCGGCGAAGACCACGAACAGGCCCTGCACCAGTGGGAGATCGGGCACGCTCAGCGCCTGGTAGAACAGGCCGCCGAGCCCCGGCCAGGAGAACACCGTCTCCACCAGGATCGAACCGGCCGCCACGTGACCGAGGTTGATGAAGATCATCGTCACCGTCGGCAGCAGCGCGTTCGGCACGGCGTGCCGGCGCCGTACGGCGTCGTCGCGCAGCCCCTTCGCCCGGGCCGTGGTCAGATAGTCGCCGCCCATCTCGTCGAGCAGCGAGGACCGCATCACCAGCAGCGTCTGGGCGTAGCCGACCGCGACCAGGGTGAGCACCGGCAGCACCATGTGGTGGGCCACGTCGAGGGCGTAGCCGAAGCCGGTCTCGCCGGTGCCGGACTCCATGCCGCCGGTCGGGAAGAGCCCCGGCACGGGCCCGATGCCCACCGAGAACACGATGATGAGCAGCAGCCCCAGCCAGAACGAGGGCACCGACCACAGGGTCAGCGCCACGCCGGTGTTCAGCCGGTCGCCGAGGCTGCCGTGCCGCCACGCGGAGCGGGTGCCGAGCCACAGGCCGAGCGCCGAGTAGAGCACCACGGCCGTGCCGGTGAGCAGCAGGGTCGCTGGGAGCTTCTGCGCGATGAGCTCGCCGACCGGGGCGCGGAACTGGTAGGAGGTGCCGAGGTCTCCGGTGAGCGCCTTGGCGCAGTAGTCGGTGAACTGCTGCCACAGCGGCAGGTCGAGACCGAACTGCTTGCGGAGGGTGGCCAGTTGTTTGGCCGTCGTGGGCATGCCGTGGGTCATCGTCTTCACCGGGTCGCCCGGGATGATCCGGAACAGGAAGAAGCTGGTGACCAGGACGGCGAGGAGGGACACCGCGGCACCGGCGGCCTTCCCCGCCGCGTGCCGCAGGTACGCGGCGGCGGTGCCGGACCGTGCGCCGCCCTCGGTGGCGCGGACCGTGCCGGAGTCGGTTCCGGTGCCGGTCTGCGCCACCGAGGCGGGAGTGCTCGCGCTCGTCACGGGCTACTCGCGGTCGTCGGCGGTGGAGCGGCGGCGCAGTCCGAGGAAGACCCCGATGCCGACGACGACCACGACGGCCGCGCCGATGCCGACGACGACGCCGGTGGAGGAGCCGCCGGACCCGTCGTCGGAGGCCTGCGCGGCGGGCACGGCCGACCACCAGCTCCAGTAGCCGTCCTGGCCCCACAGGTTGCCGGCGGCCTCGGGCATGGTGGTGATGGAGGCGATCTGGTCGGTGCGGTAGGCCTCCAGGGCGTTCGGGTACGCGATGACGTTCATGTACCCGGTGTCGTAGAGCCGCGACTGCATCTGCTTGACCAGCTCGGACCGCTTGGCGGCGTCGTACTCGACGGCCTGCCGGGCGTACAGCGAGTCGAACTGCCGGTCGCAGATGAAGTTGTCGGTGGCGCCGGTGTCCTTGGGCGTCGCGGGCAGGGTGCCGCAGGTGTGGATGGACAGCACGTAGTCGGGGTCCGGGTTGACCGACCAGCCGTCGAAGGCGAGGTCGTAGTCGCCCTTCACCCACGGGTCGGACACGCTGTCCAGACACTCGACCTTGAGCCCGATGCCGAGCTTGCCCCACCACTCCTGGAGGTACTTGGCGGAGGCCTTGTCGTTCGGGTCGGTGGCGTGACACAGGATGCGCAGGTCGAGCGGCTTGCCGTCCTTGCCGAGCCGCCTGCCCTCGGCGTTCTTCCGGTATCCGGCCGCGTCCAGGACCTGTGCGGCCCTGGCCGGGTCGTAGGCGCGCTTCTGGTCGGCGGCCGGCTTCCAGAAGTACGAGCCGAAGCGCGGCGGGATGTAGCCCTCGCCCTCCACGGCGTGGTTCCGGAAGACCTTCTCGACCAGGGTCGTGCGGTCCACGGCGAGGAAGAGCGCCTTGCGCACCTCGGGGTCGAGCAGTGCCTTGTTGCCGTTGCCGAAGGTCCTGCCGTCCTTGGCGCGGGCGCCCGGGTTGGTGGCGAGCGCGTAGAAGCGGCGCCCGGGTGCGTCGTTGACCCTGATGTTCTTCTGCGTCTTCAGCGCGGCGGCCTGAGCGGGCGTCAGGTTCGGTACGAAGGACACCTCGCCCTTCTGGAGCGCGGCGACGGCCGCGTCACCGTCCTTGTAGTACTTGAAGACCAGCTCGTCGAACTTGGGCGCACCGCGCCAGAACTTCTTGTTCGGCTTGAGCTTGATGTACTGGTCGACCTTGAAGTCCGTGATGACGAAGGGCCCGTTGCCGACGATCGGGAACTGCTGGTCGTTGTTGAACTTGGAGAAGTCGGTGACCTTCTCCCACACGTGCCTGGGCACGATCGGCACGTCGAGCGCCGTCATCGTGGCCTGCGGCTGCTTCAGCTCTATGACCAGCGTCTGCGGATCCGGCGCGGTGACCTTCTTGAAGTTGGCCGTGAAGCTGCCGTTGGCGGTGGCCGCGTTCGGGTCGGTCATCATCTTGTTGAAGGTCCAGGCCGCGTCCTCGGCCGTGGCCGGCTTCCCGTCGGACCACAGCGAGTCCTTGCGGATCGTGTACGTCCAGGTGAGCTTGTCCGGCGAGGACTTCCACGCGGTGGCGAGGCCCGGGATCGGGTGCGCGTCCTTCACGTCGTAGTTCGTCAGGTACTCGTACGCCAGCCGGTGGATGCTGGTCGAGACGAGCTTCTGCGCCAGGAACGGCGAGAGCGAGTCGACGCTCTGCGAGACGGCGACGGTGAGCGTGGTGCCGCCGGACTTCTCGTCCTCCGCCCGGGCGGTGCCCGGGACGGCCAGCAGCGAGGCGGCGGTGACACCGGTGGCGAGAAGCAGGCGGAGGGCTCTGCCGGCGGGTGCCTGACGGGGTGGAACCTTCGTGACCATGACCATGGGGCGTGACCTCGCGTCGGGATGCGTGCGTCGGGGGAAGTGCCGTGGATCTTGGGCTGACGATGGATGAAGCGAAGGTGTATCAGCGGTGGTCTGCCGTCGTCAACGATGTCTCAAACACCGTGTGGGCTGCGGGAATGCGATGAGGCCCCGTACCGGAACACCGGTACGGGGCCTCATTGGTCTACTCCTGTGACGCCCTACTGCTGAGGGGCTGGCGGCGCCTGCGGAGGCTGCTGCTGCGGCTGCTGCTGCCAGTTGGGCGGCGGAACCTGCCCCTGGCCCTGAGCCTGCGGATCGGCGTGCGGCGGCAGCGGCTGCGCCGGGGGCTGCTGCCACCCCTGCGGCATCGGGGGCTGACCGGGCTGCGCCCCGTACATCTGTCCGGGTGCGGGCTGTGCTCCGTACGGCTGACCCGGCTGGCCGGGCTGACCCGGTGCCGGCTGCGGCGGATACGGCTGCGGCGGGTACGGCTGCCCGGGCGCGGGCTGACCGCCGTACGGCTGACCCGGTACGGGCTGCTGCGGCGGGTACGGCTGCCCGGCCACCGGCTGGCCCGGCACCGCCTGCCCCGGCACGGGCTGACCGGGCGCACCCGGCTGACCGGGCATCGGCGGGGCCATGTGCGGCGGCATGCCGCCCTGTCCGTCACCGGTCCACAGCCCCTGCGCCTGCTGCGCCCGGGCGAAGTCCTCGGCGACCATCGCCGACAGGTGGAAGTACGCCTCGCGGGTCTTCGGCCGCATCATGTCGAGGTCGACCTCGGCGCCCGCCGCCAGGTGCTCGTCGAACGGCACCACGACCACGCCCCGGCAGCGGGTCTGGAAGTGCTGCACGATGTCCTCGACCTTGATCATCTTTCCGGTCTCGCGGACCCCGGAGATCACGGTGATCGAGCGCTGCACCAGCTCCGCGTACCCGTGCGCCGACAGCCAGTCGAGCGTCGTCGAGGCGCTGGAGGCGCCGTCCACGGACGGCGTGGAGATGATGATCAGCTGATCGGCCAGGTCGAGCACCCCGCGCATCGCGCTGTAGAGCAGACCGGTGCCGGAGTCGGTCAGGATGATCGGGTACTGCTTGCCCAGGACGTCGATCGCCCGCCGGTAGTCCTCGTCGTTGAAGGTCGTCGAGACCGCCGGGTCCACGTCGTTGGCGAGGATCTCCAGCCCGGACGGCGCCTGCGAGGTGAACCGGCGGATGTCCATGTACGAGTTGAGGTACGGGATCGCCTGCACCAGGTCGCGGATGGTCGCCCCGGTCTCGCGCCGCACGCGGCGGCCGAGCGTGCCGGCGTCCGGGTTGGCGTCGATCGCGAGGATCTTGTCCTGCCGCTCGGTGGCGAGGGTCGCGCCGAGCGCGGTGGTCGTCGTGGTCTTGCCGACGCCGCCCTTGAGCGAGATGACCGCGATCCGGTAGCAGGAGAGGACCGGCGTACGGATCAGCTCCAGCTTCCGCTGCCGCTCCGCCTCCTCCTTCTTGCCGCCCAGCTTGAAGCGGGCGGAGGCCCCGGGATTGCGGGAGGACTTGGGCTTCTGCTTGTTGTTGCGCAGCAGCCGGTCGGAGGACAGCTCGACGGCCGCGGTGTAACCGAGCGGCGCCCCGGGTACGGACCGCTCCCGCTGGTCGTGCGTCACGGCGGAGGGCCACGCGGCCCCGGTCCGCGGATCCACCGCGGGCCCGGGCCCGGCGGGCGCGGACGGCTGGGGCTGAGGCTGACCGGGGTGACCGGGCTGTCCCGGGTGGGGGAAGCCGTAGCCGCCCTGGGGCTGGGGCTGGGGCTGTGCGGGGACGGGCGGCTGGCCGGGGAGGGGCTGGCCGGGGTGACCGGGCTGTCCCGGGTGGGGGAAGCCGTAGCCGCCCTGGGGCTGGGGCTGGGGCTGTGCGGGGACGGGCGGCTGGCCGGGGAGCGGCTGGCCGGGCTGTCCGGGGTGCGGGAAGCCGTAACCACCCTGCGGCTGCGGGGCGGGCGGCTGAGGCTGAGGCGGCTGACCGGGCTGGCCGGGCTGACCCGGGTGCGGGAAGCCGTAACCCCCCTGCGGCGGTACGGGGCCGGGGGCGCCCGGCACCGCGGGAGCGGGCCAGGGGGCGGCGGCGGGCAGCGGCGCGGCCGGCGCCGGCGGCTGCTCGCCCTGGGCCTCCTGCGCGGGCCACTGCGGCGCCGCCGCGGGCGTCGCGGGCTGGAACGACGGCGGCAGCGGCGGCAGTCCGGCGCCCTGAGCCGGCGCGGGCGGGACGACCGGCGGGGCCACGGGCGGCAGCGGGGCGGCCGGTACGGCGTCCTGCGGCTCGGCGGCGGGTGCGGCTGCGGTCGGGGCGGCGGCGTCGGCTTCGGGCGCCGCCGGGGTGCCGGTGGCCTCCGCACCGGTGGCCTCGGCGCCGGAGGCCGCGCTGCCGTCCGCCGGGCCGAAGCCGGCGGCCTCGGGGGCGTCGGTGGTGTCGGCGGGGACGGTGGCCTCGACGGCTGCCGGAGCACCGTCCGTGCCCGAGGCGGACGCCTCGGCTGCCTCGGACTCTCCGTCGGTCGCGACCGGTCCGCCGACGGCGTTCACATCGTCCTCGGTCGCCTCGGTCGCCTCGGTCGCCGCAGACGCGGAGGGTGCCTCGGTCGCGTCGGCCGCGGGCTGCGCGGCGGACGGGTCATCGGCCACGTCCGCCGTCCCGGCGGACGCCGGCGCGGCTGAGGAGGAGACGGCCACGGCCGGGTCGCCCGCCGTGTCCAGCGGCGCGGGCTCCGACACGGGCTCGGACGCCGTCCCGGGGCCTGCGGGCGTCAGGCCCGCCGCCCGGGGGTCGTCCGCACCGGTCTGCTGCTGCTCGGACAGCTCCGCCATCTCCCGCTTCAGTGCGGCGGGGGAGAAGCGCATGGTCGCACCGCTCTCCACGTCCCCGCCGCCGAACGGCGTGGCGGCGGACGCCGGGGCGTCGGCGGTGGGCGCGGCCGGCGGAACGGGGGCAGCGGGCGCGGCCGGAGCGGCCGGAGCCGGTGCGACGGGAGCAGGAGCAACCGGGGTCGACGCGATCGGGGCAGGAGCGACCGGAGCGGGGGCAGTCGGGGCCGGCGGAACCGGAGCCGGCGGGACGGGCGCGGCCGGAGGCGGCGGCGTGGCGCCCCAGTTCGGCTCGAAGCCGCCGCCCGCCGGAACCCCCGGGACCGCGACGGGCGCGCCGGTCGGCGGAGGAGGCGTGGGCGCCCCGGCACCCGTACCGGCCGACGCGTTCTGCGTGTACCAGGCCGGCGGGGTGTAGTCGATGGTGAACTCACCCGTCATCTCGGCGGGATCTGCGTCGGACTGATCGTCGACGGGCGGGTTCCAACCCCCGTTGATCTCGTCCCGATCGCGGTTCACTTTGCCTCCTGGTGTGGTCGCGCACCCTTGTGCCGTCGTGGGCGGGCACATCCCACCCTAAACGCCAACCGTGCCCCTCGGGCAGGGCCGACGGCCCGCCGCCGCCCGCCGTACGGATCGGCCGGGTCCCCCAAGTGACCCACGGGTACCGGAGAGTGAAACCCCCGGTGTTCCGAACCTGTGCAAATGCGGACAGGTTCGGTGAAGATGCCACGCCTTCGCCCGGCTCAGTCCATTCGGCGGGCGGCGCCCAACAATCCGGTCTCGGCGTCCGTGGCCTGCGTCATCACGAACTGCCGGTCGCCCGGCGTGCACCAGAGCGTCACCCCGTCGGCCAGCGTCGACAGCGCCTCCCACTCGGCGCGCTGCAGGCCCATGATGCGTCCGATCTGCGCGGCCTCGTCGGGGGAGACCCGCTGGACGCCGACGAGCGAGGACTTCTCGAGGAGCCGCGGGGCCACCGGGCTCAGATAGGGAAGCAGCGTGACGACCGACTGCCATGGGCCGGACACGACCCGGCCGCGCGGCGGCCGCATGCCGCAGTCGCGGACGACGACCACGGGACTGCCCGCGGACGCACCCTGCGGCGGCACCCGGCCCACGTCGTGCAGGGTGATGCAGGGCTGCCCGCCGCCCGCCGCCTGGGCGAGCGCCGTCCAGGCCTGCGCGCGGCCGGTCTCGACGGCGATGCGGGCGCCGGTCGCCGCCGCGCGCAGCGCGAGCACCTGCGCGGTCCACAGGCCGCCGATGAGCGTGATGTCGTACGGGGCGGGCCGGTTGATGCCGAGCACCGCGGGCCGGCTCTCGGCGTCCACGCCGATCACCACGCCGTCGTCGCCCATCGGCAGGGACAGCGCGTCGAGTTGGTCCATGGGCACCGCGTGGCGGTCACGGCGCGGGCCGATGAGCCCGAAGCCGAACCGGGGCCTGGTGCCACGGCCACCGGTACGCCGCGCGGTCCGTCCGCCACCCGTACGGGCCCGCCGGGCCTCGGCCCGCCCGGCAGCGGGAACCGCACCGACGACCCCGCCGGACACGCCGCCGGGCATGCCGCCCGGCCCCTGCCCGCCGGCCGCCTGCCCGCCGGCCGCCGCCGGAGTCGCGGCCATGGCGTGCTGCACAGGACCCTGCGAACTCATCTGACCTGCCTGGCCCATCTGACCCACGTGCCCCGCCTGTCCCACGTGCCCCGCCTGACCCACCTGGCCCGCCTGACCCACGTGGCCTGCCTGGCCCATGTGCTGGTTCGCCGGGTTCACCGGACCCGTCGGAGTCGTCATCAGCGCGCACCCCCCAGCGGCAGCGTCGCCAGCATGCCCGGCACCTGTTCGCGGTCGAGCCGCACCAGCCCCGTCTTCACGCCCCGCGCCACGCGCTCCAGTTCGTGCCGGGCGGCCACCAGCTCCTCGTCGCTGCGCCCGGTGATCCGTACATGTCCGGTGACCGTCACCTCCTGACGGTCACCGCCGCTCAGCGTCAGGCTGAAGGTCGTCGCGAGCGCCGGCAGCGAGGTCAGCAGCGCCACCAGCTGCGGCATCGACGCACCCGCGCCGCCCCCGCTGCCCAGCTGGGGCCAGCGCCCCACCCAGTACGTCGTGTGGCGCCGGTCGTCGACCCGCCAGGTGCGCGCGGTCTCCTGGGTGCGCCGTCCCTGCGCCTGGCCACGGCCCGCCTGCGCTATCGCCATCGGGCTGGCGCACGTGGAGGTGGCGAGGGCGGAGGTCAGCTCCTGCTCGGTGAGCACCGTGGCCTTGAAGCCCGCGCCGGCGAGCCGGCTCGCGAGCTGGTCCGCCGCCCGCACCAGGCACTTCTGCGCGCCCTGCATGCCGCCGCCGCGCGCCTCGACCGCCTCGGGGCACAGCTCCGGGTCCAGCTTCAGCGCGATCCAGGTGATGCGGACCGCGGGCGAACCCGTCTGGGCCTGCAGCGGCCCGTAGTTGCGGGCCGCCATCGACTGCGCGGGCAGGTGCGGCGCGGGAGCCGGCTGGGTGTGCTGCACGACCTGCGCCGACTCGAGCCGGATGCCGTCCACGGAGAGCACGTCCCGGACGAGCCCCACCGGCAGCGGGTGCGCCCCGCGGTCGGGGCGCAGCGCCGTGGCCTCGGACTCGACCCGTACGACGGCGGTGAGGAAGGTCCCGTCGCCGATCATCCCGATCGGGCGCCGGTCACGGTCGCTGTACGCGTACGTCCGCAGCGCCGGATCGCACTCCACTACCGGGGCGAGACCCGGCTCCGTGCCCTCCGGCACGGTGAAGGAGGCGGCCCGGCGGGTCCTGGCGCGCAGCGCGAAGAAGGTGGAGAGCCACTCGGGCAGCGACCGCCGGTGCCGCCGCACGACGGCGAGCAGCACGAGCAGCGCCGCGACCACACCGGCGGGCACCAGCATCAGCTTGTCGACGACCGCGGCGACGACGAGCACCGCGGCCGCCACCTCGATCAGTACGAGCTGTTGCAATCGGAACGCACCGAAGTGTCCCGGGCGTGCCTGAAGCCGCGGCGACACCGAGGACGAAACCGGCGAACCGGGCCCCGGAACGGGGGAGGTGGAGGGCCCGGCAGTGGGCCCGGCCGCAGCGGACCGTGTCCGCGTCGCGGAAGCCATGATGGAGAATCCCCCTCAATTCGTCCCGATCACCCTGGCCCGCCAGGCCTTTGGCGGCCGGATCACCCTACCCGCCCCACGAGCACCGACGGACAGCAGGCATAGTAGGGGGCCGGTCCGACAGCCGGGGCCCGGGCGCCATGCTCCCCGGAGTCCCGCGCGAAGACTGCGCCTGACGAAAATGGGGACTCATGGCATCACGGCGGGACGAGCTCAACGCGTACACCTTTGCGAAGAAGCGCACGGTCGCGGCATTCCTCCAACCCTCGCCCTCGGGCACGGAGGAGGGAGCGCCCAAGCCGCTGCGCGCGGTCCTTCCCGGGGTCATCATCGGCGCCCTCGTCATCGCCGGCTTCGGTGCCTGGGGCATGTTCAAGCCGACCGCGCCCAAGGGCTGGGACGACCCCGGCAAGAAGGTGATCGTCGGCAAGCAGTCGACGACCCGCTACGTGGTCCTCACCACCGGCAAGGGCAAGGACAAGAAGACCCTGCTCCACCCCGTGCTCAACCTCGCCTCCGCGCGCCTGCTGCTCAACCCGGACGACTTCCAGGTCATCCAGGTCGACGACAAGACGCTCGACGAGGGCAAGCCGCCGCGCGGCCCGATCCTCGGCATCCCGTACGCCCCCGACCGCCTCCCCGGCGAGGCGGACGCAGGCACCGCCAAGCGCTGGGCCGTGTGCGAACAGCCCGGCGGCGGCAACGGCGGCAACGTGCAGAAGGCCACCTTCCTCTTCGCCAAGCGCGACCTCGGCCGCACCGACAACGGCAACAAGCTGAAGTCCGGTCAGATCCTGTACGTGAAGGGCCAGAAGGACAGCGCCCAGTACCTGATCGACCACACCGGCACCAAGTACCGCGTCAACGAGAAGTCCCAGGGCCTCGTCACCGCGCTGTTCGGCGTCAACCGCGAGCCGCAGCAGGTCACCGACGACTGGCTGGCCACCCTCAAGACCGGCAGCCCCGTCGACTACCCGGAGATCCCCGGCGCGGTCGGCGCCGACGCCCACGTCCGCGGCGGCCTCACGCCCGCCCAGGACAAGGTCGGCATGGTGCTCCTCACCCAGACCGGCTCCGGCCCCCAGCACTACGTGGTGCTGGAGGGCAAGGTGCAGCCGGTCTCCGAGTTCACCGCCTGGCTGCTCATCCAGTCCCCGAAGGCCGACGTCCTCGACATGGCCGGCAAGGCCACGCCCGTGGACCAGGCCTCGCTCACCCCCGACAGCCAGACCTTCGGCGCCGGACTGCGCTGGCCCGAGCGCAAGTCCAGCCAGGTCAACTCGGTCGGCGGCGACGGCTCGCGCGACACCATCTGCTCCGTCCTGGAGAAGGTCGACGCCAAGGGCCGGACCACCCTGTCCACCTGGGCCGGCCCCGCGTACCCCGCCGACATCACGGCCGGCGGCACCAGCACGTACGTCACGCCCGGCACCGGACTGCTCTACACCCAGATCCAGGGCAGGCAGTCCACCCCCGACGGCTCGCTCTTCCTCGTGACCGACACCGGACTGCGCTACGCCGTCCAGGCCAACGGCGACAGCGACTCCGGCCGCTCCGAGATCGGCACCGGCAACCAGCAGCAGACGACCGACGGGCGGCCGGAGCCGTCCGACGCGCAGAAGCGGCTCGGCTACGAGAAGGTCACCCCCGTGCTCGTCCCGATGGAGTGGTCCGAGTTCCTGTCGAAGGGCCCGCGCCTGGACACCAACAGCGCGCGCCAGCCGCAGGGTTCGTGAGAAGGCAGGCACCGGTGACGACGTCCCGTACCCGCGCGGCGGCCCTGCTCGCGACCACGACCCTGACGGCCGTCCTGGCCGCGACCCCGGCGGCCGGCGCGGCCACCGCGGAACCGCTCGGGACAGACGGCAGCGGCGAGTGCACCTTCCCGATGAAGAAGCAGATCGAGGGCATCCCCTGGTCGCTCCAGCGGGTGCTGCTCGACGAACTGTGGCAGGACACCAAGGGCAAGGGCGTCCGCGTCGCCGTCATCGACACCGGAGTCGACGACGTCAACCCGCAGCTGAAGCCGGCCGTCGACGCCAAGGCCGGCAAGGACTACCTGAAGCCCGACAAGCAGAACCCGGGACCCGGCAACGACCAGCGCGGCAAGACCGACGGCACCGTCGACGAGGTCGGACACGGCACCAAGGTCGCCGGCATCATCGCCGCCCGCCCCCGCAAGGGCACCGGATTCGTCGGCCTCGCGCCCGAGGCGACCATCATCCCGATCCGGCAGAACGACGAGAAGAACAGCGGCAAGTCCGACACGATGGCCCAGGCCATCGACCACGCCGTGGCCAAGGGCGCCAAGGTCATCAACATCTCCCAGGACACCACCCAGCCGCTCGGCCCCGAGTCGTCGCTGGCCAAGGCGGTGGCCCGGGCGCTCGAGGCGGACGTCGTGGTCGTCGCCTCCGCCGGCAACGACGGCATGGACGGCAAACTGAAGAACACCTACCCGGCGGCCTTCCCGGGCGTCCTCGCCGTCGCCTCGTCCGACCGCAACAACGAACGCGCCGCCTTCTCCCAGTCCGGCACCTTCGTCGGCGTCGCCGCACCCGGCGTCGACATGGTCTCCACGGTGCCGGGCGGCGGCCAGTGCGTCGACAACGGAACCAGCTTCTCCGCCCCGTACGTCGCGGGCGTGGCGACGCTGCTGCGGGCCAAGTACCCGACGTGGAAGGCCTCGCAGATCGTCACCCGCATCGAGCAGACCGCCGTCCGCTCGGTCAACGGCCACGACAACCACGTCGGTTGGGGCGTCGTCGACCCGGTCCGCGCCCTCGCCGACGGCCCCGAACCCCCACTGACGGGCCCCACCCCGGACCCGGGCCCGCCGAAGCCCCCGGCCCCGGAACCGGCCCACATGGCCATGTCGGAAACCCCCCAGGAACGCTCCGAACGCCTCGCGACGTACGCGCTGGGCATCGCGGGGGTACTGGTCGCGGTGGTCGCCGGGACGGCTGTGGTGATCAGGGACGGACGGCGGCGCGGGGCGGCTCGACGGGCCGTCAGATGAGTACGGATACCTAGGTGCGACCAGGGGATCCTTAGGTAGCTTTGCAGTTGGAACTGTCGTAGCGAGTCGTTAGAGTGAGCGTGTTCGTGCGTGTGACGAGGGGGAACTGAAGTGGCAGGGCCGAACGGGGACGGCGGCAAGCAGGGGCTCGAAGTCGGCGAAGTGACGCTCCTGACCTTCCAGACGCGTATGCAGAAGCTGGTCGACGAGCTGAAGGGCTCGCCGGCCGAACACACGAAGATCGGCGAACAGAAGGTCACGGCCGCGTCGTACGGCACGGGCTTCAGCGCGGCGACCGAGCTGCACGGGGCGTACGAGAAGGTGCGCACGCGGCTCGAGGAGTTGACGAAGATCTTCGGCGAGACGATCGAGGCGATGGGGATTCGCGCGCAGATCGCCGACAAGGGGTACGCGAGCGTGGACCAGGAGGAGCGCGAGCGCTTCCAGGAGATCACGAAGCGAGCGCAGGACGACTACGAAAAGCGTCATCCGCCCGTGGTACCGGACCCGGCCAGGCCGGCGACCAGCACCACGGATTCCGGCGGATTCAGCTAAACGGGGGAGGGCAACACGATGTCGGAGTTCGAGGGGAAGTCCCTGGACGCCCTGTACGCGATGATCGCGTCGGCCAAGCCCGAGGACCTCTCGGGCGCGGGTCAGGCGCTCGCGGCAGCGGCGCCGAAGATCCTGGCCATTGCCACCGATCTACGGCACTACATCTCCCGCGTGCAGTGGGAGGGCGAGGGCGGCGACGCCTTCCGCAAGTGGGGTGCTGGCATGGTCTCGGAGACCCTGGTCCTCGGTGACTTCACCAAGGTTGTCTCCGATGAGATGAAGTCCGCGGCCCAGGCGCTGACGGAGGCGAAGGCAAGCGTGCCGAAGCCGGCGGGCATGTGCTACGCGGACCCGGAGAAGGAGAAGGCCCGACTCGAGGCCGAGACGGGTCCGAAGCTGCAGGAAGCGATCAACGCGATGCAGCGCCTGTCGTCGTACTACGACACAACGAGCAACCGGATGGCGGCCGAGCGGCAGCCGGATTTCAAGCCGATGGTCGTTGACCGCTTCGGTGAAGGCGAGCGCGAGTACGGCGTCGGCGGCAGTACTGGTTCGGGGACGTACTCGGGTTCGGGTTCCGGTACGGGCACCACTCAGACCAGTCACACGACGGTTCAGCGGGCCGACGTGTCGAACCCGAGTGGTACGGAGCGGCAGGTCCACGACCCGGTGAACCCGCCCTCGGTACCGCCGACCACGCCGACGCGTCCGGACACCGAGGTGGACACCAACCTCGACTCCGTGACGCTGACGCCGCCGCCGGAGACCACGAACCGGCCGCCCGCCCAGCCTCCGCTTACCACCACGCCTCCGCCGGCGACCAACCAGCCGCTGCCGCCCGTCTCGCTGCCGCCCATCGCTCCGCCGCTGAGCCAGCAGAACGGTCTCCAGCAGTCGCGTCCGTCCGTCACGGGACTGCCGAGCCCCGCGACGCGCACCGGACTGCCGGGTCCGAGCACGCTGTCCCCGATGGCCCGGCCCGAGGGCATCACCGGTGGGAAGCAGGTACCGGGTCGCTCCGTCGCGGGCCAGCAGATGGGTCGCATGCCCATGAGCACGGTCATCGGCGAAGAGCGCACGGCAGCGCAGTACGGCCGTGGCGCGGCGGGCCTGCACGGCCCGGGCGGCGGCATGCACGGTGGTCCCACCGGCGGCCAGGGCGGCGCCGGCCGCCGTCTGGCGACCCAGCCGGGCGGA
This sequence comes from Streptomyces sp. NPDC127092, assembly GCF_042722475.1. Lineage (NCBI taxonomy): Bacteria > Bacillati > Actinomycetota > Actinomycetes > Kitasatosporales > Streptomycetaceae > Streptomyces > Streptomyces sp. NPDC127092. The sequence continues at coordinate 43,656 of NZ_JBHXFE010000054.1, forward strand.
ACCATCGGTGCGCCCACGGCGTCCGGTGTGAGTGGACGCTCGGCCTTCACGCCCGGTGGTACCGGCCTGGTGCGTCCGCCCGCTTCGACACAGCAGGAAGGGGAGGAGCGGCGTCAGCCGCGCAACCGCCCCGACTACCTGTCCGAGGACGAGGAGACGTGGACCTCGGGCCAGCGCCAGATCGTCCCGCCCGTCATCGACTAGGAGCACTTCCTGATGTCCCCCCTTACCCGGGCCGTCCGCAGCCGAGCGGTTGGTCTGCTCGGTGCCATGACCGCCGTCGTCGCGACGTGGACCGTCGCGGCGCCGGCGGCGCAGGCGGAAGACATGCGGTCGCGTCAGTGGTACCTGGACGCGATGAAGGCCGACGAGATGTGGAAGGTGGCCACGGGCAAGGGCATCACCGTCGCCGTCATTGACACCGGTGTCGATTCGACGCTGCCGGAGCTCCGTGGAAAGGTGCTGCCCGGCCGCAACTTCGACACGGGGGGCCTGGGCCGGGTAGATGACAAGGACACCGACCGCCACGGTACGAACATGGCCCTGGCGATCGCTGGTAGTGGGGCCGCAGGCGGAGTCAAGGGCATCGCTCCTGATGCGGTGATCCTCCCGGTCAAGACCGGTGCCGCCGTCGGCACGGGGTGGAAGACGTTCTACAAAGGCGTCCGATACGCAGTGGACAACGGCGCTCGGGTGATCAACATCTCGTTCGGCGGAACGGCGGACGAGGCTGAGGCCCGTGAATGGCAGAGTGCCGTCGACTATGCGGCGCAGAAGGGCGCGTTGATCTTCGCCGGCTCAGGCAACGATGGACGCGAGCGGCGACACGTCTACCCTGCGTCACTTCCCGGTGTGGTTGCTGTCGGTGCCGTGGACACCAAGGGAACCGTGGCCGCATTCTCCAACTACGGTTCGTACGTCGATCTCGCGGCTCCCGGAGTGGAGATCCCCGGGCGCTGCACCAAAGACAGGAACCAATACTGCGCCGGGAGGGGCACCAGCGAAGCCACCGCCATCGCCTCCGGCACCGCCGCCCTCATCTGGTCCGCTCACCCCGACTGGACCGCGAATCAGGTCCTCCGGGTCATGATGGAGACGGCCGGCCACGACGGACCCGTGCCGTCGAAGTACATCGGCTACGGAACCGTCCGCCCCGCCCAGGTTCTCCTGGAGGGCAAGGGCAACCCGGGCGACCCCAACGTCAACCCGCTGCTCGCCGCACAGCAGACGAGCACGGCACCGACAACACCCCAGACCTCCCCCTCTCCTGAGAACACGGGGGCAAGCGGCAGCGACCAGGCCAAGGACAAGGGCCAGGCCGCAGCGTCCGACGAGGGCGGTTTCCCGCTCTGGGCCATCGCCGCGAGTGCCGTCGCCGTCGTCGCCGTCATCGGCCTCGTCGTAGCGGCGGGAGTACGCAGGAGAGCGTCGACAGACGCATGAACAACTGCATCGACAACAAGAGGAGCTTCAGATGAGCACTCCCGCTGGTGGGTTCGGACTCGCAGACGATCCGATCGTCCAGGCGAAGAACAAGATCACGGAGACCGCCGACGCGGTCACCAAGCAGGCGCGTGAGCTCGCCAACATCCTCGAGACCTGCAGCGCGGGCTGGACCGGTGTCGGTGCCGCGGGCTTCAAGCAGGCCCAGACGCTCCTCAACGAGGACCACGACACCATCCGTCGTCTGCTGAACGTCCTCCTCACCGCCGTCGGCGAGACCAAGAACCTCAGCAACGCGAACGACGACGAGGTGCGCGCCACCTTCGCCGCCGTGAACCACTCCTCGCTCAACAACATCTGACGAAAAGGGGGAATCAGCATGTCTGTCGACAACGCCGGCACCAAGGTCCGGTACGAGAGCGTCCAGGAGATGGCGAACCGCATCCGTACGGTCTCGCAGAACATCGTCAAGGACCTCGCCGAGATGGACACCGCGCTCAAGGTCGTCACCGACACCTGGGACGGTGACGCTCACCGTGAGTACGAGATCCTGCAGGGCAAGTACAAGAAGCGCGCCGAGGACATGAAGAACCGCCTCGAGCAGACCGCCAAGATCGTCGAGCAGGGCAAGGACAGCTACCGCTCGACCGACGTGAAGGCCTCGCGCCTGTTCACCGAGGCGTACTGATGCTTTGATCCTCGGGGATCACGAGAACGCGAGAAGGGGTCCGCTCCACACGGAGCGGACCCCTTCTCGCTGTTCGCCTACCGCAGGTCGAACTCCCCGTCCTTCGCACCGAGTACGAACGCGTCCCACTCCGCCTTCGTGTACCGCAGCACCGTGTCGTGGTCGAGCGAGGACCGCATCGCGACGCCGCCGCCCGGCAGGTGGGCGATCTCCACGCGCTCCTCGTCGGGGCTCGTACCGGGGGCGCCCTCCCACTCGACGCCGCTGATGTCGAGCGCGTACAGCTCGTCCTTCTCCTGCTGAGTGCCCATCTGGCTCTGCTCCTCTCGTTGCCTGTCCATCATGGGTGCCCCGGGGGGCGGCTGTCAGTCGGTCGCGGAATCAGCTCCGCCGGTTCACCCGGCCTGCCCGGCGAAGGACTTCGCGAGCTCCAGGACCTGCACGCGCTTGAGTGAGGTCTTCCCCTGCTCGCCTGCGACCAGGATCAGGGCGACGTCGCCCTTGCCGCCGGCGTCCAGTCGGACGGTGACGACGTTCCCGCCCTTGCTGGGCACAGCCTCGCCGGTCGTCGCGTTGGCGGCTTTCGCCGTGTAGGACCGGAGCTCGGTGACGTCCATGCCGCCGCCGAACTGGATGAGCGGCGCCAGAACGTAGGGCACCTTGCCCTCGCTCGTAGCGGCGGTGCGGATCTGCAGATTCTCTCCGCCGGTGTGGTAGGAGCAGGTGACGAGCGCACCGGGCTTGCCCATCCAAGGCGACTGCGGATCGGTCCTCTTCCCTCCGTCCGCGGTCGCGGCGTACCCGTCCGCCGCCGAGCCGGCCGAGCCGGCCTTGCCGGGCTCGAAGCCCCCGTCGATCTTCGCCGCTTCCGCCAGCTGCTTGGCGTCATAGGGCAGCGGACAGCTGTCGGCGCCGTCCTTCCCCACCCCTTCGGCGAACTCGATCACCTGGTCGACGCTCAGGGAGTCACCGGACCCGCCGGCGTCGGATGCCCCACCGCATCCGACGAGCGCGGCGAGGAGGACGGCGCTCACGGCGCCCAACGGTGTGCTTCACGCGGATCTTCATGGGGTGCCTTCGGTGACCGGCTTGACGACGGGGTCCTTCGCCAGCGGCTTGTTCTGGCACCCCAGGACCTCCGTAGCCCTGCGCGTCATGCGGTAGACAAAGGCCATCTGCTGATCCTGGGTGTGGTGATCGTGAACGGGACCCAGATTCACCGTGAACGCGGCATCCGTGTGCAGCAGGACCTTCTTCGACGCTTCTTTCAGGTCACCTGGCATGACGCACTGGACGTACAGGTTCGTCGTGACGTCATTGGTGTTTCCGGTCGCGCCGTTCAGCCGGTATTCGCGGGTGTCTCTTTCGGCGGGCTCCTTCCTCGCTTCATCGAGGGGTACCCACTCGAAGTCGATCGCGGCACGACCGGTGTCCGCTTGACCGTTCGGCACGTAGGAGCATCCGGAGACCGTGTACGTCGCGGCGGGATCCCCGATGTTGTGCAGGTTTTCCTCCATCCTCTCCACGAAGCGCTGGTCGCGGGGTTGGGCCGAGTCAGTCCTGAAGGTGTTCGTCCGGATGACGGTGTGCAGCAACTGTTCCTCGGCGGACCCCGCCGGGATGCTGCAGAGCCTGTCCTTCGGAGGGCTCGCCGGCTCGGAGGCGCAGGAGGTCACGGCCAACGCGGAAACGGCTGCGAGCGCAAGCCATGAGTGGCGCTTCAGCGTCTTCATCCCAGATGCTTCCTGGCTTCGTTGATACCGCTGGTGTGACCGTTGTAGGCGGCATCCCGCGCCGCGTTGTACGGGCCGGAAGCCAGATGCCCCTGGGTTTGCCATTCGTTGAAGATCTTGGTCATGCCCTGCTTGCCGGAGGCGAAGTTGTTGCTGACCTCCTTGTCCCGCTGTTCTTCCGCTAGGTCGGTGACGTCCTTCACCCATTCGTACTTGACGGAGTCGATGATGGAGCCGCCCATGGTGCCGACGACCGGAATCTCCCCGATCATTCCGTTGACCGCCGCCGCCGTGTGCTCCGAGGTGCCCTCGGCCCACTTCGCCTGGTCGTCCGCCTTGTCCACGTACACGTCGGCGCCGATCTCGTTGAGGGCGCCCATCGCCATTCCGATGTTCCTCGACCGGTGGTTCCATTCCGCGCTCTCCGAATGCACGGCATCGCCTTGGAAGGCCGGAGCTTCCCCGAGCAGATGGGCAGAGTAGGCGCGCTCGGCTTCATAGAGAAGAGCGTAGGACGGGCCGTCGTCAGCGATGCCACGCATGACGCGAACGAGACTGCCCTGCCCCACGGCAATGCTCGAGGTGTCACCCGATCCCGGGCGAGTGGTGATGGAGCCGTTGCCGTCGACCTCCCCGTACTCCGCCTCCTGCCCGTTGAGTGTGAGGTGGGTGTCGGCAACGTAGTCCGCCAAGGCCCTCGCCATCGGTTGACGGAGGTTCGCCAGGTCTTCGAAGGCTTTGGCGCCGCCCATGTCGTCGTCGAGGAACTTGATCGCGCTGTGCATGACGCGCGCCTGGCCTTCGCTGTGTAGTCCGACCGGTCCCAGCTTCTCGCCCGGCTCGTGGCCGGTGGCCGCCGCCTGGATGGCATTGCCGAGGCCCATGGCCTTCATGGGGTCGTCCATGAACTGCGGTGGCCCGTAGACGTTGTTCAGCCCCATCTCCGGCCACGTTCGGTCCGTGAGGAGAAACTTCAGGTGCTCGTTCTCGTTCCCTGGAGCCTTGGGGTCGAGGAAGTACTCGGCGTCCGCCGGGTCCTTGCTCATGATGCCGAGCAATCCGTCCAGCGGGTCGGCAGCGATGTTAGGACGCAGTACGTCCCGGAAGTGCTGCCATTTGTCCGGGTCCTTCTTCTCGATCTCGATCATGTCGTGGCCGAGTTCGTTGAGGAACTCCTTGCCGTAGCCGTCGGCGTTCCCCTGGCCCATGAGGGTGACGAGGACCTGGTAACCCTGTGTCGGGACGTTGTCGCCGAAGGGGCCGGTCTCCTCGGTGACGACCTTGCCTCCGAGGGCCTTCAGCCCGTCCACGAACGGCCGGTAGGCGTAGCTCTTCGGGTCGCTCGTACCCGACGCGATCGTGTCCGCCAGGCTCGCGTTGATCGAGTTGTAGAGCTTCTTCTCGGCGTCCGGGATGCCCCGCTCGTTCGCTGCCAGGTTCATCCTGTCCGCGATCGCCAGCGTGTCCTTGGCTCCCAGGCCGTTCAGGTACGCCTCGCTGAAGTGCTTGTCGTCGGAGTTCTGCTTCAGCAGGTCGCGGTAGTGCTCCAGCTCCGCCTTCGACGCCTTGCCCTCACGGACCTTCTCGGACAGAGCAAGCGCCTCGACGGCCTCGACGTCGTTGACCGGCTTGGAGTTGAAGCCGAGGGCCGCCGTGCCGTCGGCGCCGGAGGCGTTGAGGAGGGCGACCTTCACGTCCGCGTCGAAGTCGGTGACCGCCTTGACCGCGTCGCGGATCTTGCGCGTGTACGACATCTCGACCTCGGGCAGATCCGGGTCGTGGCGGATGGTGTTGGCCTCCTGCGCGCTGACCTTGCCGAAGTCGTAGCTCGCGTTCCCCGACTCGGAGACCTTCATGCCCGCGGCGACCGCCTCGTCCACCGCCGCCTTCACACGGCCCTTGAGCTCAGTGAACGTGCTGTGGGCGTCACGCAGCAGCGACTCCACTGCGAGGGCTTCCTTCTGCGCCGAGTCGAGCTCCTTGCGGGTGATCCCGAAGTTGACGACGCTGACCTTCTGTGCCTGGCCGGTCCACTGGGGATTGCCCACGGCGACGCTCTGGACCTCCTTCTCATAGAGGTCCTCGGCCTCCTTGAAGGTCTCGGCCATCTTCTTCCAGCCGTCGGCGGCCGTGACCAGCTTGCCGAGGTCGGTCTGCATGATTTCCTGGTACGTCGGCATCCCGGTTCCCCTAGACTCCCGAAACCTTGGACTGGGCCGCGGTGAAGCTGTACCCGGTCTCCAGGTCGTTGAGCAAGAACTGCTTGGACGCTTCCCTCAGGAACTCCCGCTCCGTGCTCAGCCGGTCCTGCAGGCGCTTCACCTGCGAATCCCAGTGTTCGTGCGCCTTCTTCAGCCCGGCCGCGGTGTCCCAGCCCTTGAACTCGGCGATCGCGCCGCTGGTGCCCTGGTCTGCCGCGTCCGCGGCCCGCCGCACCGTCGGCTGGACGTGGTTCTCGATGTCGTCGCCTGCCTTCTTCTTACGCGCCGGCGTGGTCGCGAGATCGGGCTGACCGGTTCCGCCGCCTCCGTCCGCGGGAAGCTCGTTGAGGCGGGTGGCGGCAGCGCTCTTGTGCTGTGCCCATTCGTCACCGAACGACATACGGCCCCCCTTGAGCGGGTCGATTCACGCGGGTGAAGCGGTGGTCGCGTTTCTGAGGTGTTCACGTCTGAAGGCGCTCATGGTGCGGCTTCGGCTCGTGAAGCCGCACCTTGACCGGGACGAGGGAGTGCCTACCGCTCCGGCAGCCGCCCCGTCTGCACCAGTGAAGCCTGGCCCCGGCGGGACACGAACAGGCCGCGGCCCGGAGGCATCGGCCGGGGGCGGGCGTTGCCGATGAGGTCGCCCTCCGAGGGGTCGCCCGAGAGCACCACGCCCTGCGCGCCCAGTTCCTTGATGCGCTGCATGAACGACTCGTACATGGAGCGCGAGGCGCCCGCGCTGTTGCGGGCGATGATGAAGCGGACGCCCGTGTCGCGGGCGAAGGGGAGGTATTCGGCCAGCGGCGCCAGCGGGTTGCCGGCGCTCGTGGCCACCAGGTCGTAGTCGTCGACGATGATGAAGACCTGCGGCCCCGACCACCAGCTGCGGTCCCGCAGCTGCTGCGGCGTGACGTCCTGCGGCGGCTGGCGCCGTGCGAAGACCCCGGACAGCGCCTCCATGTGCATCTGCATGGAGCTCGCCATCGGCGCGTACTCCAGCAGGTGCTCCTCCGGCAGGCTGCCGAGCAGTGCCCGGCGGTAGTCGCCGACGACCAGCTTCGCCTCGTCGGGGGAGTAGCGCTCGCCGATCTGCTTGGCGATGAGCCGCAGCAGGTTCGTCTTGCCGGACTCGCTCTCGCCGAAGATCAGGAAGAACGGGTCGGTGTCGAAGTTGACGAACACCGGCTCCAGGCGCGTCTCGTCGATGCCGATCGCGATGCCGTGCTGCGGGAACTCGAAGCCCTTGGGGAGCTGTTCGGCCGGCAGCTTGTGCGGCAGCAGCCGCACCGCGGGCGCGCCGGGACCCTGCCAGGCGCTCCGTACGGCCTCGACGAAGGCCGTCGTGCCCGCCGCCAGGTCGTCCGCCGAGCTCGATCCGTCGATCCGCGGCAGCGCGCCCATGAAGTGCAGCTTCTCCGGCACCTGGCCGCGGCCGGGCACGCCCGTCGGCACGTTCGCCGCCACCTTGCGGTCGAACTCGGAGTCCATGACGTCACCGAGCCGCAGCTCGAGCCGGCCCAGCATCTGGTCCTTGAGCGCCGCCCGCACCTCCATGTAGCGGGCCGCGGTGATCACGACGTGGATGCCGTAGCCGAGACCGCGCGCCGCGAGGTCGGCGACCGGCGCCTCCATGCCCTCGTACTCGTTGCGGAAACCGCCCCAGCCGTCGATGACCAGGAACACGTCGCCCCACGGCTCGTTCGGCAGCTCGCCCGCCGCCCGCTTGCGCCGGTAGGTCGCCATCGAGTCGATGTTGTGCGCGCGGAAGAACTCCTCGCGCCGGTTGAGCACGCCGAGCACCTCGGCCACCGTGCGCCGCACCCGCTCCGGGTCCAGGCGCGAGGCCACCCCGCCGACGTGCGGCAGTCCGGCCAGCGACGACATGCCGCCGCCACCGAAGTCCAGGCAGTAGAACTGCACCTCGGCCGGGGTGTGGGTGAGCGCGAACGACGAGATCAGCGTCCGCATCAGGGTCGACTTGCCGGACTGCGGGCCGCCGACCACCATCATGTGGCCCGCCGCGCCCGAGAAGTCCCGGTACAGCACCTCGCGCCGCTGCTCGAACGGCTTGTCGATGAGGCCCAGCGGCACCGTGAGCCCGCCCGGGCGGGTGTACTCGGTCGCCGTCAGACCCCGGTCCGCGGTCGGCGCGAGCCCGGGCAGCAGCTGGTCGAGCGACGGCGCCTGGTCCAGCGGCGGCAGCCACACCTGGTGCGCCGGCACGCCCTGGCCCTCGAGACGCCGCACGATCACGTCGAGCACGGTGTCCGCGAGCGCGTCGTCGTCCTCGTTCCGCTGCGCCGTCAGGTACGCCGGGTCCGGAGCCGCGTACACCACGGGCACCGGCGACGCCGTGAACAGCGCGGGCCGCCGCTCGATCGGCATGCTCCCCGACTCCAGCCGCGGGCCGCCCGTACGGTACGTGCCGGAGACGTACGCCGCCTTGAAGCGGGTCATCTCGTCCGTGCCGAACTTCAGATAGCCCGAACCCGGCACCGACGGCAGGTGGTAGGCGTCCGGCACGCCGATCGCGGTGCGCGACTCGGCCGCCGAGAAGGTCCGCAGACCGATCCGGTAGGACAGGTACGTGTCCAGGCCGCGCAGCTTGCCCTCCTCCAGGCGCTGCGAGGCCAGGAGCAGGTGCACGCCCAGCGAACGGCCGATGCGGCCGATCTGGATGAACATGTCGATGAAGTCGGGCTTGGCGGTGAGGAGTTCGGAGAACTCGTCGATGACCAGGACCAGCGAGGCCAGCGGCTCCAGCGGGGCGCCCGCCGCCCGCGCCTTCTCGTAGTCGTGGATGTTGGCGTAGTTGCCGGCCGACCGCAGCAGCTCCTGGCGCCGCTGGAGCTCACCGCGGATCGCGTCGCCCATGCGGTCGACCAGCGTCAGGTCGTCGGAGAGGTTGGTGATGACGGCCGCCACGTGCGGCATCTGCGACATGCCCGCGAAGGTCGCGCCGCCCTTGAAGTCAGCGAGGACGAAGTTCAGCGTCTCCGAGGAGTGCGTCACCGCGAGGCCGAGCACGAGCGTGCGCAGCAGCTCCGACTTTCCGGAACCCGTCGCACCCACGCACAGGCCGTGCGGGCCCATGCCCTCCTGAGCGGCCTCCTTGAGGTCGAGCATGACGGGCTGGCCGTCCTCGCCGACACCGATCGGCACCCGGAGGCGTTCCGCGACCGACCGCGGCCGCCAGGTGCGGGCCACGTCCACCGACGCCGCGTCGCCCAGGTTCAGCAGGTCCGTGAAGTCCAGGTTGGCGAGCAGCGGCTCGTCGTCGTCCCCGCCGCCCATCCGCAGCGGCGCCAGCTGCCGGGCCAGCGCCTCCGCGGCCGGCAGCGACATGACGTCCGGCACGCCCTCGTACGCGAAACCGCCGCCCGACTCCAGGCGCAGCCGGCCCGGCCGTACGACGACGGAGAGACCGCCGCGCGGCTCGTCGAGCTCGCCGGAGACCACCTCGACGATGGTCACGCCCTGCAGGCCCTCGGCCGCCGCGAACAGCGAGTCCGGCGGCACCATCCCGCCGTCGAGGACCACCACGACGTGCGGCTGGTCCAGGACCGGCTGATTGTCCCGGCTGAACCGCGGCCGGCCGTCCAGCTTCGAGCGGATCAGCTGCTCCAGCTCGCCCAGGTCGTCGCCGAACAGCCGCTTCGTACCGGCCCCGTCGACCGTGCCCGGCACCTGGGTGTGCGGCAGCCACTTCGTCCAGTCCCAGCGCTCCTGCGCGCCCCGCGCCGCCACCACGGCCACCATCAGGTCGTCGGGGGAGTGCAGGGTCACCAGCTGCGCGACCAGTCCGCGCGCCGCGGACTGCGCCGCCTCCGGGTCGCCGGAGACCGTCACGTGGTAGAAGGCGCGCAGCGAGACCGCCATCGGCAGCCCGTCCAGGGTGCCGTGCACCGCGAGGAACTGCTGCATCGCGCCCGCGCACAGCGGCTCCAGCTCGTCCACCGGCGCCGTGTCCGGTGCCACCAGGGGAGTCGCCAACTGCTGGGCGCCGAGCCCGATCCGGGCCTGCGCGAAGTCGTGGTCGCCGACCCGCCGCTCCCAGACCCGCGAACCCTCCGCGACCAGCGACCACAACTGCTCGGGCGCCGGGTGCAGATACAGCTGCGCGTCCCGCTGCCTGCGCGCGGTGCGCCGCACCGTGCGCCGGGTCTGAGCGAGGTATTTGAGGTAGTCCCGCCGGACATCGGCCATTTGCCCCTGCGACCCCTTGCGGAATCTGACGAACTGGGCGATGGCCATGCCGACCGTCGAGGCCAGCATCAGCGTGCCCATGATCCGCATGATGGGGGACGGCGTCATGAAGAAGAACACCACGGACGAGCCCATGCCGAGCATCGGCAGGAGCTGCATCAACGCCGACTCCTGCTGCCCCCGCGGCAGTTCCGGCGGAGACTCCAGGACCAGTTCCTCACCGGGTACTTCCGGAGGAAGGGACCTCGGCGGGCGTTTGACGACGATCTGGCTCACCGGCGCATCAATCCCTCGTTACGGGCGGGCTCGTGGAGGAACTTCCGCACCGGCGCCCCCGTCGGCTGTGTTCCATGCGGACTCCCCCGTGAGTGCAGGATCCTACTTGCAGCCACCCGCGCCGGTCCCCGGTAGGGTGTCGCCGCACCGTGCGCAACCGCGAATCAGGGGGTCCAGACACGTGAGTACGACCGCAGCGACCGGCTTCTGCCGCGTCACCGTCGTGGCGCCGGACAGCCGCATCGACGTCGCACTCCCCGAGGACATCGCCGTCGCCGACGTCTACCCGGAGATCCTCCGGCTCACCGGGCAGACCCAGCCGGCCGGCGCCCCCACCGGCTACCACCTGGTCCGCCGGGACGGCACCGTCCTCGACGGCGCCCGCACCCTCGCCGCCCAGCAGGTCCTCGACGGCGAGGTGCTCTCGCTGCGCCCCTTCGCCCAGTCCCTGCCGCCGGCCGTGTACGACGACGTCTCCGACGCCGTCGCCTCCGCCGTCACCCGCGACAGGCACCTGTGGAGCGACGAACTGCTGCGCGGCGCCGGACTCGTCGGCGGCGTCCTGCTGCTCGTCCTCATGGGCTTCGTGCTCTGGTTCGCCGACCCGGTCCGCCACGACATGCACAGCCTGCCCGGCGTCATCGCCGGCGCGGCCGGCGTGCTGCTGACCGCCTTCGCGGGCGTCCGCGCACGGGTCTACGGCGACCGCGCCACCGCCGTCGCGCTCGGCCTCGGCGCGCTGCCGCTGCTGCTGATCGCCGGCTCCGGGATCCTCGCGCCCGACGCCGGCCAGGGCCCGGGCCGGCTGCAGTTCCTGCTCGGCTGCGTCACCGTCCTGGTCGCCTCCGTGACGCTGGTCGCCCTCACCCCGAGCGGCGACGCCCCGTTCGTGGCCGCGACCTTCCTGGCCACCGTCGGCACCCTCGCGACCTTCGTCGCGATCCTCACCGAGGCCTCGGCCACCCAGACCGCCGCCGTGTGCGTGCCCGTCGCCATCGGCCTGGTCGCGTTCCTGCCCGGCCTCTCCGCCCGCTTCGCCCGGCTGCCCATCGGCTACGCCTCCCCGCGCAGCGCCGCCGACGACGAGTTCCTCGCCGACCCGCACCAGCAGGCCCAGGAGGCGCAGCCCGTCGACGGCGAGCGCATCGCGCTCCAGGCCCGCCGCGGCCACGAGATGCTGCTCGGTCTGGTGGGAGGCTGCGCCGCCGTCGTCGTCGGCTCCAGCGCGGTCCTCGGCTTCGCCGGCAACACCTGGGGCCAGCTGCTCGCCCTCGCCGCCGGCCTCGCGATGCTGCTGCGCGCCCGGCTCTTCCGCTACACCTCGCAGGTCGCCTCCGTCCTGGTGGCCGGCCTCGCCGCCATCGCCCTGCTGGTCCTCGGCCTCTCCCTGAACCCGCCGGTCGACCTCGTCAAGGACCTCCTGATGTACGGGGACCGCGGCGGCCTCGACATCCGTACGATCTGGCTGACCGCGGCCGTCGCCGCCGGCGCCGCCCTGGTCACCGCGATCGGCCTGATCATCCCGAGGAAGGGCCTCTCGCCCTTCTGGGGCCGGCTGCTCGACCTCACCGAGGGCTTCGTCCTGCTCTCCCTGGTCCCGCTGTGCCTCGCCGTCCTCGACGTGTTCATGCGGGCCCGCTCGCTCACCGGCTGACCCCGGCCGGTCGGAGGCCCGCCCGGGGCCGTACGCCGAGCTGGTACGCTGTGTGACGGCCGTTTGTGTACGCGCTCCCGGAAACCCACGGGCCTCCCGTGAACCTCGGGGAGCAGCGCTCATCGGACCTTCGCTCGCGAGTCACGGAAGTTTCCCCTGAGACCAAGACCAGGGGCACTCGTGGGCGCACGAACCAGAGGAGATCCGCGTGGCTCTCGACGCCGCCGTCAAGAAGCAGATCATGGCCGACTTCGGCACCAAGGAGGGCGACACCGGCTCCCCCGAGGTCCAGGTCGCGATGCTGTCCCGCCGCATCTCGGACCTGACCGAGCACCTCAAGACCCACAAGCACGACCACCACTCCCGTCGTGGTCTGCTCATCCTGGTCGGTCAGCGCCGCCGTCTGCTGCAGTACCTGGCCAAGAAGGACATCCAGCGCTTCCGTACGCTGGTCGACCGCCTCGGCATCCGCCGCGGTGCGGCCGGCGCCAAGTAAGTCGCTGTGAAGGGAGCGGTTCCCACTTTCAGGGGGCCGCTCCCTTTGCTGTACGTGCGCGATGTGCCCACCGGCACTTAGTCTGGTCACACAACGCCACATCGGCGCGCGAGAAGCAGCCGGCACGACGCCGGTCCTCGGTAGTGGCCCCCGGACCTCATCCCGGGAGCTTCGATCGAAGACCGGCCCCGCCACGACAGCGCTTCTCCCGCACCGTCCCCGCGCCACACGGGCGCCCGGACGCAAAGACGAAACGTAGGAGTAATCGCTAGTGGAGAACGAGACCCACTACGCCGAGGCCGTCATCGACAACGGCACCTTCGGCACCCGCACCATCCGCTTCGAGACCGGCCGCCTCGCCAAGCAGGCCGCCGGTTCCGCCGTCGCCTACCTCGACGACGACACCATGGTCC
>NZ_JBHXFE010000055.1:0-56569 GCF_042722475.1 Streptomyces sp. NPDC127092
ATGGCGACGCGCTGCTGCTGGCCGCCGGACAGCTGCGAGGGGTAGTTGCCCATGCGGTCGCGCAGGCCGACCCGGTCGAGCAGCTGTTCGGCGCGCTCGCGGGCCACGGCCTTGGATTCGCCCTTGACCTGGATGGGGGCTTCCATGACGTTGGCCAGGGCCGTCATGTGGGGGAAGAGGTTGAAGCGCTGGAAGACCATGCCGATGTCGCGGCGCTGGGCGGCGACCTCGCTGTCCTTGAGCTCGTAGAGCTTGTCGCCCTTCTGGCGGTAGCCCCCCAGCCGGCCGTCGACGGACAGGCGTCCGCCGTCGATGCGCTCGAGGTGGTTGATGCAGCGCAGGAAGGTGGACTTGCCGGAGCCGGAGGGGCCGACGAGGCAGAACACCTCGCCGTTCTGCACCTCCAGGTCGATGCCCCTGAGGATGTGCGCGGCGCCGTAGGACTTGTGGACGCCTTCGGCCCTCACCATGGCGGTCACCTGGGCACCTCCGGGCGGCGGAGCGTCGACAGGGTGGCCCTGACCTTCTGCCAGGGCGTGGGCGGCAGGTTCCTGGTCGCCCCGCGGGCGTAGTACCGCTCCAGATAGAACTGGCCGATGCTGAGGAGCGAGGTCAGGACGAGGTACCAGACGGCCGCGAGGAACAGCATCTCCACGGGAGAGCCCGAGGTCTGGCCGATGTCCTGCGCGTACCGCAGCAGTTCGTAGTACTGCACGGCCGCCACCAGTGAGGTCGTCTTCAGCATGTTGATGACCTCGTTGCCGGTCGGCGGCACGATGACCCGCATGGCCTGCGGGATCACGATCCGGCGCAGCGTCGCTCCGTGCCGCATGCCGAGCGCGTGGGCGGCCTCGGTCTGGCCCTCGTCGACCGCCAGCAGGCCGGCCCGGCAGATCTCCGCCATGTAGGCGGCCTCGTTGAGGCCGAGGCCGAGCAGCGCCGTGAGGAACGGCGTCATGAAGTCCGACCACTCGTCCTGGTAGACCGGCGGGAGGTTGATGTAGTCGAAGACGAGCCCGAGGTTGAACCAGACGAGCAGCTGGACGTAGACCGGGGTGCCGCGGAAGAACCAGATGTAGAACCACGCGACCGACGAGGTCACCGGGTTCTTCGACAGGCGCATCACGGCGAGGACGGTGCCGCCGGTCACGCCGACGAGCATGGAGAGCACGGTCAGCACGAGCGTCTCGCGCACGCCCTCCAGGATGCGGTCGTCGAAGAGGTAGTCCGGGATCGCTCCCCAGTTGATCTCGCCGCGCGCGAAGGCGTAGACGATCGCCCCGAACAGGGCGAGGACCACGACGGCGGCGGCGTACCGGCCGTAGTGGCGGACCGGGACGGCCCGCACCTCCGTGCGGGGTGTGCCGGCGTCCTTCATCAGACGCCGCCGTTGACGACGGCCTTGGTGACGGCGCCGTCCCGGCCGCCCCACTTGTCCACGATCCTGGCGTACTGCCCGTTGGCGATGATCGCGTCGAGGGCCGCGGCGATGGCGTCCCGCAGCGCCGTGTCCTTCTTCGCGACGGCGATGCCGTACGGGGCGGCGTCCGTCTGCTCGCCGACCAGGACGAAGTCCTCGCCGCCGCCCGAGGTCTTGACGGCGTAGGCGGCGGCCGGGAAGTCGGAGCAGCCGACGTCCACGCCCTTGCTGCGGACCCGGGTCTGGGCCTGCGCGTCGGTGTCGTAGGCCTCGATGGCGATCGCCGGCCCGCCGCTCCCGGCGCACTTGCCGTTCTCGGACTTGAGCAGGTCGTGGGCGACGCTCCCGCGCTGGACGGCGACGGTCTTCCCGCACAGGTCCGCCCAGCCCCTGACGGATCCGGAGTGCGCCTTGCGGGCGTAGAGGGAGACCCCGGCGGAGAAGTAGTCGACGAAGTCCAGGCCCTCGCCGACCTTCTTGCCGGTGACGGCGTCGACACCGTCCTGGCGGGCCTTGGTGTCGTTCATCGCCGACATGATGATGTCGTAGCGGTCGGCACGCAGCCCGCTGACGAGGGTGTCGAAGGTGCCGTTCTCGAAGCGGAACTCCACGCCGAGCTGCTCGCCCAGGGCCTTGGCGATGTCCGGGTCGAGGCCCACGGTCGCGCCCGAGCCGTCCTTGAACTCGACCGGCGGGTAGGCGATGTCGGAGCCGACCCGGACGAAGCCGGCGGAGCGGATGTCCGCGGGGAGGCGGTCGTTCAGCGGGGCGGCGGACTTCCCCGGTGTGCCGCCCGCCGCGGTGTCGTCCCGCTGGTCGCCGCACGCGCTCGTGGCGGTGAGGGCGGCGCAGGTGAGTAAGAGGGCCGTGGTGCGGCCGAGAAGGGAGGTGCGCACGGTCATGTCGATAGCTCCAGAGCTGTGAGCAGGGAGTAAAGAACAGGAAAGGTGCGGGTGTTGCGGGTGGGACGCCGAGCAACCTAGTCCACGCCGCTGACGGTCAACCAGGGTCTCTTGACGTGCCCTCACCGCTGCTGGTTCATTGAACCGGTCAGGGCGCGAATCATCGGTTTGCTCAACCGGAGCTCGGACCGGCCCCGCCCGGAAGCCCGATCAGAGGAGTTCCCGTCATGGCCCAAGTTGCCCTCGGCGCCGCCCAGTTCGCCGACGCCGCACGTGCCGCCGCCGACCGGGTCGTCGGCGCCAACAAGGACGCCGTCGCCGCCGCCGCGCGACTGATCGCGGACTGCGTGGCCGCCGGCGGGGTGATCCACGCCTTCGGGACCGGACACTCGCAGGCCGTCGCGCTCGAACTGGCCGGACGGGCCGGCGGCCTCGTGCCGACCAACCGGATCGCGCTCGTCGACCTCGTGCTGCGCGGCGGCGAGGACCCGGCCATCGTCCGGGACCTGCTGCTCGAACGCTCCCCGGGCCTCGCCGACCGGCTCTACGAGCTCGCCACGCCCCGCCCCCAGGACCTGCTCGTCATCGTCTCCAACTCCGGCGTCAACAACACGATCGTCGACATGGCCCTCAAGGCCACCGGAGCCGGCCACCGGCTCGTCGCCCTGACCTCCCTGGAGCACACCCACGCCGTGCCCGCCCTGCACGCAAGCGGCAAGCGGCTCGCCGACCTCGCCGACGTCGTCCTCGACAACGGCGCGCCCGCGGGCGACGCCGTGCTGCCGCTGCCCGACGGCGGCGCGCTGTGCGGGATCTCCACCCTCACCTCGTGCCTGCTCATCCAGATGACCGTCGCCGAAGCCGTCTCCCTGCTCCTCGCCGAGGGCCACGAGCCGCCCGTCTACGTCTCCGCCAACCTCCCCGGCGGCCACGAGCGCAACGCGCTCCTCGAAGCCCGCTACGAGGGACGGCTGCACCGCGGCGGCCACTGAACGCGTTTCGCACACCGGATCAATTAGGTTGGAGGGCAGCGGGGCACACACGCAGCAAGACGAGGAATGGGCGATGTCCGAGATGAATGACGCAGGCCGTACGAGGCTGAACCAGCTGCCCGAGTGGACGGCCCTCGGCAAGCACCGCGAGCAGCTGGGCGACACCCACCTGCGCGAGCTGTTCGCCGCCGACCCCCAGCGCGGCAGCGCGTACACGCTGCGGGTCGGCGACCTGTATCTGGACTACTCCAAGCAGCTGGTGACCGACGAGACGCTGGCGCTGCTGCGCGACCTCGCCGCCGCCACCGGCGTCGCCGAGCTGCGCGACGCCATGTTCCGCGGCGAGAAGATCAACAACACCGAGCACCGCGCCGTCCTGCACACCGCGCTGCGCGCCCCGCGCGACGCGGTGGTCGAGGTCGACGGCGTGAACGTCGTCCCCGAGGTCCACGCCGTCCTCGACAAGATGGCCGCCTTCGCCGACAAGGTCCGCGCGGGCGAGTGGACCGGACACACCGGCAAGCCGATCAAGAACATCGTCAACATCGGCATCGGCGGCTCGGACCTCGGGCCCGCCATGGCCTACGAGGTGCTGCGCTCCTACACCCGGCGCGACCTGACGTTCCGTTTCGTCTCCAACGTCGACGGCGCCGACCTCCACGAGGCCGTCCGCGACCTCGACGCGGAGGAGACCCTCTTCATCGTCGCCTCGAAGACCTTCACCACGATCGAGACGATCACCAACGCCACCTCCGCCCGCGACTGGCTCCTCACCGAGCTGCGGGCCGGTCAGGAAGCCGTCGCCAAGCACTTCGTGGCCCTGTCGACCAACGCCGAGAAGGTCGAGGACTTCGGCATCGACACCACGAACATGTTCGAGTTCTGGGACTGGGTCGGCGGCCGCTATTCGTACGACTCCGCCATCGGCCTCTCCCTGATGATCGCCATCGGCCCGGACCGCTTCCGCGAGATGCTCGACGGCTTCCACCTCGTCGACGAGCACTTCCGCACCGCGCCGCCCGAGGAGAACGCGCCGCTGCTGCTCGGCCTCCTCGGCATCTGGTACGGCGCCTTCTTCGACGCCCAGTCGCACGCCGTCCTGCCGTACTCCCACTACCTGTCGAAGTTCACCGCCTACCTCCAGCAGCTCGACATGGAGTCCAACGGCAAGTCCGTCACCCGCGACGGGCAGCCCGTCGACTGGCAGACCGGACCGGTCGTCTGGGGCACCCCCGGCACCAACGGGCAGCACGCCTACTACCAGCTGATCCACCAGGGCACCAAGGTCATCCCGGCCGACTTCATCGGCTTCGCGAAGCCCGTCGACGACCTGCTGCCCGGCCTGGTCGCCCAGCACGACCTGCTCATGGCCAACTTCCTCGCCCAGACCCAGGCCCTCGCCTTCGGCAAGACGCCCGAGGAGGTACGGGCCGAGGGCGTGCCCGAGGAGCTCGTCCCGCACAAGACCTTCCGGGGCAACCACCCCACCACGACGATCCTCGCCGACGGCCTCACCCCGTCCGTGCTCGGCCAGCTCGTCGCCCTCTACGAGCACAAGGTCTTCGTCCAGGGCGCCGTCTGGAACATCGACTCCTTCGACCAGTGGGGCGTGGAGCTCGGCAAGGTCCTCGCCAAGGAGATCGAGCCGGTCCTCACCGGCGGCGAGGGCGCCGACCGGCTCGACAGCTCCACCGCGGGACTCGTCGCCGTCTACCGCTCGCTGCGCGGCCGGAACTGACCCGGTGACACGGGGGGAGGACGCGGTGACCGCGCCGCACCAGGTGAGGCTGCGCCCGCCGAGGAACGCCGTCGACCGGCGCGCGGTCGGCTGGTGGCGGCTGCGGCTCCTGATCGCCACCGCCGTCCCGGTGGCCGTCCTGGCCGTGCTCGGCGCCCTCGTCGGGCCGGCCAGGATCTGGCTCCTCGCGGCGGCCGGAGCGGTCGCCGCCCTCGGGCTCGGCTGCGCCGCGTTCCTCCCCGCCTGGTGGTTCCGGGTGCACCGCTGGGAGGTCACCGAGGAGGCCGTGTACGTCCGTACCGGCGCCCTGTGGCAGGAGTGGCGGATCGCCCCCATGTCACGGATCCAGACCGTCGACACCGTGCGCGGCCCGCTGGAGCAGGCCTTCCGGCTCGCCACCGTGACCGTCACCACCGCCTCCTCCAAGGGCGCGATCCGCGTCGAGGGCCTCGACCACGAGCTCGCCGTCGAACTCGCCGAACGCCTCACCGCGATCACCCGGGCCACTCCCGGGGACGCCACATGACCGCCCCCGAGGACATCGGCCCGCCCGAGGACTGGCGGCGGCTCGCGCCCCGTACGGTCCTCGCCGGCGCCGCCGTGCTGTGCGGCGTCGCCGGCGGCGCCGCGCTCCCCGCCTTCCTCAGCCTGACCTCCGGTTCACGGCCGCCGTGGCAGGCCGCCGCCTGGGTGCTCGCCGGGGCCGCCCTGCTCATCGGCGGCGGCACCGCCGCCGACTGGATCCGGCTGCGCCGCACCCGCTACCGCGTCGGCACCGACCGGATCGACCTCCACACCGGGCTGCTCGTCGTCAAACGCCGTTCCCTCGCCCGCGAACGCATCCGCAGCGTCGACCTCACCGCCAACCCGCTCGAACGCCTCCTCGGCCTGGTCAAGGTCAGGATCGGCACCGGCGAGCACACCGACGGCGAGTCCACCCTCGAACTCGACCTGGTCACCGAGGCCGAGGGCGAACACCTCCGCCGCGCCCTGCTCGCCCGCCCGGCCGGCCCGCCCGGGGACACCGCCCACGACGGCGTCCTCGCCGCCCTCGACCCGCGCTGGATCCGCTACGCCCCGGTCTCCTTCGTCGCCCCGCTGCTCGGCGGCGCGGCGGCCGGCGCCGTCATGCAGGTCAGCGACTGGTTCGGCGCCCAGGACGAGGTCATCCACTGGATAGGGGACCGCTTCGAGGACGTCTCGCTGCCCTGGATGATCGCCGACCTGGCGCTCCTCGCCACCGCCGCCGGCATGATCGGCGCACTCGGCCTGTGGGTCGAGATGTGGTCCCACTACCGCCTGGAGCGCGAGCCCGGCGGCACCCTGCGGGTCCGCCGCGGCCTGCTCACCGCCCGCTCGGTCTCCCTGGAGGAGCGGCGGCTGCGCGGCGTCGAACTCGTCGAGCCCCTCGGCGTACGGCTGTTCCGCGCCGCCCGCGTCGACGCCGTGGCCACCGGGCTCGCCCAGGACGACGACGACAAGCACGCCGACCTCAAGAACCTGCTGCCGCCCGCGCCCAGGGCCGTGGCCGACCGGGTCGCCGCCCAGGTGCTGCGCGAGACCGAACCGCCCACCGGGGCACCGCTCAAGGCCCATCCCCGCGCCGCCCGCACCCGGCGGCTGCGCCGGGCCCTGGGCGCTTCGCTCGGCCCGGCCGCCGTCCTCGCCGCCCTGGGCGCCTGGCTCACGCCCGTCCTCCTGTACCTCGCGGCCGGCGTCGCCGTCGTCGTCACCCCGCTCGCGCTGTTCCTCGCCCTCGACGCGTACCGCAGCCTCGGACACGGCGTCAGCGGCCCCTACCTGCTCACCCGTTCGGGCAGCGTCCGCCGCTCCACGGTCGCCCTCCGGCGCGCCGGAGTCATCGGCTGGACCGTCCGGCAGTCCTGGTTCCAGCGCCGGGCCGGCGTCCTCACGCTCAGCGCCACGACCGCCGCCGGCGAAGGCGCGTACGACGTCCGCGACGCCGGCGAGAGCCAGGGCCTGGCCTTCGCCGCCGAGGCCGTACCGGGCCTGCTCGCGCCCTTCCTGGAAACGGCCGGGACCCCGCCCACCTAGGGGCCTGTCCGGTGGATCAGGGTCGGACAGGCCCGAACGGTGAGCGGGGCCCCGGTGACGCGTCGTCGGGCTCAGGCCGAGGACGGCGGATACAGGTCGCGCGGCAGCTCGGACGCGGCCGCCGCGTCCAGCAGCCACAGCGTCCGCGAGCGCCCGTAGGCGCCCGCCGCCGGGGCCTGCACCTCGCCCGCGCCGGACAGTGCGATGGCCGCGGCCTTCGCCTTGTCCGCGCCGGCCGCGAGCAGCCAGACCTCCTTCGCCGCCCGGATCGCCGGAAGCGTCAGGGAGACCCGGGTCGGCGGCGGCTTCGGCGCGCCGTGCACGCCCACCACCGTCCGCTCGGTCTCGCGGACCGCCGGCAGTTCCGGGAACAGCGAGGCCACGTGCGTGTCCGGGCCGACGCCCAGCATCAGCACGTCGAAGGTCGGCACCCCGCCGTGGTCGCCGGGACCGGCCGCCGCGGCGAGTTCGGCCGCGTAGGCCGCGGCGGCGGCCTCCACGTCGGAGCCGTACGGGCCGTCCGAGGCCGGCATCGCGTGCACCCGGGCGGGGTCCACGGGAACGCTGTCGAGCAGCGCCTCGCGGGCCTGGGTGACGTTGCGCTCCGGATCGCCCTCGGGCAGATAGCGCTCGTCGCCCCACCACAGGTCGAGCCGCGACCAGTCGATCGCGTCCCGGGCGGGCGCCGAACGCAGCGCCGCGAGCAGCCCGTTGCCGTTGCGGCCGCCGGTGAGGACCACCGAGGCGGAGCCGCGGGCCGCCTGCGCGTCCACGATCTTCGTGATCAGCCGGGCCGCGGCGGCCTCGGCCATCAGCTCCTTGTCGCGGTGGACGACCAGCTGAGGCGTGCTCACTTCGCCGCCGCCTTCTTGGCCGGAGCCTTCTTCGCGGCCCGCCTCGAGGTTTCCGCCGTCTCGGTGACCTCCTCGACCACGACCACCTCCGCCTCCGCCGCCTCCGGCTCGGGCGCGGTCGTCGCCGCCTCCTCGTCGAGCCGCTCCAGGCCGAACCGCAGCGCCGAGGCGTAGGTGTCGTCCGGGTCGAGCCGGCGCAGCTCCTCCGCGATCAGCTCGGCGGTCTCCCGGCGCTTGAGCGCCACGGCACGGTCGGGCTGACCCTGGATGGAGAGCGTGGCGAGCGAGCCGTCGGGCCGGTCGAGCACGATCGGACCCGCGTCGGTCTCCATCCGTACGGACGTGAGGCCGGGACCCGCCGACTTGGAGCGCCGCACCGGCACCCCCAACCGGTCCGCCAGCCACATGGCGAGCAGCTCGACGCTCGGGTTGAACTCCTCGCCCTCCACCGCGGCCGAGGTGACCTTGCAGGCCACCTGGTCGAGCGCGGCCGCCAGCATCGAACGCCACGGCGTGATGCGGGTCCAGGACAGGTCGGTGTCGCCCGGGGTGTACGCGTCCGCGTGCTCGGTCAGCTCCTGGATGGGCTGCTCGGCGGCGTACGTGTCGGTGACCCGGCGCTGGGCGAGCGCGCCCAGCGGGTCGTTCGCCGGGTCGGTCGGCGCGTTGACCGGCCACCAGACGACGACGGGCGCGTCCGGCAGCAGCAGCGGCAGCACCACCGACTGGGCGTGGTCGACGACCTCGCCGTACAGCCGGAGCACCACCGTCTCGCCGGTGCTGGCGTCGGCGCCGAGGCGGACCTCGGCGTCGAGCCGCGCCTTGGCGCGGTCCCGCGGGGAGCGCGAGACCCGCTTGATGACGACGAGGGTCCGCGAGGGGTGCTCGCGGGACGCCTCGTTGGCCGCCTTCAGCGCGTCGTAGGCGTTCTCCTCGTCGGTGACGATGACGAGGGTGAGCACCATGCCGACGGCCGGGGTGCCGATGGCCCGCCGCCCGAGCACCAGCGCCTTGTTGATCTTGGAGGACGTGGTGTCCGTCAGGTCGGTCTTCATGGCCGGCGCCAGCTCCTGCCGTCTCGTGCGAGCATCTCGTCCGCCTCGACCGGACCCCAGGTCCCGGACTGGTACTGCGCGGGCTTGCCGTGCCCGTCCCAGAACTGCTCGATCGGGTCGAGGATCTTCCAGGACAGCTCGACCTCCTCGACCCGCGGGAAGAGGTTGGAGTCGCCGAGCAGGACGTCGAGGATGAGCCGCTCGTAGGCCTCGGGGCTGGACTCGGTGAAGGACTCGCCGTAGGCGAAGTCCATCGACACGTCCCGGACCTCCATCTGCGTGCCCGGCACCTTGGAGCCGAAGCGCACGGTGACGCCCTCGTCCGGCTGGACCCGGATGACGAGCGCGTTCTGGCCGAGCTCCTCCGTGGCCGTCTGGTCGAAGGGGGAGTGCGGGGCGCGCTGGAAGACCACCGCGATCTCGGTGACCCGGCGGCCCAGCCGCTTGCCGGTGCGCAGGTAGAAGGGGACGCCCGCCCAGCGGCGGTTGTCGATCTCCAGCTTGATCGCCGCGTAGGTGTCGGTCTTCGACTGCGGGTCGATCCCGTCCTCCTCCAGGTAGCCGACGGCCTTCTCGCCGCCCTGCCACCCGGCCGCGTACTGGCCGCGGACGGTGGACTTGGCCAGGTCCTTCGGCAGCTTCACCGCGCCGAGCACCTTGGTCTTCTCGGCGGCCAGCGCGTCGGCGTCGAAGGAGGCGGGCTCCTCCATCGCGGTCAGCGCGAGCAGCTGGAGCAGGTGGTTCTGGATGACGTCACGGGCGGCGCCGATGCCGTCGTAGTAGCCGGCGCGGCCGCCGATGCCGATGTCCTCGGCCATGGTGATCTGCACGTGGTCGACGTACGACCGGTTCCAGATCGGCTCGAAGAGGGTGTTGGCGAAGCGGAGCGCCAGGATGTTCTGGACGGTCTCCTTGCCGAGGTAGTGGTCGATGCGGAAGACCGCCTCGGGCGGGAAGACCTCGTGGACGACCTCGTTGAGCTCCTTGGCGGAGGCCAGGTCGTGCCCGAAGGGCTTCTCGATGACCGCGCGGCGCCACGAGCCGTTCTTCTGGTCGGCCAGGCCGTGCTTCTTGAGCTGCTGGACGACCAGGGGGAAGAACTTCGGCGGCACGGAGAGGTAGAAGGCGAAGTTGCCGCCCGTGCCCTGCGCCTTGTCCAGCTCCTCGATGGTGGCCTTCAGCTGCTCGAACGCGTCGTCGCTGTCGAAGTCGCCCTGGACGAAGCGCATCCCCTGGATCAGCTGCTGCCACACCTCCTCGCGGAACGGGGTGCGGGCGTGCTGCTTGACCGCGTCGTGGACCTCCTGGGCGAAGTCCTCGTCCTGCCACTCGCGGCGGGCGAACCCGATGAGGGAGAAGCCCGGCGGCAGCAGACCACGGTTCGCGAGGTCGTACACGGCGGGCATCAGCTTCTTACGGGACAGATCGCCCGTGACACCGAAGATCACCAGACCCGACGGCCCCGCGATGCGCGGGAGCCGTCGGTCTGCGGCGTCACGGAGCGGGTTGGCTCCGGTGACTGCGCTCAAAGTGGTTACGCCTCCGAAGGTGCGAGGCGCTGCAGCTCCGCCTCGGTGGACTTGAGCAGGTCGTTCCAGGAGGCCTCGAACTTGTCGACGCCCTCGTCCTCCAGGAGCTGGACGACGTCGTCGTACGAAATGCCCAGCGCGGCCACGTCGTCGAGGAGCGAGCGGGCCTCGTCGTACGTGCCGTGGATGGTGTCGCCGGTGACCTCGCCGTGGTCGGCGGTGGCCTCCAGGGTCGCCTCCGGCATGGTGTTGACGGTGCCCGGGGCGACCAGGTCCACCACGTACAGGGTGTCCTTGTACGCCGGGTCCTTCACGCCGGTCGAGGCCCACAGCGGACGCTGCTTGTTGGCCTGCGCCTTGTCCAGGGCCGCCCAGCGCTCGGAGCCGAAGACCTCCTCGTACGCCTGGTAGGCCAGACGCGCGTTCGCCAGGGCCGCCTTGCCCTTGAGGCCCTTGGCCTCGTCGGTGCCGAGGGCGTCCAGGCGCTTGTCGATCTCGGTGTCCACGCGGGACACGAAGAAGGACGCCACCGAGTGGATCTTCGACAGGTCGAGGCCGCGCTCGCGGGCCTTCTCCAGACCGGCCAGGTAGGCGTCCATGACCGCGCGGTAGCGCTCCAGCGAGAAGATCAGCGTCACGTTCACGCTGATGCCGAGGCCGATGACCTCGGTGATCGCCGGCAGACCCGCCTTGGTGGCCGGGATCTTGATGAGGGTGTTGGGCCGGTCCACCAGCCACGCCAGCTGCTTGGCCTCGGCGATGGTGGCCGCCGTGTCGTGGGCCAGCCGCGGGTCGACCTCGATCGAGACCCGGCCGTCCTGGCCCTGGGTCGCGTCGAAGACCGGGCGCAGGATGTCGGCGGCGTCCCTCACGTCAGCCGTCGTGATCATGCGGATGGCCTCGTCCACGGTCACCTTGCGGGCGGCGAGGTCGGTCAGCTGCTGGTCGTAGCCGTGCCCCTCGGAGATCGCCTTCTGGAAGATGGACGGGTTGGTGGTGACACCCACGACGTGGCTCTGGTCGATGAGCTCGGCCAGGTTGCCGGACGTGATCCGCTGACGCGAGAGGTCGTCCAGCCAGATCGCGACGCCTTCGTCGGAGAGGCGCTTGAGAGCGTCTGTCATGAGAATTGCATCTCCATTAAGTCGTACGTACGCGCGCGTATTCGCGTCAGCGCGCGGCGGCGTCCAGGGATTCCCGCGCGGCGGCGACGACGGCCTCCGGCGTGAACCCGAACTCACGGAACAGGACCTTGGCGTCGGCCGAGGCGCCGAAGTGCTCGAGGGAGACGATCCGGCCGGCGTCACCCACGTACTTGTGCCAGGTCAGGCCGACACCGGCCTCGACCGCGACACGGGCCTTCACCGACGGCGGCAGGACGGAGTCCTTGTACTCCTGGCCCTGCTCCTCGAACCACTCCACCGACGGCATCGAGACCACGCGGGTCGGGACGCCGGCGGCCTGCAGCTGCTCCCGGGCCTCGACGGCCAGGTGCACCTCGGAACCGGTCGCGATGAGGACCACCTCGGCGGCGGTGCTCTGCCCGGACGGCCCTTCGGCGTCGAACAGCACGTAGCCGCCCTTGGCCGCGTCCTCGTTCGGCTCGTAGGTCGGCACGCCCTGACGGGTCAGCGCCAGGCCCACCGGGGTGCCCTTGCCGTAGACCTTGGTGTGGCGCTGCATGATCTCGCGCCAGGCGATCGCCGTCTCGTTGGCGTCGGCCGGGCGGACGACCGCCAGGCCCGGGATCGCCCGCAGCGAGGCCAGGTGCTCCACCGGCTGGTGGGTCGGGCCGTCCTCGCCGAGACCGATCGAGTCGTGCGTCCACACGTACGTCACCGGCAGGTGCATCAGCGCGGACAGGCGCACGGCGTTGCGCATGTAGTCGGAGAACACCAGGAAGGTGCCGCCGTAGACGCGCGTGTTGCCGTGCAGGGCGATGCCGTTCAGCTCCGCGGCCATGGCGTGCTCGCGGATGCCGAAGTGGATCGTCCGGCCGTACGGGTTCGCCTCGGGCAGCGGGTTGCCCTCCGGAAGGAAGGAGGACGACTTGTCGATCGTGGTGTTGTTCGAGCCGGCGAGGTCGGCCGAGCCGCCCCACAGCTCCGGGATCACCGCGCCGAGCGCCTGGAGCACCTTGCCGGACGCGGCACGCGTCGCGACGCTCTTGCCCGCCTCGAAGACCGGGAGCTTCTCGGCCCAGCCGGCCGGCAGCTCGTTGGCCTGGATGCGGTCGAACTCGGCCGCGCGCTCCGGGTTGGCGGTGCGCCACTCGGCGAGCTTCTTCTCCCACGCGGCGCGGACCTCGCGGCCACGGTCGCCGAGCCCGCGGGTGTGCGCGATGACCTCGTCGGAGACCTCGAAGCTCTGCTCCGGGTCGAAGCCCAGGACGCGCTTGGTGGCCGCCACCTCCTCGTCGCCCAGGGCCGAGCCGTGCGCGGCCTCGGTGTTCTGGGCGTTCGGGGCCGGCCAGGCGATGATCGAGCGCATCGCGATGAAGGAGGGGCGCTCGGTCTCGGCCTCGGCGGCCTTGATCGCCGCGTACAGGGCGGCCGGGTCCAGGTCGCCGTCGGCCTTGGGCTCGACGCGCTGGACGTGCCAGCCGTACGCCTCGTACCGCTTCATCGTGTCCTCGGACACGGCGGTCTCGGTGTCGCCCTCGATCGAGATGTGGTTGTCGTCCCACAGCAGGATCAGGTTGCCGAGCTTCTGGTGACCGGCGAGCGAGGACGCCTCGGCGGAGATGCCCTCCTGGAGGCAGCCGTCACCGGCGATCACGTAGATGTGGTGGTCGAACGGAGAAGCGCCCTTCGGGGCCTCCGGGTCGAACAGACCGCGCTCGAAGCGGGCGGCCATCGCCATGCCCACCGCGTTCGCGACACCCTGGCCGAGCGGGCCGGTGGTGGTCTCCACGCCCTTGGTGTGCCCGTACTCCGGGTGACCCGGGGTCTTCGAGCCCCACGTGCGGAAGGACTTCAGGTCGTCCAGCTCGAGACCGAAGCCACCCAGGTAGAGCTGGGTGTACAGGGTCAGGGACGAGTGGCCGGCGGAGAGGACGAAACGGTCGCGGCCCACCCACTCCGGGTCGGCGGGGTCGTGGCGCATCACCTTCTGGAAGAGGGTGTACGCGGCGGGCGCCAGGCTCATGGCCGTGCCGGGATGGCCGTTCCCGACCTTCTGTACGGCGTCAGCGGCCAGGATGCGGGCGGTGTCCACGGCCCGCTGGTCCAGTTCGGTCCACTCGAGGTCTGTGGTCGTCGGCTTAGTGCTCACCCTGAGTCAGGGCTCCTCTCCGCATGTCTGTAGCCGGTGACTGAGGGTGTCCCGGCGTTGTCGAGCCTACCCCCGAAAAACGCCCCTCTTTTCGGGCCCACGCCCCTCAAATGAGCGCACACAGCAAGACTGCCGCCGCCCGTGGGAGTTCGCCTCCCGAGCCGGTGCGCGGCCCGTGTCCACCCCTTGGGACGCACCCTCGGGTGAGCCCCGCCAACACGACCCCACCCCCGCGAAGATCGGCGTATGGGCAACGTCTACAGTGGCGTGGTACGCGCAAGTCTTCACCCCGTCTTCATCCGGGGAGCTTGCTGGGAATTTCTCTGTCAGGGGTGTGCGTGACGGCCGTCGAGTCCCGACCCGCAGGGGTCGTCTTGACTCCCAGCCCGGGGGGCCATCGGCCGTTCGGGGCCCGCGTCAAGGCATTCGTGGCGCTGACCAAGCCGCGGATCATCGAGCTGCTGCTCATCACCACCGTGCCGGTGATGTTCCTCGCCGAACAGGGCGTGCCCGATCTGTGGCTGGTCCTCGCCACCTGCTTCGGCGGCTACCTGTCCGCGGGCGGCGCGAACGCGCTCAACATGTACATCGACCGCGACATCGACGCGCTGATGGACCGCACGTCGCAGCGACCGCTGGTCACCGGCATGGTCTCGCCGCGCGAGGGCCTGGTCTTCGGCCTCACCCTCGCGGTCGTCTCGACCCTCTGGTTCGGCCTGCTGGTCAACTGGCTGTCCGCCTGGCTCTCCCTCGGCGCGCTGCTCTTCTACGTCGTCGTCTACACGATGATCCTCAAGCGCCGCACCGCGCAGAACATCGTCTGGGGCGGCATCGCGGGCTGCATGCCGGTGCTCATCGGCTGGTCCTCCGTCACCAACTCGATGTCCTGGGCCGCCGTCGTCCTCTTCATGGTCATCTTCTTCTGGACGCCGCCGCACTACTGGCCGCTGTCGATGAAGGTGAAGGAGGACTACGCGCGCGTGGGCGTGCCGATGCTCCCGGTCCTCGCCTCCAACAAGGTCGTCGCCCGGCAGATCGTGATCTACAGCTGGGTCATGGTCGCGGTCTCCCTGCTGCTCACCCCGCTCGGCTACACCGGCTGGTTCTACACCGCCGTGGCGCTGCTCACCGGCGGCTGGTGGCTGTGGGAGGCGCACGCGCTCCTCAACCGCGCCAAGGCGGAGGTGACGGGCGCGAAGCTCAAGGAGATGCGCCTGTTCCACTGGTCCATCACCTATGTCTCGCTGCTCTTCGTGGCGGTCGCGGTGGACCCCTTCCTGCGCTGACCTCCCGCACGGAACTCTCCTGGCCGACGGCCGGGGCGCGTGGCCCACGCCACGTGCCCCGGCCGTCGCCACGTGATCTACCCCCGAGTAGCATCCTTGGCATGGCAGAAACGAAGCAGGCGGACACCAAGGGCGCGGACAAGGGCGCGGAGCGCAAGGCGGCCCGGCTGGCCAAGGAGATCAAGGACTTCGCCGGCAAGCACGGCGGCGCAGAGGGCCAGCTCGCCCACATCGGCCAGGCCGGCACCCGCATCGTCCTCGTCGGCACGGACGGCGGCTGGGGCGACCTGGTGGCCCCGACCTACGCGATCGCGGAGGCGGCCGCCGAGAAGGCCGGTCTGACGCTGCACGAGGAGTTCGACGGCGAGTTCGCCGCCAAGGTCGTCACCGGCCCGTACGAGTGGACCCGCATGGCCGGCATCCAGCTCGGCGGCCCGGCCAACGCCTGAGACCACCGGACGGGCCTCGGTCACCCGGGGCCGCCGGACACGACTTGCGGCGCCGGAGGCCGCCGGACGGCTGGCGGCGTGTGAGGCCGCCAGGGGGGCGGGAGCCCGCCGGACGGCTTGCGGCGCGTGAGGCCGTCGGCGCGCCGGAGGCGACAACCTTGCGCGGGGTCACCCGTTAGGAGGGGTGGAAGCCCGTCCGACGTGGGAGCCCCCGGAATGATCGACACTCCGAGCCTGGTCGACCAGTACTGCCACGGGGTGCTCCGCACGGAGCTCGGCCTCGGCACCTTCGAGCGTCATCTCGCCCCCGGCTCCGCCCTGGCCGCCGCGGGCACCACCTTCTTCGACACCCAGACCGGCTTCGCCGTACGGCGCTGGTGCCCGCCGCTCCTCGGTCTCGAACCGCACTGTCCGCCCGCCCGCTACCTGGCCCGGCGCCGCGAGCTCGGCGTCCTGGAGACCGGGCGGCGTCTGCTGCGGGCCTCGGGCGTCACGACGTACCTCGTCGACACCGGATGGCCCGGCGACCTCACCGGGCCGGCCGAACTGGCCGCCACCGCGGACGCCGCCGCGCACGAGATCGTCCGGCTCGAACTCCTCGCCCAGCAGGTCGCCGACACCTCCGGCACCGTCGAATCCTTCCTGGCCAACCTCTCCGAGGCCGTCCACGGCGCCGCGGCGGGCGCCGTCGCCTTCACCTCGGCCGCCGCCCGACGCGGCGGGCTCGCCGCCGTCCCCGAACCGCCCGGTCCGGGCGAGGTGCGCGGTGCGGCCGGCCGCTGGCTGGCCCGGCGCGCGGCCGGCACGGCCGTCGACGACCCGGTGCTGCTGCGCCATCTGCTGTGGGTCGCCGTCGGCGCCGGCCGGCCGCTCCAGCTGCACGTCGGCGACCGGGACCCCGGCGCGCTCGCGGGCTTCGCCGCCGCCACGGGCGGGCTCGGCACGGATCTGGTGCTGCTGCACGAGTACCCCCACCACCGGCAGGCGGCGCGGCTCGCCGCCCACTTCCCGCACGTCTACGCCGACCTCGGCCCGGTCGTCGCGCGCACCGGCGCGCGGGCCGCCGCCGTGCTCGCCGAGTTCCTCGAACTGGCGCCGTTCGGCAAACTGCTGTTCTCCAGCGGCGCCCGCGGACTGCCCGAGCTGCACGTCGTGGCCGCCGGCGTCTTCCGCGGGGCGCTCGCCCGGGTGCTCGGCGAGTGGGCCGGCGACGGCTCCTGGTCCCGTACGGACGCCCAGCGGGTCGCCGGCCTGCTCGCCGGGGGCAACGCGCGGCGGGTGTACCGGCTGGCGTGACTTCTGGCCGTCACCGTCGTTAGCCGGCGTGCCGCACGCCCTCGCGGGGATGGCCCCTACTGGAGGTAGCCGATGCCGCCTTGCGCGGCCTGCTCCCCGCCGCGTGCGGCACTCACGCAGCCGAAAGGCTGGCCCGTTCCGCCTGGGCGGGAAGCGGCGCGGAGCTCTGAGGCCTCTCCCGCAGGCTGAGCGCCAGCCGCAGCACCGAGATCCACATCAGCGACGAGCCGAGCATGTGGGCGGCGACCAAGACCTCAGGGACGCCCGTGAAGTACTGGAGGTAGCCCAGCGCTCCCTGCGCGGCCAGCACGATCAGCAGGTCGCGGGCGCGCGCCCGGGTGTCGTCGGGCGCGTCGACCACGCGCAGGACCAGCCACATCGCGAGCGCGAGGGCGCAGACCACCCAGGCGGCGATCGCGTGCACGTGGGCGGCGTCCGTCCAGTCCCACGGCATGCGCGGCACGTCGCTGCTGTCGCCGGCGTGCTTGCCGGCGCCGGTCACCGTCGTACCGAGCACGATGAGCAGCCCGGAGGTGAGGACGATCGCCCAGGACAGCTTGCGCACCGGGCGCGGGACCCGCGGCTTCGGCGCGGTGTCGCCCTCACCGGCGCGGTGCCAGGTGATGACGGCCACCGTGAGGAGCGAGTTCGCGGCCAGGAAGTGCCCGGCCACCGTCCACGGGTTGAGGCCCATCCACACGGTGATGCCGCCGATGACGGCGTTGCTCATCACGATCCAGAACTGGGCCCAGGCGAGCCGGGAGAGCCCCCGGCGGCGCGGCTTCACCGAGCGCGCGGCGACGATCGCCCAGCCGACGGCCGCCGACAGGACGTACGTCAGCATGCGGTTGCCGAACTCGATCAAGCCGCGGTAGCCCTGCTCGGGCGTGACGATCAGGCTGTCTTCCGTGCACTTGGGCCACGTGTCGCAGCCGAGTCCGGAACCGGTCAGCCGGACCGCGCCGCCGGTGACGATGATGAGCACGCTCATCACGACGGCGGACAGCGCGGCGCGCCGGAGCGTCCGGGGGGACGGGGTCCAGCGCCTGGCGATGAAGGCGAGGGGGGTCTGCACGGGCCCCATCGTAGGCGGGGGCTTGTGCACGCTTTCACGAGGGGGTGGTTACGGGGCGAGTCACCCCGAAACGTCACCCCGTGACTACGCGGCGCGTCACTCCCAGCGGAAGAACCGGGCCGCCGCGCCGAGCCCCACGACCGCCCAGACGGCGAGGATCAGGGCGTCGCCCCACGGCATCCCGGCGCCGCCCTGAAGGACGTCGCGCAGTCCGTCGGACAGCGCGGAGATCGGCAGCAGCGCGAGCACGTCGCCCGCGGCGCCGAACTTCTCCAGCGGCACGATCACTCCGCCGCCGACCAGGAGCAGCAGGAACACCAGGTTCGCCGCCGCCAGCGTGGCCTCCGCCTTCAGGGTGCCGGCCATCAGCAGACCGAGCCCGGAGAAGGCGGCGGTGCCGAGGACGAGGAGGGCGAGCACGGCGAGCGGGCTTCCCTGCGGCGACCAGCCGAGCGCCAGCGCGATCACCGTGAGGAGCACCACCTGGAGCACCTCGGTGACGAGCACCGACAGCGTCTTGGCGGTCATCAGCGCCCAGCGCGGCAGCGGCGAGGCGCCGAGCCGCTTGAGCACGCCGTAACGGCGCTCGAAGCCGGTCGCGATGGCCTGCCCGGTGAAGGCGGTGGACATCACGGCGAGCGCGAGCACGCCCGGGGCGAGGAAGTCGACGGCCTTGCCCGCGCCCGTGGCCGTGCCCGTGTCGACGATGTCGACCGTCGAGAACAGCACGAGGAGGAGGGAGGGGATGATCACCGTGAGCAGCAGCTGCTCGCCGTTGCGCAGCAGCATCCGCGTCTCGAGCGCGGTCTGCGCGGCGATCATCCGCCCGACGGGCGCGGCCCCGGGCCTCGGCGCGTACGTCCCCGTACCCACGGTCCCGTTCGTGCTCACGACCTCAGCTCCTTGCCCGTCAGCTCCAGGCTGTGCTTTTCCGGGGGACGACCCCCGGACCCCCGGCAGATCTCGGTGCGGCCTGGGTTCATGACCTCAGCTCCTTGCCGGTCAGCTCCAGAAAGACGTCTTCGAGGGTGTGGCGTTCGACCGAGATCCGGTCGGGCATCACACCGTGCTGCGCGCACCAGCTGGTGACGGTGGCGAGCAGCTGGGGCCCCACCTCGCCGGTGATCCGGTACGTGCCGGGCAGCGGTTCCGCCGCGGAGCTGCCGTCGGGCAGGGCCTTCAGCAGCGAGCCGAGGTCGAGGCCGGGGCGGCCCGTGAAGCGCAGGGTGTTCTCGGCGCCGCCCCGGCACAGCTCCTCGGGGCTGCCCTGGGCGACGACCCGGCCGCCGTCGACGATGGCGACGTCGTCGGCGAGCTCCTCCGCCTCGTTCATGAAGTGGGTGGTCAGCACGACCGTCACGCCGTCGGCGCGCAGCTCGCGGACCAGGTCCCAGGTGGCGCGGCGGGCCTGCGGGTCGAGTCCGGCGGTCGGCTCGTCGAGGAAGACCAGCTCGGGGCGGCCCACGACGGCCATGGCGAGCGAGAGCCGCTGCTGCTGGCCGCCGGAGAGCCGCCGGTAGGTGGTGCGTCCGCAGGAGCCGAGGCCGAGGCGCTCGATCAGGGCGTCCACGTCGAGCGGGTGGGCGTGCAGCTTCGCCATGTGGCGGAGCATCTCGTCGGCGCGGGCGCCGGAGTAGACGCCGCCGGACTGGAGCATCACGCCGATCCGGGGCCGCAGGGCGGCCGCGTCGGCGACCGGGTCGAGGCCGAGGACGCGGACGGTGCCGGCGTCCGGCCTCCGGTAGCCCTCGCAGCTCTCGATCGTGGTGGTCTTGCCGGCCCCGTTGGGCCCGAGGACGGCGGTGACGGTCCCGGCCCGGACGTCGAGGTCGAGGCCGTCAACGGCGGTCTTCGTCCCGTACCGCTTGACCAGGCCCCGGACCCGGACCACGGACTCGACGGACTCGTTTCGCATGCCGGGAAGTCTAGAGAGGTGCGCGGTGGTCCTCCGGCGCGGGGCCGGGTGAACGGTCCGGAATCGGGCAGGATCACCGTATGCCGGTGTTCGTCGGCACCTCCGGGTGGCAGTACCGGGACTGGCGGGGCGTGCTCTACGCCGAGGACGTGCCCCAGCGGCTCTGGCTGGAGGAGTACGCCCGGAACTTCGCGGTCGTCGAGAACAACAACGCCTTCTACCGGCTGCCGGAGAAGACCACCTTCGCGGCCTGGCGGGAGCGGACGCCCGAGGGCTTCGTCATGGCGGTGAAGGCCAGCCGCTATCTCACGCACATCAAGCGGCTGAAGGACCCCGAGGAGCCCGTGGCGCGGCTGATGGGCCGCGCGGAGGCGCTGGGCGACCGGCTGGGGCCCGTACTGCTCCAGCTGCCGCCGACGCTCCGGGCCGACCCCGGGCTGCTGGAAGCGGCGCTGGCCCGGTTCCCCGAGGGGACCAGGGTGGCGGTCGAGCCGCGGCACGAGTCGTGGTGGACGGAGGAGGTCCGCGGCGTCCTGGAGGAGCGGGGAGCCACGCTGTGCTGGGCGGACCGCGGTTCCCGTCCGGCGGCCCCGCTGTGGCGGACGGCGGACTGGGGTTATCTGCGGCTGCACGAGGGCCGGGCGCGGCCGCATCCCTCGTACGGCCGCCAGGCGCTGGTGAGCTGGGCGGAGCGGCTGGCCGGGACCTGGCCGGACCGGGCGGACGTCTTCGTTTTCTTCAACAACGACCCGGGCGGAGCGGCGGTCCGCAACGCGGAAACTTTTCTCCGTGTGGCGGAGTCCCGCGGTCTGACGATCTACGCGCCGTAGGGTCCTCCGATCGGCCGGAAACCGCTGGTCACGGGCATCGCGATTCGTCCTACGAATGATCGTTTCCGCAGGTCAGGTAAGCCTTACCTGCGTGACGTACGGCACCGTCGCGCGCCCCGGCCTCGCTTGTCAGTCCCTGATTAATTACGCAACAATGGCGTTGTGAAAAACGTCGGTGAGGCTCCCACGGAGGAACTCGCGACCGGTGAGCGATCCACGCGCAACCGGGTCGCGCGCTCCATCCTGGACCACGGGCCCTCGACCGTCGCCGATCTCGCCCAGCGGCTCGGCCTCACCCAGGCCGCCGTCCGCCGGCACCTCGACTCGCTGGTCACCGACAACGTGGTGGAAGCGCGCGAGAAGCGGGTCTACGGAGCCCGCACCCGCGGCAGGCCCGCCAAGGTCTTCGCGCTGACCGACTGCGGCCGGGACGCCTTCGACCAGTCCTACGACGCGCTGGCCGTCGAGGCACTGCGCTGGATCGAGCGGAACGCCGGGGGAGAGGCAGCCGTCGCCGCCTTCGCCCGCGACCGCGTCGAGGCCCAGGCCGAGGCGTACCGGGTGGCCGTCGAGTCCGCCGACCCCGACCAGCGCACCGAGGCTCTGGCCAAGGCGCTGACCGCCGACGGGTACGCTGCCACTGCGCGCAACGCGCCGGTCGGCGAGCAGCTCTGCCAGCACCACTGCCCGGTCGCCCACGTCGCCGAGCAGTATCCGCAGCTGTGCGAGGCGGAGACGGAGATCTTCTCCCGCCTCCTCGGGACCCACGTCCAGCGCCTGGCCACCATCGCGCATGGTGACGGCGTCTGCACGACGTTCATCCCGCACAGCGCCCCCCAGACCACTTCATCCACAGCATCCGCAAGCACGGCCGGGAGGAACCCCGCATGACCACCGAGATCAGCCACCCCGAGCTCGAGGGCCTGGGTCGGTACGAGTACGGCTGGGCCGACTCGGACGCGGCGGGTGCCGCCGCGAAGCGAGGTCTCTCCGAGGACGTCGTCCGCGACATCTCCGCGAAGAAGAACGAGCCCGAGTGGATGCTGAAGCTGCGGCTCAAGGGTCTGAAGCTCTTCGACAAGAAGCCCATGCCGACCTGGGGCTCCGACCTGTCGGGCATCGACTTCGACAACATCAAGTACTTCGTGCGGTCCACCGAGAAGCAGGCCGAGTCCTGGGAGGACCTGCCGGAGGACATCAAGAACACGTACGACAAGCTCGGCATCCCGGAGGCGGAGAAGCAGCGCCTCGTCGCCGGTGTCGCCGCCCAGTACGAGTCCGAGGTCGTCTACCACCAGATCCGCGAGGACCTGGAGGAGCAGGGCGTCATCTTCGTCGACACCGACACCGCGCTGAAGGAGCACGAGGAGCTCTTCAAGGAGTACTTCGGCACCGTCATCCCGGTCGGCGATAACAAGTTCGCCTCCCTGAACACCGCCGTGTGGTCGGGCGGCTCCTTCATCTACGTGCCGAAGGGCGTGCACGTCGAGATCCCGCTCCAGGCCTACTTCCGCATCAACACGGAGAACATGGGCCAGTTCGAGCGGACGCTGATCATCGTCGACGAGGACGCCTACGTCCACTACGTCGAGGGCTGCACCGCCCCGATCTACTCCTCGGACTCGCTGCACAGCGCCGTGGTCGAGATCATCGTCAAGAAGGGCGGCCGCTGCCGCTACACGACCATCCAGAACTGGTCGAACAACGTCTACAACCTGGTGACCAAGCGCGCCGTCGCTTACGAGGGCGCCACCATGGAGTGGGTCGACGGCAACATCGGCTCCAAGGTCACCATGAAGTACCCGGCCGTCTACCTGATGGGCGAGCACGCCAAGGGCGAGACCCTGTCCATCGCCTTCGCGGGCGAGGGCCAGCACCAGGACGCCGGCGCCAAGATGGTCCACATGGCCCCGAACACCTCCTCCAACATCGTCTCCAAGTCGGTGGCGCGAGGCGGCGGCCGCACCTCCTACCGCGGTCTCATCGAGATCGGCGAGGGTGCCCCGGGCGCCAAGTCGAACGTGCTGTGCGACGCGCTGCTCGTCGACACGATCTCCCGCTCGGACACGTACCCCTACGTGGACGTCCGTGAGGACGACGTGTCCATGGGCCACGAGGCCACCGTCTCCAAGGTCTCCGAGGACCAGCTCTTCTACCTGATGAGCCGCGGCCTCACCGAGTTCGAGGCGATGGCCATGATCGTCCGCGGCTTCGTCGAGCCCATCGCGAAGGAGCTGCCGATGGAGTACGCGCTGGAGCTCAACCGGCTGATCGAGCTGCAGATGGAAGGCGCGGTCGGCTAAGGCCTTCAGGCCTCGCCCCGCCCCACCCGTACCGCAGCACTGATTTCTTTTGACGCAGGAAGAGAGCAACACGACAGCCATGGCTGAGGCTCAGAACATCCCCGCGGGCTCCACCACCGCGGGCTCGATCGCGGTGGCCGCCGAGTCCACCGTCGCCACGCGCATGAGCGCCCCGCCGTCCTTCGACGTCGCGGACTTCCCCGTCCCGCACGGCCGCGAGGAGGAGTGGCGCTTCACCCCGCTGGAGCGGCTCCGCGGCCTGCACGACGGCACCGCCGTCGCCACCGGCGAGGGCGTCCGCGTGGAGATCGAGGCCCCCGAGGGCGTCACCGTGGAGACCGTGGGCCGCGACGACGCGCGCCTCGGCAAGGCCGGCACGCCGGTCGACCGGGTCGCCGCCCAGGCGTACACCTCCTTCGAGAAGGCCTCGGTCGTCACCGTCGCCAAGGAGGCCGTGCTCACCGAGCCGATCCGCATCGCCGTGCACGGCGAGGGCGGGGTCGCCTTCGGCCACCAGGTGATCGAACTCGGCGCCTTCGCCGAGGCCGTCGTCGTCCTCGACCACACCGGTGACGCGGTGCTCGCCGCCAACGTCGACTACGTGCTCGGCGACGGCGCCAAGCTCACCGTCGTCTCCGTCCAGGACTGGGACGAGAAGGCCGTCCACGTCGCCCAGCACAACGCGCTGGTCGGCCGCGACGCCTCCTTCAAGTCCGTCGTCGTGACCTTCGGCGGCGACGTCGTCCGCATCCACCCGCGCGTGACGTACGCGGCTCCCGGCGGCGAGGCCGAGCTCTTCGGCCTCTACTTCACCGACGCCGGCCAGCACCAGGAGCACCGCCTCCTGGTCACCCACAACGTGCCGCACTGCAAGTCCAACGTGGCCTACAAGGGCGCGCTGCAGGGCCAGGACGCCCACGCGGTCTGGATCGGCGACGTCCTCATCGAGGCCAAGGCCGAGGGCACCGACACCTACGAGCTCAACCGGAACCTGGTCCTCACCGACGGCGCCCGGGTCGACTCCGTGCCGAACCTAGAGATCGAGACCGGCGAGATCGCCGGCGCCGGCCACGCCTCCGCCACCGGCCGCTTCGACGACGAGCAGCTCTTCTACCTGATGGCCCGCGGCATCCCGGAGGCCGAGGCCCGCCGCCTCGTCGTCCGCGGCTTCTTCGCCGAGCTGGTCCAGCAGATCGGTCTGCCGGACGTCGAGGAGCGCCTCATCGCCAAGATCGAGGCCGAGCTGGAGGCGTCCGTCTGATGGCCTTCGTCCGCGCCTGTGCGCTGAGCGAGCTGGAGGAGGACACCCCGAAGCGGGTGGAACTCGACGGCACGCCGGTGTCCCTCGTCCAGACCGAGGGCGAGGTGTTCGCGATCCACGACATCTGCTCGCACGCCAACGTCTCCCTCTCGGAGGGCGAGGTCGAGGACTGCCAGATCGAGTGCTGGCTGCACGGATCCGCGTTCGACCTCCGCACCGGCAAGCCGTCCGGCCTTCCCGCGACGCGCCCCGTCCCCGTATACCCCGTAAAGATCGAAGGGGACGATGTGCTCGTCTCCGTCACCCAGGAGTCCTGAGTCACCCATGGCAACGCTTGAAATCCACGACCTGCACGTCTCCGTCGAGGCCGAGAACGGTCCGCGTGAGATCCTCAAGGGTGTCGACCTGACCATCAAGCAGGGCGAGACCCACGCCGTCATGGGCCCGAACGGCTCCGGCAAGTCGACCCTGGCGTACTCGCTGGCCGGCCACCCGAAGTACACGGTCACCGGCGGCACCGTCACCCTCGACGGCGAGGACGTCCTGGAGATGTCGGTCGACGAGCGCGCCCGCGCCGGCGTCTTCCTGGCCATGCAGTACCCGGTCGAGGTCCCCGGCGTCTCGGTCTCCAACTTCCTGCGCACCTCCGCCACCGCCGTCCGCGGCGAGGCGCCCAAGCTGCGCACCTGGGTGAAGGAGGTCAAGGAGGCCATGGAGAAGCTCCAGATGGACCCGGCCTTCGCCGAGCGCAACGTCAACGAGGGCTTCTCCGGCGGTGAGAAGAAGCGCCACGAGATCCTCCAGCTCGAGCTGCTCAAGCCGAAGATCGCGATCCTCGACGAGACCGACTCCGGCCTCGACGTCGACGCCCTTCGCATCGTCTCCGAGGGCGTCAACCGCGTCCGTGAGACCGGTGAGGTCGGCACCCTGCTGATCACGCACTACACGCGGATCCTCCGCTACATCAAGCCCGACTTCGTGCACGTCTTCGCGAACGGCCGCATCGTCGAGTCCGGCGGCGCCGAGCTCGCCGACCAGCTGGAGAACGAGGGCTACGACAAGTACGTGAAGGGTGGCGCATCCGCGTGACTTCCGCCCATCAGGGGCTGACCGGCCTCCTCGACACCGAGGCGATCCGCAAGGACTTCCCGCTCCTGGATCGCGTGGTCCACGACGGCAAGAAGATCGTGTACCTGGACTCCGCGGCGACCTCGCAGAAGCCGCGCCAGGTGCTCGACGCGCTCAACGCCTACTACGAGCGGCACAACGCCAACGTCCACCGCGGGGTCTACACGGTCGCCGAGGAGGCCACCGCGCTGTACGAGGGCGCCCGCGACAAGGTCGCCGCCTTCATCAACGCGCCGAGCCGCGACGAGGTGATCTTCACCAAGAACGCCTCCGAGTCGCTCAACCTCGTGGCCAACATGCTGGGCTGGGCCGACGAGCCCTACCGCGTGGACCACGAGACCGAGATCGTCATCACGGAGATGGAGCACCACTCCAACATCGTGCCGTGGCAGCTGCTCGCGCAGCGCACCGGCGCGAAGCTGAAGTGGTTCGGGCTCACCGACGAGGGCAGGCTCGACCTGTCCAACATCGAGGAGCTCATCACCGAGAAGACGAAGATCGTCTCCTTCACCTTGGTGTCGAACCTGCTCGGCACGTTCAACCCGGTGGAGACGATCATCCGTCGTGCCCAGGAGGTCGGTGCGCTCGTGTGCATCGACGCCTCCCAGGCGGCCCCGCACATGGTGCTCGACGTGCAGGCGCTGCAGGCCGACTTCGTGGCCTTCACCGGCCACAAGATGTGCGGCCCGACCGGCATCGGCGTGCTGTGGGGACGGCAGGAGCTCCTGGAGGACCTGCCGCCGTTCCTCGGTGGCGGCGAGATGATCGAGACCGTCTCGATGCACTCCTCCACCTACGCGCCGGCCCCGCACAAGTTCGAGGCGGGTACGCCCCCGATCGCCCAGGCCGTCGGCCTCGGCGCGGCCGTGGACTACCTGTCGGCGATCGGCATGGAGAACATCGCGCGCCACGAGCACGCGATCACCGAGTACGCCGTCCGCCGCCTCCAGGAGGTGCCGGACCTGCGGATCATCGGCCCGACCACGGCCGAGGACCGCGGCGCCGCGATCTCCTTCACGCTCGGCGACATCCACCCGCACGACGTGGGCCAGGTCCTCGACGAGCAGGGCATCGCGGTCCGCGTCGGCCACCACTGCGCGCGCCCGGTCTGCCTGCGCTACGGAATTCCTGCGACCACGCGAGCGTCGTTCTATCTGTACTCCACCCCGGCCGAGGTCGACGCCCTGGTCGAGGGACTGGAGCACGTACGGAACTTCTTCGGCTAGGGGACGGCTCGTGAAGCTGGATTCGATGTACCAGGACGTCATCCTGGACCACTACAAGCACCCGCATGGTCGTGGTCTCCGGGACGGCGACGCCGAGGTGCACCACGTCAACCCGACCTGCGGTGACGAGATCACGCTCCGCGTGAAGTACGACGGCTCGCGCATCGAGGACGTGTCGTACGAGGGCCAGGGCTGCTCCATCAGCCAGGCCTCGGCGTCCGTGCTCAACGAGCTGCTCGTCGGCAAGGAGCTGGACGAGGCGCAGAAGATCCAGGGCACCTTCCTGGAGCTGATGCAGTCCAAGGGCCAGATCGAGCCGGACGACGCGATGGAGGAGATCCTGGAGGACGCGGTCGCGTTCGCCGGTGTCTCGAAGTACCCGGCCCGGGTGAAGTGCGCGCTGCTGAGCTGGATGGCGTGGAAGGACGCGACCGCCCAGGCTCTGGGTGACGGCGCTGAGAGGAAGTCGGCATGACCGAGAACGCCGAGGCCACGATGAAGCCGGCCTCCGAGGAAGAGATCCGCGAGGCGCTGTACGACGTCGTCGACCCCGAGCTGGGCATCGACGTGGTCAACCTGGGCCTGATCTACGGAATCCACATCGACGACTCCAACGTCGCGACGCTGGACATGACCCTGACGTCGGCGGCCTGTCCGCTGACCGACGTGATCGAGGACCAGGCGAAGGCCGCCACCGACGGCATCGTCAACGAGCTGAAGATCAACTGGGTCTGGATGCCGCCGTGGGGCCCGGACAAGATCACGGACGACGGCCGCGAGCAGCTGCGCGCGCTGGGCTTCAACGTCTGACGGCAGCGACGGCATGCGGAAGGGCCGCACCCCTCGGGGGTGCGGCCCTTCGCGCGTCCGCGGGAGTCCGCGGAGTCCGTGGAGTCCCGCGGATGCGTCCGCCGGCGTCGGCTCAGTAGGGCGTCGCGGCCGTCTGGGCCAGGACCGGGGCCAGGTTCTCCTTGCGGATGCGCTGGTCGACGTAGAGGAGGCCCGAGACCAGGGGGAGGAACGGGGCGAAGACCGCCTGGGTGATCAGCTGGGCGGCGGTGACGAGGATCATGACGCCGCCGAAGACCGCGATCACGTCGCCCGGCGTCGGGTTGTCGCCGGGGTCGTAGACCGACATGGGCACCATGCCGGCGAAGGACACGATCTGCTGGATCACCATGCTCACCACGCCGACCATCATGCCGACGAGGATCGTGATGCCGAAGATCCGCCACCAGGAGCCGCGGACCAGGGCCGAGGAGCGGCGCAGCGAGCCCAGCGGGCCCTGGTGCTCGATGACGGCGGCCGCCGGGGCCAGGCTGTACTTGACCCAGAGCCACACGACGAGGGGCATGGTCGCGAAGGTGGCGAGGAAGAACAGCAGACCCGCCACGGCCATGCCCGCGCCGTCGTCGCCCGAGCCGCTCTCGGAGGCGGCGATGCCCGCGATCAGGCCCGCGATCACCAGGCCGAAGCCGACGAAGACGAGGACCATCGGCAGGATCACGGCGAGCGTCGACAGGAACAGCGAGCCGATCACGGAGCCCAGGCGGGACCAGGCGCGGCGCCACGTGGCGCCGAAGCCCATGGGCCGACCGAGGACGGCTTCCTGCAGGACCGCCGGGACGGCGGCGTAGACGAGGCCGCTGGCGACGATCCAGCCGGCCATGGCCACGAGCCACACGCAGACGAAGGCGACGATCAGCGGCCGCAGGTCGTCGAAGTCGGCGGATTCACCGGCGGGCATGGCGTCCAGCCGGTTCAGGTCGTCGCCGACGGCCACCCAGCCGAGCGCGAGTGCCCCGCCCATCAGCACCGTCGCGGCCGTGTAGGCGAGCAGCGCCGTGCCGACCAGCGACTTCCAGTAGCGCCCGTACGTGCTGAAGACGCCGTTCAGGATGGCGCCGAGGCCCAGCGGGGCCAGGGGTATCACGCCGGGCTTCGGCGGAGGCGGCGGAGGAGCGTAGCCGTACCCGTATCCGTACGGCCCCGAAGGGTATGTCATGCGCACACCGTATCGGCTGCCGTTGTGTACGGGCGTACGCAACGATGTGTACCCTCGCCCCCATGGGATACGGACTGCTCGCGGGGGCCATAGCGGCCGAGATCGTCGCCACCACCTCGATGAAGTACAGCGAGGGCTTCTCCCGGCTGGTCCCCTCGCTGATCACCGGCGCCGGCTATCTGCTCGCCTTCGCGCTGCTCTCCAGGGCGCTCAAGACCCTCGAGGTCGGCACCGCCTACGCCATCTGGTCCGGCATCGGCACCGCGGCCGTCGCCGCCATCGGCGCCCTCTTCCTCGGAGAGTCCATGACCCTCGCCAAGATCGCCGGAATCGTCCTGATCATCGCCGGCGTCACCGTCCTCAACCTCGGCGGCGGGCACTGATGCCCCCCGCCCCCGCGGGCCCCCGCCCCCGCCGCCACGACCCGGGGCGGCGCGAGCGGATCGTCGAGGCCGCCCTCCGCGTCGTCGGCCGCGGCGGCATCGCCGGACTGAGCCACCGCACCGTCGCCGCCGAGGCCGACGTGCCGCTCGGCTCCACCACGTACCACTTCGCCTCCCTCGACGAACTCCTCGTCGCCGCCCTGCGCAAGGCCAACGACAACTTCGGGCGCGCCCTGCGCGAGAGCCCCGAGCTCGCCGACCCCGCCACCGACCTCGCCGCCGTCCTCGCCCGGCTCATGGGCACGTGGATCGGCGGCGAGCGCAGCGGCGTGGAGCTGGAGTACGAGCTCTACCTCGCCGCCCTGCGCCGCCCCGCCCTGCGGCCCGTCGCCGCCGAGTGGGCCGAGGACGTCGGCAGCGTGCTCGCCGCGCGCACCGACCCGGCCACCGCCCGGGGCGTCGTCGCCCTGATGGACGGCATCTGCCTCCAGGTCCTGCTCACCGGCGGCCGGTACGACGAGGAGTACGCGCGCGAGATGCTCGCCCGGCTCCTGAACGAAGGCCCGAAACCCCGGCCCGCGGGCTCGTCCGAACCGCCAGGGCGGCGGACCGACACCTGAGACCGGTTGGCCCGCGCGGGGGCCCGACCGTTAGGTTTTCCGTCATGACCACTGCTCCTCGCACCACCGGCGCCGTCGCCGCCGGCCTCGCCACCATCGCCGGCGACGGCACCGTTCTCGACACCTGGTTCCCCGCCCCCGAGCTGACCGACGCCCCCGGCCACGCCGGCACCGAGCGCCTCGACGCCGACGC
This sequence comes from Streptomyces sp. NPDC127092, assembly GCF_042722475.1. NCBI lineage: Bacteria > Bacillati > Actinomycetota > Actinomycetes > Kitasatosporales > Streptomycetaceae > Streptomyces > Streptomyces sp. NPDC127092. The sequence goes on from NZ_JBHXFE010000055.1 coordinate 29,789, forward strand.
GGCCGTCAACGCCCTCGGCGAGGGCGCCGCCAAGGCCCTCGGCGTGGACGCCCGCCGCGGTGTCGAGGTGGTCGCCGTGCGCACCGTCATCGCCTCGCTCGACGACAAGCCGCTCGACGCCCACGACGTCTACCTGCGGCTCCACCTGCTCAGCCACCGCCTGGTCAAGCCGCACGGCCAGAGCCTGGACGGCATCTTCGGCCACCTCGCCAACGTCGCCTGGACCTCGCTCGGCCCGGTCGCCGTCGACGACATCGAGAAGGTGCGGCTCAACGCCCGCGCCGAGGGCCTGCACCTCCAGGTCACCTCGATCGACAAGTTCCCCCGCATGACCGACTACGTCGTGCCCGCCGGCGTCCGCATCGCCGACGCCGACCGCGTCCGCCTCGGCGCCCACCTGGCCGCCGGCACCACCGTCATGCACGAGGGCTTCGTCAACTTCAACGCCGGCACCCTCGGCACCTCCATGGTCGAGGGCCGCATCTCCGCCGGTGTCGTCATCGGCGACGGCTCCGACATCGGCGGCGGCGCCTCCACCATGGGCACCCTGTCCGGCGGCGGCAACGTCGTCATCTCGATCGGCGAGCGCTGCCTCATCGGCGCCGAGGCGGGCGTCGGCATCGCGCTCGGCGACGAGTGCGTCGTCGAGGCCGGTCTCTACGTCACCGCCGGCACCCGGGTCACCATGCCCGACGGCGAGATCGTCAAGGCCCGCGACCTCTCCGGCGCCTCGAACATCCTCTTCCGCCGCAACTCGGTCACCGGCGCCGTCGAGGCCCGCCCGAACAACGCGGTCTGGGGCGGTCTCAACGAGATCCTGCACAGCCACAACTGATCCCCGTGCGCCGCGAACGGCCCGCCGCCCCGCCAAGGGACGGCGGGCCGTCCCGCGTCTCTGGCATGATCGCCCTGCGCGACAGGAGGTCGTCCAGAAGGAATCAGCACATGAGTGAACAGCGTGTCGCCCTCGTCACGGGCTCGTCCTCCGGCATCGGGGCCGCCGTCGCCCGCCGCCTCGCGGCCGCCGGCTACCGGGTCGTCGTCAACTCCGCCCGCTCCGTCGAGGCGGGGGAGAAGCTCGCCGCCGAACTCCCCGGCGCCCACTACCTCCAGGCCGACGTCTCCGACGAGACCCAGGCCGCCCGGCTCGTCGCGGACACCGTGGCGCACTTCGGCCGCCTCGACCTCCTCGTCAACAGCGCCGGGACGACGAGGTTCATCCCGCACGACGACTTCGCCGCCGCCTCCCCCGACGTCTGGCGGCTCCTCTACGACGTCAACGTCATCGGCGTCTGGCAGACCGTCACCGCCGCCGTCCCGCACCTGCGCGAGAGCCGCGGCGCGATCGTCAACATCTCCTCCCAGGCGGGCGTCCGGCCCGGCGGCAGCTCCATCCCGTACGCGGTGACCAAGGCGGCCGTGAACCACATGACCAAGCTGCTCGCCAAGACCCTCGGCCCCGAGGTGCGGGTCAACGCGGTCGCGCCCGGGCTCGTCGACACGCCCTGGTTCGACGGCGTCGAGGGCGCGGACGCCGCCAAGGAGCACGTGGCGTCGGTCGTGCCGCTGCGCCGGGTGGGCCGGCCCGAGGACATCGCGGAGGCCGTCCACGACCTGGCGAAGGCCTCGTACATCACGGGTGAGGTGCTGCTCGTGGACGGCGGCGGGCACCTGCTCGGCTGAGCCGCTCAGAGGGTCAGCTTGAACCCGTCGTGGCTGCGGGCGAAGCCCAGCGACGCGTAGAAGCGGTGGGCGTCGGTCCGGGACTTGTTGCTGGTCAGCTGGACGAGCGCGCAGCCGCGGGCGCGGGCCCGCGCGACGGCCCGGGACATCAGCTCGCGGCCGAGACCGCCGCCGCGCCGGTCGGCCCTGATCCGCACCGCCTCGATCAGGGCCCGCTCGGCGCCGCCCTTGCCGAGGCCCGGGATGTACGTGGCCTGGAGGCAGCCGACGACCGGGCCGCCGGCCGAGTCGTCGACCAGCACCAGCATCTCGTTGCGCGGGTCGGCCTCGATGTCCGCGAACGCGCGCTCGTAGGCGGCGGTCACGGTCACCGAGGCCGGGTCGACCACGCGCTCCTCGTCGGCGAGGAGGGCCAGGACGGCGGGCAGGTCGGCACGGGTGGCGGGACGCAGCAGCACGGCCGCAGTCTCGCACACCCGTGCCTACCCGTTGATCACGGGCGGAAGCGCAGCACCTGCGGGTCGTGGTCGCTGTTCTGGTCCGCGAACTCCGCGTTGACGTGCACGCTGTCGTACTCGAAGTGGTGCACGCCGGGGCTGGTCAGGATCTGGTCGAGGACCTGGCTGTTGCCCTGGTAGACGTACGAGTAGCGCTCCTCGGCCGGCAGCGACTTCACGGCCGGGAACAGCGCGCCGCCGTCGGTCAGCGCCTGCGTCGTGCCGGAGAACTCGAAGTCGTTGATGTCGCCGAGGACGAGCACGTCGGCCTGCTTGTCCAGGGCGATGACGTCCTTCACGAAGGCGTTGACCGCCTGCGCCTGGAGCAGTCGCTTGGCCTCGGAGGAACGGGCCGGCGGCTGGTGGTGCGAGACGATCGACTCGTCGCCGCCCTTGGAGCCGAAGTGGTTGGCGACCACGATGACCGTGCGGCCGCGGAAGCGGAACTCGCCCGCGAGCGGCTTGCGGCTGTTCTCCCACGCGGCGTTCGCCGGGTCGATCCGGCCGGGGGAGAGGGTCAGATGGGCGTCGCCCTTGCTGCCGGTGACCGCGGTCGCGGTGGTCGCGTCGCCGCCCGCGCGGTCGACGAAGGAGACCCGCTCGGGGTTGAAGAGGAAGACCTGACGGATGTTGCCGCCGGGCTCGCCGCCGTCCTTCCCGTTCTGCGGGTCGATCGAGCGCCACTCGTACGCCGGGCCGCCGGCCGCGGTGATCGCCGCGGTGAACTTCTTCAGCGTCTCGCCGGCCGTCACCGTGCCGTCGTTCTTGGCGCCGTTGTCGTCCTGGATCTCCTCCAGGGCGACGATGTCGGGCGAGGCGAGGTTCTCGACGACCGCCTTGGCGAGCGCGTCGAACTTCTCCTGCGGGTCGCTCGGGTCGAGGTTCTCGACGTTGTACGTGGCGACCGCCAGCTCGTTCTTGTGCTGCTTCTCGGTCACCTCCCGCTCCAGGCCGAGGTCCACGTGCTCGCCCAGCTTGTTGGCGACCAGCGTGTAGCCGCCGAACTGGTTGAAGTCCAGCGGGCCCTCGGTGGTGCCGGCCAGCCAGTCACCGACGTTCGCCTTGGGGAAGGGCTGCTGGGCGACCGGGGCGAGCTGCTGGATCTGGAGCCGCCCGGTGTTCTGGGAGTCGTACGAACCGTAGACCGTGCCGCCGCGGCTGTTGTCGTTCTCGAACGGCTTCACCGTCACCCACAGCTCGTGGTACGGGTCGGTGGCGCCGACCACGCGCGAGGAGCCGATGCGGACGTTGGTGCCCTCCAGGGACTCGTAGTAGTCCAGGGCGTAGGTCTCCGGGTGCAGGGTGAGCCCGTTGATCGAGCCGCCGGCCGCCGGGTCGCCCGCGGGGGTGTACGCGTCCGGGACGGAACCGGCCCAGACGGTCACGGGGGCCGGGACCTGGTTGCCCTTGGACAGGACGGTGACCGCCGGCTTGGAGAGCTGGGTCAGCGACTGGTTGCCGGAGTTCAGGCCGCCCGGCACGTACTCGGTGACCGTGCCGTTGACGCTCACCGAGTCGCCGACCGCGACCGTCGGGACGGAGCTGGTGAAGACGAAGATTCCCTCGCTGGTGGCCGGGTTGTCGTCGGCCTGCGGGTCCTGGATCCAGAAGCCGCGCGAGCCGTAGGTGCGCACGGCCGTGACGACGCCCGTGACACCGGTGACCTGCTTGCCGACCAGCGGCGAGACCCGGGTGGTGCCCTGGATGTCGTGGATCCGGACGGAGGCCGCCGCGGTGGTCGCGGCTGCGGTCCCGGTGGCGGTCGCCTCGTCGGCGGAGGCGGACGCGCCGCTCACCAGACCGGCGGCGAGAGCGGCGGAGACGACGGCGGCGACGGCCGCGGATCTCGGTATGGAGGAAGACATCAAGGGACTCCGTGAGGGTTTGGACATTCGATCGAACGATCTACGCGCGTCAATTTCGTTGGCCGAGGGCGCACTTGTCAAGGGTTGACGGGTGTACGAAGGCTGACGCCTGTGTGAACCGACAGACGGCCCCCCGAATGCGTCTACGCTGAAGGCCCCCGAAGCAGTCAACCGTCGCCCCGCCGAGGAGAACACCCGAGATGGCACCGGACCGCCCGACCCTTCCCCCCGTTCGGCTGCGCTCGGACGCGGAGCTGGCGCGGGACGCCCTGGCCGCCCCCCTCCTCACCCGCGCCGTGCGGCTGGCCCGCTGGGCCGGCCCCGAGACCCGGGTGGGCGCGGGCGGCGAACTCGTCGACGAGCAGCTGCCCGCCGCCGCCGAGGTCCTCGGCCTCGCGGACGACGAGGACGGCGAGGCGTACGCGAGCGAGGCGTGGCGGGTGGCCGTCGACACGGGCCTGGTCGAGGTGGAGGACCCGGAGGAGACGGAGGACGCCGACGGGGCCGAGGCGGCCGGCACGGTAGGTGCCGCGGGCGGGACCGGGGACGAGGCCGGTGACGAGACCGGCACCGCGCGGCCCGGCGAGAACCTGGCGCTGCTCACCGGCGGTTCGCCCCAGGACGTCCTGGCGATCTGGCTCGACGCCTTCGACACCGTCTTCGCCGACGCCACCGCACCGTACGTCGACGACCTCGAAGCGCTGGTCGGCGAGGACGGCACGATCGACTTCGAGGCCCTGGACTGGGACCCGGAGGGCGAGGCCGAGTTCCTGGAGGGCGTCCTCGGCAACCTCTACCTGCTGACCGTCAGCGAGGGCGGGGCGGGCGAGGGCCCGGTGCCGCTGCCCGCGCTCGCCGCGTCGATGGTCGTGCCCGAGGACATGGGCGAGCCCACCGACGCCGTCCTGGAACAGGTCTCCGACGCGATGATGCGGCTCGACGAGCAGTTCCGGATCCTCGAACCGGTCGGGCTCGTCGCGTACGAGCCCGTCGACGAGGCCCTGATGATCGAGGAGGGCGCCGAGGGCGGAGCCGGCGGGGAGTCGGCCGCCGAGCCCTTCGACGAGGAGGACGTCAGCCGGTACGGCATGGTGCGGCTCACGCCGCTCGGCCTCTACGCGATCCGGGCCCGCATGCTCGAGGCCGGGCTCACCGCGCCCGCCGTCGGCGAACTCGCCGACAAGGGCGCCGACGTGCTCCTCGACGGCATCGCGCACTACCCGCAGGAGGCCGCGCGCGCCGAGACGGCCGGCTGGATCGCAGGCCGCGCCGCCCAGGACGCGGCGCGCGAACTGCTCGCCGCCGCGCGGGGCGGCGACGCCGGCGCCCCGCTGCGCCGCCTGCACGCCCAGCAGGCGCTCTCCCTCGTCGGCGCGGACGCCGAACCGGCCGTACGGGAGGTGCTGGACGACCGCGAGCTCGGCGGCCTGGCCCGGGTCTGGCTCGCCGAGCGGGGCGCGGCCGACATCCCGGCGCCGCCGGAGTCGATGATCTTCTGGCTGGCCGTGGACACCATCGCGGCGCACCTCGACGCCGACGGCGACCCGGAGGAACTCCAGGACCTCATCGAGGGCCTGACCGGCGGGCACGGCGGCTTCTTCGAGGCCGCCTGGCGCGTCGACCACCCGGCCACGGCCGACGTGCTCGACGCCATGGGCCGCCTGCACCGCGACAAGCCCTCGGCGAAGGAGGCCCGCAAGGCCGCCTTCAAGGCGAGGTCCCGCACCTGACCCCGGGCCTGGGGGCGCGCCGGCCGTCCGGGCGCCCGGTCAGGTGCGCAGGTACGAAGCCCCGTTGAGGTCCAGGACCGTGCCCGAGGCCCACTCGGCCTCGGGAGAGGCGAGCCAGAGGACCGCGGCCGCGATCTCCTCCGGGGTCGCCACCCGGCCGAAGGGGCTCTGGGCGCGGATGGAATCGGCCTCGGGGCCGGTGAGCCGGGGCGCGACCCGCTCCGTGCTGAAGAAGCCGGGGGCGACGGACGCCACCGCGATGCCGTGGGGCGCGAGCGCCACGGCGAGGGACTGGCCGAGGGCGTGGACGGCGGCCTTCGTCGCGCCGTAGGCCGGGTGGTCCGGCTCGCCGCGGAAGGCGCCGCGGGAGCCGATGTTGACGATCCGGCCGGGGGTGCCGGCCGCGATCATCCGGCCCGCGGCCAGCCGGCTGAGGTACGCCGTGCCCAGCAGGTTCACCGAGACGTGGCGCTGCCACAGCTCCACCCACTCCTCGTACGGCGTCGTCGCCGGCGGGTGCGGCAGGTTCACGGCCGCGTTGTTGACCAGAACGTCGATGGGGCTGTCGGGGCTGTCCGCGCCGCCGAGGGCCTCCGCCGCCTCGGTCACGACCCGCGCGGCCTGCGCGGGATCGGCGAGGTCGCCGCGGACGAGGGCGTGGCCGGTGCCTTCGAGCGAGGCCAGGGTCTCGTGGGCCTCCTCGGCGCGCGAGCCGTAGTGCACGGCCACCCGGTCGCCGTTGGCCGCGAAGGCCCGGGCCACCGCGCGGCCCAGACCGCGCGAGGCACCGCTGACGAGGACGCTCCGACCACGGGCGGGCAGGTTCATGGGGCATCGCCTTTCTGTTCAACCGCCGTTTATACGCGGGCGCCAGCGTGTCGCCGACACCGGGTGACGACAGGGAGAAGACCGTCATGTCCCTCAACCGCAGAGAGTTCGCCAAGCAGTCCGCCGCCACCGGCGCCGGCCTCGCGCTCACCGGCGCCGTCGGCGCGCTCGCCACCGCCCCGCAGGCGCTCGCCGCGGACGACCACGAGGAGGCGTACGGCCACGGCGACGGCCACGGACACCGCCTCGGCTACGGGCCCCTGCTCGCCGACCCGAACGGCATCCTCGCCCTGCCCGAGGGCTTCACCTACCGCGTCATCACCCACAGCGGCGTCACCCGCCTGGAGTCCGGCGAGTTCACGCCCGAGAAGCACGACGGCACCGGCACCTTCGCGGGCCCGCGCGGCACCACGTACCTGGTGAACAACCACGAGCTCAAGGGCCCCCGCTCCCGGTGGACCCACCCGGTGCCGCTCACCGAGGGCCTGGTCTACGACCCGGCGGCCTCCGGCGGCTGCACCGTCGTCGAGGTGCACCGCGACGGCACCGTCGTCGAGTTCGTCGGCATCGCCGGCACCTCCACCAACTGCGCGGGCGGCCGCACCTCCTGGGGCACCTGGCTCACCTGCGAGGAGAACTCCGACCGCGCCGGTGTCAACGGCATGACGAAGGACCACGGTTACGTCTTCGAGGTCGACCCGCACGACCGCGGCGCCAACTGCGACCCCGAGCCGATCAAGGCCTTCGGCCGCTACGACCACGAGGCCGTCGTCATCGACCCCAGGCGCGGCCACGCCTACCTCACCGAGGACGCCTCCGGCCCCAACGGCCTGCTCTACCGCTGGGTCCCGCCGCAGGGCTTCGAGCACGGCCGCGGCCGGCTCGCGACCCTCGCCGACGACGCCGGCCGCCTCCAGGCGCCCCGGTGCTACGACTCGGCGGGCCGGTTCGTCGACGACCTCTCGCGCGCGGCGAGGATCGGCACCGTCTACGGCGTCGACTGGGTCGACGTCCCGGACCGCGACGCCCGCACCACCCCCGTCCGCAAGCAGTTCGGCGCCGGCGAGATCACCCGCGCCCGCAAGCTGGAGGGCATGTGGTGGGCCGACGGCGGCGCCTACGTCGTCTCCTCGTACGCCCGTGAGGAGAGCCCCGGCACCCCGCACGACGGCCAGGTCTGGTTCTACGACCCCAAGCGCCGCACCCTCACCCTCAAGGTGCTGCTGGGCGTCAACACCGCCCCCGACCAGGACGGCGCCTACGACGGCCCCGACAACATCACCGTCTCCCCGTACGGTGGTCTCGTCATCGCCGAGGACGGCGAGGGCGTCCAGCACCTCTTCGGCGCCACCGAGAGCGGCCGCACCTACCCGATCGCCCGCAACGACCTCAACGACAGCGAGTTCGCCGGCGTCGTCTTCTCGCCGGACGGCGACACCCTCTTCGCATGCATCCAGAATCCGGGCATCATGGTCGCGATCACCGGCCCCTGGCGCCGCCAGCCCCGCCGCTGACCCCACGGAGCCTGGTGCCGTCCATGGACTGACACCTAACATGTCAGCCCATGGACGTGGACGTGTTACGGCCCGTGGGCCGGACCCTGCTGCGTGACCGGGCGTACGAGACGCTGCGCGAGGCCATCGTGCGCGGCGAACTCCGGCCCGGTTCCGTGGTCAAGGACAGCGAACTCGCCGAGCGGCTCGGCCTCTCGCGCGCACCCGTGCGCGAGGCCCTGGCCCGGCTCGGCGACGAAGGGCTCGTCGAGACCAAGCCGCAGAGCTACACCCGCGTCACCCGCCTGGTCAGCCGGGTCGTACGGGACGCCGCCTCCGTCGTGCGGGTCATGCACGAACTCGCCGCCCGCACCGCCGTGCCGCTGCTCGGACCCGAGGGCATCCGCGCCATGCGCGAGGCCAACGCGCGGTTCGACGCGGCCGTGCGCGCCTCGGACGTCGACGCCGCACTGCGCGCCGACGACGAACTCCACGACGTGCTCGTCGGCGCCAGCGGCAACCACGCCCTCGCCGCCACCATCGCGCGCTACACCCCGCTGATCCGCCGGGTCGAGCGCCACCTCTTCGGCGACCCGGGCACCTGCCGCTCCGCCGCGCTGCACGCGCGCCTCATCGAGGCCTGCGAGGCGGGCGACACGGAGGAGGCGGTGCGGGTGACGACGGAGATCTGGCGCGCCCTGGAGGAGCTCGCCGACGAGGCGACGGATTCCTGAGGAACTCCTGCCGGCCGGGCACCGGGACGTTCCGGCGCGGGCGCCCCGGCTCCGGACGGTTCGGCGCCGGCGTCCCCGGCCCCGGACGGTTCCGGCGCCGGTCCGGACGCCCCGGCCCTTCACGGGCGGTTCGCCCGGCCCGCAGGAGTCCCTCAGGGGACCGTCCGCCGTCCGTCACCACCGGGAGCCCGCATGCCGACGATCGCCGATCACGACCGCTACCCGCTGCTCTTCGGGCCCTCGCCCGTGCACCCGCTCCAGCGGCTCTCCGCCCATCTCGGCGGCGCCGCCCTGTGGGCCAAGCGCGAGGACTGCAACTCCGGCATCGCGTACGGCGGGAACAAGACCCGCAAGCTGGAGTACCTGGTCGCCGACGCCCTCGCCCAGGGCTGCGACACCCTCGTGTCGATCGGCGGCGTCCAGTCCAACCACACCCGTCAGGTCGCCGCCGTGGCCGCCCACGCGGGCCTCAGGTGCGTCCTCGTGCAGGAGAGCTGGGTCGACTGGCCCGACCCGGTCTACGACAAGGTCGGCAACATCCTGGTCAGCCGGCTCGCGGGCGCCGACGTGCGGCTGGTCCGGGCCGGGTTCGGCATCGGCTTCAAGGAGAGCTGGGAACAGGCGCTGCGCGAGGTCGAGGAGGCCGGCGGCAGGCCCTACGCCATTCCGGCCGGTGCCTCCGACCACCGGCTCGGCGGGCTCGGCTTCGCCAACTGGGCCTACGAGGTGGCCGAACAGGAGCGTGAGCTGGGCGTCTTCTTCGACACGGTCGTGGTCTGCTCGGTGACCGGCTCCACCCAGGCCGGGATGGTCGCGGGCTTCGCCGCGCTCGCCGAGGAGGGCGGCCCGGCCCGGCGGATCATCGGCGTCGACGCCTCCGCCGAGCCCGCCCGGACCCATGAGCAGATCACCCGGATCGCCCGGGACACCGCCGCGCTCATCGGCGTCGAGCGCCCGGTCACCGCCGCCGACGTCGAGCTGGACGCGCGCTACCACGCGGGGGTGTACGGCGTCCCGGACGAGGCGACGCTGGACGCGATGCGGCTGGCCGCCCGTACGGAGGGCATGGTCACCGACCCGGTCTACGAGGGGAAGTCGATGGCCGGACTGGTCGACCTGGTGGACCGCGGCGAGATCGGCCGGGACTCGACCGTGCTCTACGCCCACCTCGGCGGCCAGCCGGCCCTCAACGCGTACAGCGCGCTGTTCTGACCGGCTCCCTCCGGCCGCTCAGAGCGCCTGGGCGGCCGGCTTCACCATGCCGCGGACGGTCCGGGACTTCACGAACTCGCCCATGCCCGTCATCTCCCACTCGCCCGAGAACTGCCTGATGAGCTTGGCCATCATCACGCCGGTCTGCGGCTCCGCCGTGGTCAGGTCGAAGCGCACAAGCTCCTCGCCGGACGCGGCGTCGAGCAGCCGGCAGTAGGCCTTGGCGACCTCGGTGAACTTCTGGCCCGAGAAGGAGTTGACCGTGAAGACCAGGCCGGTGACGTCGGCGGGCAGCCGGCCCAGGTCGACGACGATGACCTCGTCGTCACCCGCGCCCTCGCCGGTCAGGTTGTCGCCGGAGTGCTTGATCGCGCCGTTGAGGATCGACAGCTTGCCGAAGTAGCAGCTGTCGATGTGGTTGCGCTGCGGGCCGTAGGCGATGACGGAGGCGTCGAGGTCGATGTCCTTGCCGCGGAAGGCCGGCTCCCAGCCGAGGCCCATCTTCACCTGGGAGAGCAGCGGACGGCCGCCCTTGACCAGGGAGACGGTCTGGTTCTTCTGGAGGCTGACCCGGCCCTTGTCCAGGTTGATCTTCCCGGTGCCGGCGGCGGGCGCGGCCGCGGGAGCGGGCGGGGCGGCGGCGGGCGTCGACGGCAGGCCCGCGGCGACGCGCGGGTCCACCGGGGGAGCGGCGGGCGGCGCCGGGGCCGCCGCGGGCGTGGCCGCCGGGGCGGGCGTGGGCTCCTCGTCCACGCTGACGCCGAAGTCGGTCGCGATCCCGGCCAGCCCGTTCGCGTACCCCTGGCCCACCGCGCGGGCCTTCCACGCGCCGTTGCGCAGATAGATCTCCATGACCACGAGCGCCGTCTCGGTGCCGAGCCGCGGCGGCGTGAAGGTGGCGAGGACGCTGCCGTCGTCGGCGTTGCGCAGCGTCGCGGTGGGCTCGATGCCCTGGAAGGACTGGCCCGCGGCGTCCGGGCTCGCGGTCACCACGATCTTCTCGATCCCGGCGGGCACGGCGGTGGTGTCCACGAGGATGGCGTCGGGCGCGGCGCCGCCGCCGGACCGGTAGGTCACGCCGGGCCCGGCGGGCTGGTTGTAGAAGATGAAGTCGTCGTCGGAGCGCACCTTGCCGTTGGCGCCGAGCAGCAGGCCCGAGACGTCGAGCCGCACCGGGGCGGCCACGTCCACCGCCACGCGCGCGGCGGTGAGAGGGATGTTCGAGCCGGGGGTCATAGCGGTCATGCCCGGGGTAACGAACCAGACCCCTTTGCCGTTCCCTTACCTTCCCCGGGTTCGGCCACTCCGGTTACGCGGGTGCTCGCGGGCGGTCCGCTCGTTCCCGAACCGGTAGGCGCCCGTCCAGCGGGCCATGACCAGCTGCGGGTCGCCGGACGCGACCTCGGCCAGGAACTTCTGCGCGCGGCCGCCGCGCAGGGTGGCGGCGGCGCGGCCGTGGTGGGTGACGACGACCGTGCCGTCCGCGCGCTGGGCGTGGGCGAATCCCCGGGGCTGTGGCATGGCGGGCATCCTGCCGTTCCCGGTCGCGTCCGTCATGTGAATATTCTTTCGGCCGTGGGTGGGAGCTCTTTCCGGACGCGGGACGTGGACGAGGCGCGCGAGGAGATCAGCGCGCGCTATTACGCCAACTTCATGGACGTCATCGACGCGCGGGACCGTCCCTTCGCCGCGCGCTTCGACACCGTCGGACTGGGGCCGCTGATGATCGGCGACCTCAGCTGCGGCGCCGACGTGCGGATGCGCTTCGGCGAGCTGGGGGCGTTCCACGTCAACGCGCCGATGAGCGGGACCATGGAGGTGCGGCAGGGCGGGAGGGGGCGCCGGCTGATGGCAACCCCCGAGGACGCCATGCTGCTGGACCCGTCGGGAGACACCTTCCTCGACCGGTGGAGCGGGGACTGCCGCGCGCTTTCGGTCAAGATCGACGCGACGGCGCTCCAGGACCGTCTGGAGTCCCTGCTGGGCCGTTCGGCGGGCCGCCGGCTGACCCTGGGCACGCGCCTGGACATCACGCGCGGACCCGGTCTGAGCTGGGTGACCTTCGCCCGCCAGGTGGCGGCGGGGGCGCTCGCGGGCGACGGGCTCGCGACCCACGAGCTGGTGGCCCGCCCGCTCCAGGAGGCGCTGCTCAACGGGCTGCTCCTGGCGGCGGAGCACCCGTGGCGGGACGAGCTGGCGCACCCGGGCGGACCGGCCAGGCCGGCGCCGGTGAAGCGGGCGATGGACGCGGTGCGGGCCCGCCCCGAGCACCCCTTCACCACCACCGAGCTCGCCGCCCTCGCCCGGGTGAGCGTGCGCCGCCTCCAGGAGTCGTTCCGGGAGTACGTGGGGATGTCGCCCATGGCGTACGTACGGGAGGTCCGCCTGGACCGGGTGCGCGAGGAGCTGCGGGCGGGCGACCCGGACGGGCTGAGCGTCGGCGAGGTGGCCTGGCGCTGGGGGTTCACGCACGCGGGGCGGTTCGCCGCGCAGTACCGCGCCCGGTTCGGCGAGACGCCCTCGCGGACCCTGCGCGGCTGACCGGGCGCCGGACGCGGGATGCGGCCGCGAACCCGTTTCCGGGCCGGCCGTGAACCCGTCGCGTTTTGCGGACGGTCGCCGCGTTCCGCGGATCGCGGTGATCTTGACCGAAACGTATCGTCGGATCGTCCGTGGGCGTCATGCGTCGCCCGCGTCGACCCGGGCCCCGGCCGGCTCCCCCGCATTGTCCGGCCGGGCCCTGTGCTTCTCCCGCCGCCGGGTCAGTGCGGCCAGCGCGGCGGGTCCACGCAGAAGTGCCCGCCCAGATAGACGTCGTCGGCGCTGCCGGGCGCCGGGAGGCCCTTCTCCGCGATGATCCGCTCGGCGAACACCTCGGAGTCGTCCTTGGGTTCGTAGCCGAGCGCGCGGGCCGAGGACAGGTCCCACCACTCCCGGGTGTTGGCGGAGGAGCCGTAGACGACGGTGTGCCCCACATCGGGCGCGGTGAGCGCCGCGTGCATCAGCCGCGCGCAGTCGGCCGGGCTGAGCCACATCGACAGCATCCGCACGGAGGTGGGCTCGGGGAAGCAGGAGCCGATGCGCACGGAGACGGTCTCGACGCCGTGCTTGTCCCAGTAGAACTGCGCCAGGTCCTCGCCGAAGGCCTTGGAGAGCCCGTAGTGGGTGTCGGGCCGGTGCGGGGTGTCGACGGGGACCGGAGGCTCGCCGGGCCGCGGCCGGGCGGTGAAGCCGACGGCGTGGTTGCTGGAGGCGAAGACGACCCGGGGGACGCCTTCCTCGCGCACCGCCTCGTAGAGGTGCTGGAGCCCGAGGACGTTGGCGGTGACGATCTTGTCGAAGTCGGCCTCCAGGGAGATCCCGGCGAGGTGGATCACGGCGTCGACGCCGCGCACGGCCTCCCGCAGTGCCGCGCGGTCGGCGAGGTCGGCGACGATCGCGTCCGGCGCGCCGGGGACGGGGACGATGTCGAGCGGGCGGAGTTCGTAGCCGTACGCGGGAAGGAGCTCGCGCATCAGCGTGCCGACGCCGCCGGCGGCGCCGGTGAGCAGGACGGTTCGGGGTGCGGGGTTCAAGGAGGGCATCTCCGTCCGTAGACCGTATTCACAGACATGGAATCCCCGGGCAGGGAGCGCGCAGGGGGAAGGGGCGCCACGCTAGGTACTGCTCTGCGCAGCGTCAAGAACGCGTGCCCCGAAGGGACTTCACTTCTTGACCGCTCCATCGGGGCTGCCCTAGCGTGTGCAGCGTTCAAGAATATGGACAGTAGTCAGAATCTTGTACGACAGGGAGTGCCCGTGACCACACCCCCGCTCGCCGACCGGCTCGACGGCCTGCTCTTCTTCCCCGTCACCGCGTTCGGCCCGGACGGCGACGTCGACCTCGACGCCTTCCGCGCCCACGTCCGCGCCGGGATCGACGCGGGCGCGGGCGCGGTCTTCGCCTGCTGCGGCACCGGCGAGTTCCACGCGCTCACCCCCGAGGAGTTCCGCGACTGCGTCGCCGCCGCCGTCGAGGAGGCCGCGGGCCGGGTCCCGGTCCTCGCGGGAGCGGGCTACGGCACCGCCCTCGCCGTCCGCTACGCCCGCCTCGCCGAGGAGGCGGGCGCCGACGGGCTGCTCGCCATGCCGCCCTACCTCGTCGTCGCCGACCAGGCCGGACTGCTCCGCCACTACACCGAACTGGCCGCCGCCACCGCCCTCGACGTCATCGTCTACCAGCGCGACAACGCCGTCCTCACGCCCGAGACCGCCGTCGCCCTCGCCCGCACGCCCGGCGTCATCGGCCTCAAGGACGGCGTCGGCGACCTCGACCTGATGCAGCGGATCGTCAGCGCCGTCCGCTCCGCGGGCCTCGACCTGCGCTACTTCAACGGCCTGCCCACCGCCGAACTCACCGGCCTCGCCTACCGCGGCATCGGCGTCACCCTCTACTCCTCCGCCGTCTTCTGCTTCGCGCCCGACATCGCCCTCGCCTTCCACCGGGCCCTGAACGACGGCGACGACGCGACCGCCCACCGGCTCATCGACGCCTTCTACCGCCCGCTCGTCGAACTCCGTTCGCGCGGCCGCGGATACGCGGTCTCCCTCGTCAAGGCGGCGGTACGGATGAACGGCCTCGACGTCGGCGAGGTCCGCCCCCCGCTCAGCGAGCCGCTGCCCGAGCACCTGAAGGAACTCGCCGACGTCATCGCCCGCGGCCGGGCGGCGCTCGCCGAGGGGACCGCGCGATGAGGGCCGGCGCCTTCCTCTATCCGTGGGACGTCGACGGCGACCCGGACGCCCCCGCCCGGCTCGCGGACCTCGGCCTCGCCCAGGTCACCCTCGCCGCCGCCTACCACTCCACCCGCGCCCTCACCCCCCGCCACCCCCGGCACCGGATCGTCACGGCCGGGTACGCGGCGGTGCTCTACCCGCCGGACCCCGAGCGCTGGCGGGGCCGCGCCCTCGCCCCGTACCCGGCGGGGGACTGGGCGCCCGGCGACGCCTACGGGGCGGCGGCGGGAGCGCTGGCCGGGGCGGGCCTGGAGGTGCACAGCTGGGTGGTCCTGGCCCACAACTCCCGGCTCGGCGCCGAGCACCCGGAGACCTCCGTCGTCAACGCGTACGGCGACCGCTATCCCTGGGCTCCCTGCATCGGCCAGGACGCCGTCCGCCGCTACCTCGTCGACCTCGCGGCCGAGGCGGCGGTACGGCAGGGCGCGGCCGGCACCGAGCTGGAGTCCTGCGGCTGGTACGGCCTCGCGCACCTGCACGCCCACGACAAGACCGCCGGCGTCCCGCTCGACGACACGGCCCGGTACCTGATGTCGCTCTGCTTCTGCCCGTCCTGCCGGGAGGGTTACGGCGGACACGGCGCCGACCCGGACGAACTGGCCGCGGCCGTCCGGGCCGCCCTGGAGCCCGCCTGGCGCGGCGGGCCCGCCGGCCCGGTCCCCGGCCGGCTGGCGGACCCGGCGCTCGCGTGGCGCCTGGAGGCCGCCCGCACCCTCCAGGAGGACGCCGTCGCGGCCGTACGGGCCGCCGCCCCGCCCGGCTTCCGGGTCCTGCTGCACGCCGACCCCGTCCCGTACCGCTGCGGCGCGAACGCGGGCACCGACCCGGCCCACGTCCTCGCCGTCGCGGACGGCGTGGTGACCCCCGCGCCCGACGTGGCCCCCTTCGCCGCCCACGCGCACGAGCGGACCGTCCTGGCCGCCAACCTGCCCGTCGTCACGGGCATGGGCGGCTCCCCGCACACCCTCGCCGCGGACGCCCGGCGCGCGGCGGCCGAAGGCGCCACCGAACTCCGCCTGTACCACGCGGGCCTGGCGTCGGACGCCGACCTGGCGGCGGTCCGGGAGGCGTTGGACGCCGTCCACCGAATCCCGTCCGGCCCCGCCCCCCTGGGCACGGCGGCCGCCCGGGCCGCCGCAACTCCCCGGTAGCCCGCGCGGCCGAGACGTCCGACGCCTCGCGGCCCTGCCCGTCGGCCGTGGGGCCGGGCCGGAGTGCCTTTCAGGGGGTTGCGTCGCTCCGGTGGGCCGTGGCGGGCGCCGCCGCGCGGGGCGGCTCCCTGCGGCGGCCCACGGCCAGTGTCGCCGCGCCCGTCAGGCCCGCCACGCCCAGGAGCGGCAGCAGCGCACGGACGTCCAGGACGGTCGTCAGGGCCGCGCCCAGGGCGATGGCCAGGGCGTTCGGCACGAAGACCAGGGTGTTCGCGGTCGCCGCCGCCCGGCCCACCGCCTCGGCGGGGACCCCGCGCTGCACCGCCGTCAGCACGGCGATCAGCACCCATGGCAGGCCCACCCCGACCAGCCCGCTCGCGGTCAGCGCGACCGTGTCGTACGGCAGCGCCCGGGCCGCCGCGCCCAGCGCGAACACGGCGAGGCCGACGGAGGCGAGCGTCCGCTCCGTCGCCCGCCGCAGCAGCGGTCCGGCGAGCAGGCCCGCCACGACCGAGCCGGCGCCCTGTGCCGCGTACAGCACGCCCGCGTAGGCGGGGGAGTGGCCGAGGCCGCGGTCCACCACCGCGTAGACCGCGGACCCGTTGAGTCCCGCGAGCAGCATGGTGAAGCCGCCCGCGAGCACCAGCGGCCGCAGCGCCGCCGACTCCCGGAGCAGCCGGGCGCCCTCGGCCGTGCGGGGACGGCGCTCCGGCACGGGCCGTTCCTCGCGCACCCGCAGCAGGGCGAACACCCCGGCCGCGACGGCGAAGGTGGCCGCGTCGAGCAGGGCCACCGGACCGCCGCCGTAGCGGGCGAAGAGCCCCGCCGCCACCAGCGGGGCGAGCAGCTTCATGGCCTCCTTGACGGTCATCCGCAGCCCGTTGAGGCCGCCGAGCCGGTCCGGGTCCAGGGCCGAGGCCGCGAGCGCGGTCTCGGCTGCCTCGTGGACCGCGCCCTGCGCCCCGTACGCCAGGAGCACGGCGAACAGCAGCCACACCCGGTCCGCCCGGTCCACCCACAGCAGCAGGGGGAGCAGCAGGGCCATGACCGTGTTCACCACGACCAGGAGCGGACGCCGCCGCACCCGGTCGACCAGGCCGCCGAGCAGCGGCCCGAGGAACGCGGGCGCCCACAGGGCGAAGGTGGTCAGGGCCGCGAGACCGTCGGAGCCGGTGAGGGACTTGACCCAGATCCCGGAGACGAGCCACATCGCCGTGGTGCCGAAGCCGGACACGAGCACGGCGGTCAGATAGAGAGGTACGCGCATGACCGCAGGCTGGCTTCTGAGGTGGCCCGTCCGGATCGGGCAGGTGCCTTATGCGCGTTCGGGCAGGGGCCGCGCGTTCCGCTCGCCGGCGGGCCGGGCCGCGAACGCGAGCCGCCGGTGCGCCCGGCGCAGCATCAGGCGGGCCATGAACGGGTGGACGTGGCGCACCAGCGCGAAGTAGAGGCGGCCGACGGCGTTGTGGAGCCGTACGGCGCTCACCAGGGTCACGGAGTCGTCGTCGAGCAGCACCGAGGCGCGGTAGTCCAGGTGGAAGGCGTCCTCGCCGAGGAGGAGCTCGTGCTCGCCGGTGGCCCGCACCGAGGCGGGCAGCACCTGCCGCCATGCCTCCGGGTCGCGGGGCATGCCCGGCGGCAGCGGCAGCCGCCAGGCGTCGGTGAAGTCGGGCCGTGGGACGGCCTCGTGAAGGAGGCGGGCGGCGCCGGGAACGGGCGCGGCTGCCGGGCGCACCCAGAACAGGCGGTTGACCAGCAGGGCGCGGGCCGGACGGCGGGCCGGCGGGTGGGGCAGGGCGCCGAGCACGGCGCGCTCGGCGTTGTCGAAGCTCTCCTCGACCATCGTGTCGTGGACGGGCTCGATGGCGAGCTTGAAGAAGGCGAACGCCCCTGCGCCCATGGTCATCTCGAGGGTGTGGGTCATCCGGCAGCGGCCGGGGCCCAGGGGCTCGACGTCGAAGCGGTGGTAGCCGGTGCCCATGTCGTCGTCGGTGGTGTCGAAGCGGACGGACCGGCCGGGTTCGTGGGCGGAGACCCGGTAGCGGACCCGGCCGTGGCCGCCGTCGGCGCCGACGGCGAGCGGGCGGTCGAGCACCATCGCGGGCCAGACCGGGGTGGGGAAGAGCGGGTCGTCCGGCGCGGAGAGCCGGTCGAGGAGGGCTCCGACCGTCTCGGCCGGGGCCTCGACGACCCTCTGGTGGACGTTGCGTACCGTGCGCGTTCCGGGCATGACCGGACCTCCATACGGGAGCGTATGTTCAGACCGTACGGTACCGTACGGAAACATGCACGAGTCCCCGGCCCCCAAGGAACGACGCCCCCGCAAGCGCCTCAGCGCCGACGACTGGGCAGACGCGGCCCTTGCCGCCCTCGCCGAACGCGGCCTCGCCGGCGTCGCCGTGGAACCGCTCGCCGCCCGCCTCGGCACCACCAAGGGCAGCTTCTACTGGCACTTCGCCAACCGGGACGCCCTCGTCGCCGCGGCCCTCGCCCGCTGGGAGGAGGTCTCCACCGAGCGGATCATCCGCGCCATGGAGGCTGCCGAACCCGACCCGGCGGCCCGGCTCGGCGCACTGCTGCGCGGCGCGACCGCCTCGGCCGCCGAGGACCCGCTGGAGGTACGGCTGCTCGCCGCGAGCGACCACCCCGAGGTGGCGGCGGCCCTCGCCCGCGTGACGGAACGCCGCGTCGGCTACCTCGCCCGCCTCTTCGAACTGCTCGGCTTCCCGCCCCCCGAGGCCCGCCGCCGCGGCCTCCTCGCCTACACCAGCTACCTGGGCCACGCCCAGCTCGCCCACGCCGTCCCCGGCTCCGTGCCGGCCGACCCCGCCTACCTGGCCGCGGTGACGGACGCGCTGCTCAAGCCCTGACCCGCGCCGCCCGCCGCGACTCGTACCGCAGCGCCACGCCCGTCGCCAGGGCGCCGACGCCCTCCCACAGGCCCACGCCGAGGAAGCCGGAGGGGGCACGGTCGGTGAGGACGGCGAGGGTGAAGACCGAGAAGGTGAGGAAACGGAAGGGCACCGTCCAGCGGAAGAAGGCCTTCCAGTCGGCGAGGGCCGCCAGGACGTAGTAGACGCCCATGTTGAGGGCCGCCATGGACGAGGCCGTCAGGAAGAGCAGGGTGTGGTCGCCGTCGGCGCGGCTCGCCCCGGACACGGGAGTGAGCCCCATGAGGCGGATCGTCGTGTCGGGGGAGACCAGGCCCACCACGCCGAGGGCGGCGGCGAGCAGGCCGAACACGGCCATGGTCCAGCCGGACGGGGAACGGGGCACACGCACGTTCGAGAGCATGCGCCCTGCATACCGTGCGGCGGGGGCCGCGGACCAACCGGCCCCCGCTTCACGTCACTTCGAGACGCGCGACCGCGCGGCTCACTTCAGCGCGGCCCTCATCATCTTCTGCGCCACCGGCGCCGCCAGGCCGTTGCCGCTGACCTCCGAGCGGGCCGCGCCCGAGTCCTCGATCATCACCGCGACCGCGACCTCCTTCCCGGTGGCCGGGTCCTTCGCGTAGGAGGTGAACCAGGCGTACGGCGTCTTGCTGTTGTTCTCGCCGTGCTGCGCCGTGCCCGTCTTGCCGCCGACCTCCACGCCGCTGATCGCCGCGTTGCTTCCCGTGCCGTCGTCGACCACGGTCTTCATCGCACTGCGCAGCTGCCGCGCCGTCCCGGACGAGACGATCCGCTCGGTGTCGCCGTCCTCGTACGACTGCAGCGCGTCGCCGTCCGAGTCGACCACCTGCGAGACCATGTGCGGGCTCGCCAGCAGACCGTCGTTGGCGATGGCCGCGGACACCATCGCCATCTGCAGCGGGGTGGCCGTCACGTCGAACTGCCCGATGCCGCTCAGCGCCGTCTGCGCCTTGTCCATCCCGGACGGGTACACGCTCGGGTACGCCCGGACGGGCACGTCCAGCTCCTTGTCGTCGAAGCCGAACCTCTCCGCCATCGCCTTCACCTTGTCCTGGCCCAGGTCCACGGCCATCTTCGCGAAGACGTTGTTGCAGGAGTAGCGCAGCGCCGTGCGGATGGTCGCGTTCTCGCAGGGCGCGGAGGCGTTCTCGTTCCTCAGGACGGTCCGCGTGCCGGGCAGCGTGTACGGGTCCGGGCTCTCCGTCGCCGTGTCCACGGAGCCGTACAGACCGTCCTCCAGCGCCGCCGCCGCGACCACCAGCTTGAACGTCGAACCCGGCGGCAGCGGCTGCCGCAGCGCCCGGTTGACCAGCGGCTTGTCCTCGTCCTCCGTCAGCCGCCGCCACTCCTCGCCGTCCGTCAGACCGGCGATCCTCGACGGGTCGTACGAGGGCGTCGACACCATGCCGAGGATCCGGCCCGTCTTCGGGTCGATCGCGACGGCGGCACCCTTCTTGCTCCCGAGCGCCTCGTACCCGGCCTTCTGCACCGCCGGGTCGATCGTCGTCACGACGGTGCCCGGCTTCGCCCGCTTCCCGGTGATCGCGTCGACCGGGTTCTTCAGCCGCGTGTCCGTGCCGTCCAGGACGCCGGAGTAGAGGCCCTCCAGCTGGGTCGCCCCGTAGGCCTGCGAGCTGTAGCCGGTGACGGCCGCGTACAGCTCGCCGTCGGTGTAGCTCCGCTTGTAGGCGAGGTCGCCGCCCTTCGTCTCCTTCGATCCGGTGACCGGCGAGCCGGCCACGACGATGTTCCCGAGCGGCTCCGCGTACTGCGCGATGACCTTCCGCCGGTTGTTCTTCTCGTTCGCGAGGGCCTTGCCTTCGTACGCCTGCACCCAGGTCGCCCGCCCCAGCAGGGCGAGGACCAGGAGCAGCGCGAAGACCGAGGCGCGCCTGATCGTCTTGTTCATCCCGAATGCGGGACGAGCCGGACGGCGGCGAACGTTCCCGATCTGTCCGGTTTCTCAGGGAACCTTCATGTGGTGGTCCGTCAGGCGTTCGCCCGGATGAACCCCGACTCGTACGCCGCGATCACCGCCTGCGTGCGGTCCCGGGCGCCCGTCTTCGCGAGCACCGCCGCCACGTGGGACTTCACCGTCGCCGGGCCGACTCCCATGCCCTCGGCGATCTCCGCGTTCGTCAGGCCCTTCGCCATCCGCCGCAGCACCTCCGCCTCGCGCTCGGTCAGCCGGGCCGCCCAGGCGGGCGCCGGCGGGTGGCGGCGGGCGTGGTCGGCGGCCAGGGCGCGGACGGCCGCCGGGTACAGCAGCGAGTCGCTGCGGGCGACCAGCCGCACCGCGCTCACCAGTTCCTCCGGCGAGGCCCGCTTGAGCAGGAAACCGGCCGCGCCCGCCCGCAGCGCGTCGTACACGTAGGCGTCGTTCTCGAAGGTGGTGACCACCACGATCCGCGGCGCGTCCGGGCCCTGCCCGAGCCCGGAGAGGATCTGCCGGGTGGCCTGGATCCCGTCGATCTCCGGCATCCGGACGTCCATCAGGACCACGTCGGGCCGCAGCTCCCGCACCACCGACACCGCCTCGGCGCCGGTCGCCGCCTCACCGACGACCTCCACGCCCTCCTCGGCGTCGAGGATGACCCGCAGGGCCGTCCGCACCATCCGCTCGTCGTCCGCGAGCACGACCCTGATCACCGCGCACCCCCGGCCGGTCCCACCGGCAGCCGGGCGGACAGCCGCCAGCGGCCGTCCACCGGGCCCGCCTCCGCGGTGCCGCCGAGCAGCCGGGCCCGCTCGGCGACGCCGCGCAGTCCGCGCCCGCCGTCCGGGCGGGCCACCGGCGCCGTGCCGGGCAGCGGATTCTCCATCGTGATCTCCAGTTCGTCCCCCGACAGCGCGACCCGCGCCGTCACCGTCTCCTCCCGCGCGTACCGCACGGCGTTCGTGAGTCCTTCCTGCACGATCCGGTACGCCTCGCGCGACACCGCCTCCGGCAGCCCCGTCAGATCGCCCCGCACCGTCAGCGCCACCCGCGGCCCGGCACCCCGCACCAGTGCGTCGAGCGCGTCGAGACCGGGCGCCGCGAGCTCGCCGTCGTCCTCGCCGCTGCGCAGCAGGCCGAGCACGGCGTCCAGCTCGCCGACCGACCGCCGGGTGGTCTCCTCGATCGCGGTCAGCGCCTCCCGTACGAACCCGAGGTCGGGCGTGCCCGCGTCCAGCACCCGCCGGGCGGCGCCCGCCTGAAGCGTGACGGCGCTGAGCGCGTGCCCGACCGAGTCGTGCAGCTCGCGGGCGAGCCGGTTGCGCACCGCGAGGTCGGCGGCCCGCCGCTCGGCGGCGGCGAGCCGGTCGGCCGGGCTCGGCCCGAGCAGCCGCGGCGCCGCCGAGGCGAGCAGCGCGCCCGCCGCCGCGGCCGCCGCCGCGAGCCCCAGCAGCAGCAGGACCGCGAGCGGCAGTCCCGCCAGGGCGAGCCACTGCCGGTCCAGATGCCAGAACCGGCCGACCTCCGAGTTCCGCAGCCCGGCCGAGAACGGCAGCGCCGCCACCGCGAGCGCGAACGGCGGCAGCGCCAGGCTCGCCCCGCTGACCAGCGCGCCCGCGCCCAGATGGAGCGCGAACCAGCCGGCCGTCCGCGCCTTCGCCTCGCGGCCGCGGGCCGGCCCGTCCGCGAAGCGCCCGGCCGGCACCCCGCACAGGCTGCGGGCCGCCGCCACCGACATCGGCCGGGTCAGCGGGAAGAGCGCCGTGAGCGCGGCCAGCGGCAGCCCCACCGCGTACGCGCCGAACTGCACCGCGAGGCTGCTCGCGAACATCGCCCCGCCGTCCAGGAGCGGACCCACGACCACGGTGCCCACCAGCCAGTACGGCATGAACAGGGCGCCGCCCAGGATCAGATGGAGCCACCGCCGGCGGGCCCGCTGCCCGAACAGGGCCCGCCCGAGGCGGTGTCCCGCGGACCGCGCCGGGCTCCCGGCCGCGCTCCCGGCCGGACTCTCGGCGGTGTCGGGTGCCGCGTCGCGCCGCGTCATGCGGTCCGGCTCCCGCGGGCGCGGCGGCTCAGGACCACGGCCAGGCAGCCGGCCAGCAGGAATCCGGTGATCATCTCGCCAGCGTAGGCGGTGGTCATCAGGCCCGTCGGCTCTTTCGCGGCATCGGTCTGCGGCAGCAGCGCGACCAGCGACATGTACGCGCCCCAGCAGCCGGCGGCCCCGGACGCCACCCAGGCCAGGGCCATCGTGGTGCGCACCCGCAGCCCGGCCGGGCGGCGCAGCAGGAGCAGCAGCGTGGCGAGCACGGCGAGGACCGTCAGGGCCGCCATGACCACGTCCAGGGTGGCCCGGTCGGAGTCGTAGGACGCGGCGAACGAGGCGGAGAGACCGTCGGTCGAACCGGCCGCCCAGCGCAGCCGCAGCCCGGCCGGGACGAGGGCCAGGGCCGCCGCGGCCACGGTCACGGCCCGGAGGACGGGTCCGCCCACGGCCGCGGGAAGCTCGCCGAGGCGCCCGCTCCACACCCGGCCCCAGCGGTCCCGGGCGTACAGCGCGAACAGCGTGCCCAGGCAGAGGCCCTGGACGATGAAGCCGCCGTACACCACCGGGAAGACCCACGGGTCGACGAAGGGCTCGGCAGCGACGGCCGCCTCGGCGGAGGCGCCGCCCGTGGCGAGCGAGACCACGAGCTGGGCCGGGTAGCCGATCATGATGGGGCCGATCAGACCGGTCGCCGCCCACATCGGGAAGGCCAGCAGCCAGGCCTTCACCCGCCGTCCCCACTCCTGGGTGAGCAGCAGGGCGAGCAGCACGACGACGGCGTCGGCGAGCACCGAGGCGGCGTTGACGGCCGCCATCATCCCCGGGCGCTCCAGGAGCACGCTGCCCTCGGGGATGCCGATCTCGCTGCCGGCGACCCAGGCGACCTTGAGGACGATGTACGGCAGGCAGGCGAGGATCGAGAGCACGCGGAGCAGGCGCCGGCCGGGGCCGACGGGCGCGGGGGCGGAGCCGACGGGTGCGGGGGCGGAGCCGACGGGAGTGGGGGCGGAGCCGAGGGGCGTGGGTGCGGGGCTGGCGGGAGTGGGGGCGGGGCCGGCGCTGGTGGGGGCGGCGGCGGTGGGGAGCGGCGGGTTCGTCATGCCCCCAGCCTTTCGCCGGCCCGCCCGCCGCACGTCCTGCCGGACGCCGAACCGCCTCCGCCGCGCGGGGGAGACCGGCGCGTCCAGGAGGCGTAGGGGCTCCGTCCCTGGAGGCCCAGGGCCCGCCCGGTGGGATCAGGGCCGGACGGGTCCTGGCCGAAGCCGTCTCGGCTCGGCGGCCCAGGCCCCTGCCGTACGGCCGCTACAGCCGGCGGGTCGCGAGGGCGAGCCGGTCGCGGGCGTCGAACAGCGCGTCCTTGATGAGCTGTTCGTGTCCCGGCGTCAGGCGTGCCACCGGCACCGAGCAGCTGATCGCGTCGCGCGCCGGCGTGCGGTACGGGATCGCGATGCCGAAGCAGCGCAGGCCCAGGGTGTTCTCCTCGCGGTCCACCGCGTACCCCTGCTCGCGGATGACCCGCAGCTCCTCGATCAGCTGCTCGCGGTCGGTGACGGTGTGCTCGGTGAGCGCGGGCAGCGTCTCCGGCAGCAGCTTGCGGACCTGCTCGTCGCTGTGGGTGGCGAGCAGCGCCTTGCCGAGCGAGGTGGAGTGGGCCGGGAGCCGGCGGCCGACCCGGGTGAACGGGCGCAGGTAGTGCTGCGACTGACGGGTCGCCAGGTAGACCACGTTGGTGCCGTCCAGGCGCGCCAGGTGGATGGTCTCCGTGGTGTCGTCCGAGAGCCGGTCGAGGGTGGGCCGGGCGGCGGCCACGACCTCGTCGCCGTCGATGTACGAGGTGCCGACGAGCAGCGCCCGCACGCCGATGCCGTAACGGGTCCCGGTCGCGTCCGTCTCCACCCAGCCGAGCTCGACGAGGGTGCGCAGCAGCATGTAGAGGCTGGACTTGGGGTAGCCGACGGCCTCCTGGACGGCGGCGAGCGAGTGCATGCCGGGCCGGCCGGCGAAGTACTCCAGCAACTCCACCGTCCGCACGGCGGACTTGACCTGGGCCCCACCCGCGTCGTTCGTCGACATCGCCCTCGCCCCTCTTCCGGAAGCCTCTTGTGGAGACGGCTCGGCCGTCCATAGAGTCCCCGTGTCGGATTCACCTACAGGGACCGCGTTCAGAATACCGAACGACGTGGGCGAGGGGCGTGCCGTGACGGCAGAACCAGTGTGGAGTGTGGACCCCCGGACGGGGAAGGAGCGGGAACAGGTCGCGGAGGCGGCCGACGCGGCGGAGGTCGACCGGGCGGTACGCGCCGCCCACGCGGCCCGGGGCGCGCTCGCCGACCGCAAGGCCCGCGCCGCCCTGCTGCGCGGCGCGGCCGGCCTGCTCGACGCGGCGCGCGACCAGGTCGTCGAGGCCGCCGACGCGGAGACCGCGCTCGGCCCGGTCCGGCTCACCGGCGAACTCGCCCGTACCACCGCCCAGTTGCGCTACTTCGCCGACATCGTCGACGAGGCCGCCTTCCTGGACGTACGGATCTCCCGGCCCGACCCCACGACCACCCCGCCCACGCCCGACCTGCGGCGCATGAAGGTCCCGCTCGGCGTCGTCGCGGTCTACGCCGCCAGCAACTTCCCGCTCGCCTTCTCCGTGCCCGGTGGCGACACCGCGAGCGCGCTGGCCGCCGGCTGCCCCGTGGTCGTCAAGGCGCACCCCCTCCACCCGGCCACCTCCGAGCTCTGCGCCGCGCTGCTGCGCCGGGCCGCCGCCGAGGCCGGGCTGCCGGAGGACGTCGTCGTCCTCGTGCACGGCTTCGACGCGGGCGTGGAGCTGGTCCGCCACCCGCTGGTCGCCGCCGCCGGCTTCACCGGCTCGGTGCAGGGAGGCCGGGCCCTGTTCGACGCGGCCGCCGCGCGCCCCGTGCCCATCCCCTTCCACGGCGAACTCGGCTCGCTCAACCCGGTGGTGATCACCGAGGCCGCGGCCGAGGAGCGGGCTGAGGAGATCGGCTCCGGGCTCGCCGCCTCCATGACCCTGGGCATGGGCCAGTTCTGCACCAAGCCCGGCTTCGTCCTGGCCCCGGCGGGCGAGGCGGGCGACCGCGTCACGGCCGCCCTGACCGAGGCCCTCGGCGACGCCGAACCGGGCGTGATGCTGTCCCGCCGGATGCGCGGCCACTTCCTCACCGCCACCTATGAGGACGCCCAGGTGGAAGGCGTCACCGCCCCCGTCCACCCCGGCTCCGCGAGCCCGGAGGCCGTCGCGCCGGGCTTCCTGCTCACCGACGCCGCCGTCCTGCTCGACGGCGCGAGGCACACGCTCCTCCAGGAGACCTTCGGCCCGGTCACCCTGGTCGCCCGCTACTCCTCGCGCGAGGAGATCAGCGCCGTCCTCGCCCTGGTCCCCGGCAACCTCACCGCGACGCTCCAGGCGGCCGACGAGGACCCCGAGGCCGCCTCCCTCCTGGCCGAACTCACCCCGCTGGCCGGACGGATCCTCGTCAACGGCTGGCCCACGGGCGTCGCGGTGGCCGACGCCCAGCACCACGGCGGGCCCTACCCGGCCACCACGTCGCCCTTCACCTCCGTCGGCGGCACCGCGATCGAACGCTGGCTGCGCCCGGTCACGTACCAGTCCACGCCGGAACACCTGCTGCCGCCGGAACTCCGCGACGACAACCCGCTGGGCGTACCCCGGCACTGAGGGCCGGGCGGGGCGGGGCCGGCGGCCCTGGGGCCGGGGCCGGAGGGACGGGGCCGCGGGTGCGGGGCGTGGGGGCGGGGCCGGAGGGCCGGGGGCCGCGGCGCCCTGGGGCCGGGCCGCCGGCAAGGTGGGCCACCGGCAGGCCGGGCCGACGGCAAGCCGGCCCGCGGCCGTCAGTGCGGCACCCGCACCACGATCTTGCCGGTGTGGGTGTTGGACTC
>NZ_JBHXFE010000056.1:0-53261 GCF_042722475.1 Streptomyces sp. NPDC127092
GTGGTGTCGTGATCACGACACCACCCCGCCCGGCCGTCCGCCTCTCCTCACGCCGTACGGGTACGGAGCCTCGCCGCGAGGCCGTGCCGGGGAGCGAGCAGCCACGCGACGGCGAACAGCGCGGTCAGGACCACGACGACCGAGCCGCCCGCGGCCAGGTCGTACGCGTAGCTCACGTACAGGCCGGCCAGGCTTCCCACGCAGCCGAAGACGGAGGCCAGCAGGGTCATCGTCCACAGCCGCTCGGTGAGGAGCCGGGCGGTGGCGGCCGGGGTGATGAGGAGGGCGAGCACGAGGATGTTGCCGACCGCCTCCAGGGACATGACGATGGTGGCCGTCACGACCACGTACAGGGTCAGGTCGAGCCGCAGTACGGGCAGGCCGGCCGCACGCGCCGTCTCGCGGTCGAGGCTGACCGCCACCAGCTCCTTCCGCACCGCGAGCACCACCGCGACGAGGACGGCACCGAGCACCGCGACGCGCCGGATGTCCGCGTCGTCGACGGCGAGGACCTGGCCGAAGAGGAAGGACGACAGGTCCGTCGTCCAGGAGTCGCGGGTCGAGACGAGCACGATGCCGAGCCCGAACGCGAACGCGAAGAACACGCCGATGACCGTGTCCTCCTTCAGCCTCCGGTTCTGCGACACGAACGCGATCAGGACCGCCGTCGTCGCGCCGGCCGCCGCGCCGCCCAGCAGCAGGTTGCCCTCGAAGGCGTAGGCGAGGGCGACGCCGGGGAAGGCGGAGTGGGCGACCGCGTCGCCGATGAAGGCCATGCCGCGCAGCACCACGTACACGCCGACCACGCCGCACACCGGTCCGACGATCGCGGCGACGGTGAAAGCCCGCCGCATGAAGGGCAGTTGCCAGGGCTCGGCGAGGAAGGCGAGCAGGTCGGTCATGCCGTCGCCCCCGTGCTCGACACGTCTGTGGTCGGCGCGCCCGTGGCCGACCCGCGCGTGGTCGGCGCACCTGTGGTCGGCGTGCCCGTGGTCGCCCGTGCGCGGTCGAGGCCGAAGGCGCGGAGCATCTGTTCGGCGTCCGCGAGCAGTTCGGGGCCGCCCTCGGCGACGACCGTGCGGTTGAGGAGCAGCACCCGGGTGCAGGTGCGGGCCGCGGCGGCCAGGTCGTGGGTGGTCATGAGCAGTCCTCTGCCCTCGGCCGCCAGCCGGCCGAAGAGCTCGTTGAGCAGGTCCTGGGTGGGTACGTCGACCCCGGTGAACGGCTCGTCCAGGAGCAGCAGCCGGGGCTCGGCGGCGAGCGCCCGGGCGACCAGGACGCGCTGGCGCTGACCGCCGGACAGCTCTCCGATCGGGCGGCGGCGCAGTCCGGTGAGGCCGGTGAGTTCGAGCGCGGCGTCCGCGGCGGCCCGGTCGTGGGCGCGGGGCCCGCGCAGCCGGCCGACAGAACGGGTACGGCCGCTGAGCACCGCCCCGGCCACGTCGATGGGGAAGTCCCAGGCGAACTCGTGCCGTTGGGGGACGTAGCCGACCGGTCCGGTCGCCTCGACCGCGCCGGATCCCGCCTGCGTCGGCACGAGCCCGAGGACGGCGCGCAGCAGGGTCGTCTTGCCGGCGCCGTTCGGGCCGAGCAGTCCGACGAGCTCGCCGCCGGACACGGAGAGGGACGCGCCGTCGACCGCCGTCCGGCCGCCGAGCGCGACGGAGACGGAGCGGACGCTCAGCAGGGTGGGGCTCGGATGTGTGCCGGTGGTCATGCCCTGCGCCTCCTGGCCAGCGCCACGGCGCCCGCGCCGGCGGCGGCCAGCGCGGCGGCGGTTCCGGTGAGGAGTGCCGTGGAGCCGGCCCCGGTCGAGGCCATGGAGCCGCCCGTACCGCCCGTACCGCCGGAGCCGCCGGGCCCGCCGCTGCCGCCCGTGCCGCCGGAGCCGGAGCCGGAGCCGGTGGTGTCCGGGCCCTTGCCGCCGGAGCCGCCGGTGGCGCCGTCGCCGGCCGGTCCGCCGGTGGCGCCGCCCGTGCCGCCTCCTCCCGTTTCGCCGCCGCTGCCGCCCGTCGGCACGGTCGCCGGGTCGACCGCGCCCACGGCGAACGCGAGCGTCTCCGTGTCGCTCGTCCGCGTGCCGTCGGCGAGGGTCGCGGACATGGTGAGGGTGAGCCGGTAGACGCCCTCCTTGCCGAAGGCCCAGCCGCCGTGCGCGTGGGTGTTCTGTGGGATGCCGAAGGTGTCGGGCACTCCGTCGGCGCTGTTGAAGCGGACGGTGGCACCGGACAGACCGTCGTAGTTGTACAGCGCGAAGGTGCCCGGTCCTTCGGCCTTGGCCAGCGTGAACGAGACCTCGCCCCTGGTCGCCCCGGCGGGCAGGTTGTCGGTGGACCACCCGGGCCAGAGCAGACCGGGCTGCTGCACCTGGTCGAGCAGCCAGACGGGCTCGCCCGCCTTGCCGAGGAAGGCGAAGTCCTTGGCGGCCGGGATCGTCCTGCGGGCCTGCGGCTTGACGTGCAGCACCAGGGAGGAGGGCTCGCGCCACACCGTGCGGCCGGGGACGGTGCCGTCCTTCACCTGGACCTGGAGCCGTCCGTCGACGACGCGTGCGGCGATGTCGACGTGCCCCTCGTCGAGCACCTTCCGTCCGGTCTCGGCGCGTTCGGCGGGCACCGCCGCCGCGGCGGCCCGGGGTGCGGTCCGCACCTGCGCGGTCACCGGTGCGGCGACCGGCCCGGCGGCGGGCGCTGCCGGGGCCTGGCCCGGGGCGGGGGCGTGCGGAGGAAGGGGCGTCGCGGTGCCGGCGGGGCCGCCGACCCGTACCGTGTAGCGCGCCTCGGTGCGGCGCGGAGACGTGCCCTGCGCGCCGTCCGCACCGCCGTCCGTCCCGGCGGCCGTCTCGGCCGTGAGGACCACGGCGTACGTGCCGGGAGCGTCGAACTCCCAGCGGATACGGCCCTGTTCGCCGCCGCGCAGCTCGTACGCGTCGGGCAGACCGTCGGCGCTGTCGAACCGCACGGCGGGCGGGGCCGCCGAAGAGGGCGGGGCCGTGCCGGTCGCGTCGGCGACACCGGTATCGGTGGCATCGGTGGTATCGGTGGCGTCCGCGGCGTCGGTGGCGTCGGTGACCCGCAGGCTTCCCGGACCGGTGAGCTCGGTCAGCGACCAGCGGACGGTGGCGCCGTCCTCCGTGCCGGTGGTCTCCCAGGAGGGCTCGAAGCGCCACAGGGGCGCGCCGTCGGGCCCGGTGGTCCGATGGCTGTCGTCGACGTCGATCACGCCGTCCGTGCCGAGGGCGCGCCGGTCGGCGCCGAGCAGGGCGACGAGCGGTTCGCCCTCGGCGCGTGGCGCGGCGGAGGCCTCGGCCGACGGTGCGGCGGGTGCGGGCGGCGGGGCCGTGGCGGCCGTTCCGGCGAGCGTGAGCGCGCCCGCCGCGGCGAGGGCGACCCTGGTGTTCCGTGCGAGCCTCATCGGGCTCAACTCCCCTCCCGGCCCAGGCAGCGGGCCAGTTCGTTCGCGTTGTGGCGCATCATCGCGACGTAGTCGTGGACCTTGTCGTCGAAGGAGTCGCCGTAGATCGTGCAGATGCCGACGCCCTCGTCCTCGGCGACCCGCCGCAGGACGTCGGCGCGCGCGGCGAGGTTCGGCTCCAGGAAGACGGCCGGGACGCGCTTCTCGCGGATGGTGGCGCGGAGCCGGCCGACCTCGGCGGCGCTGGGCTCGCGGTTCGGCACGGGCACGACGAATCCGGCGACCTCCATGCCGTAGGCGTGGGCGAGGTAGCCGAAGGCGTCGTGGGTGGTGACGAGTTCGCGCCGGTCGCGCGGGATGCGCGCGAGGGTGCCCGCCACCTCGTCGTCGAGCGCGGCGAGTTGCTTCAGATAGCGGGCGGCGTTGCGCTCGTACGCGGCCTCGCCCGCCGGGTCGGCCTTGCTCAGTTCGGCCTGGATGCGGCGGACGTAGGCCTCGGCGTTGGCGACGTCCTCCCAGGTGTGCGGGTCCGTCTCGCCGTGGACGTGCTTGCCGACGACGGCCTGCGGCAGCACCCACACGTCGGCGCCGGACGTGCCGAGGAAGCGGTACGCGCCCTCCGCGGGCACGGTCTCCTTCGCCCGGTCCGGCACGGACAGGACGACGGAGCCGGCCGGGTGGCGGGTGCGTTTCCCGGTCGCGGGATCGTCGGCGCGTACGAGCACGCTCCCGGCCGCCGCGTCGACGGCGACGTCGGCGTGGCCGCCGTCGAGAACGGTCAGGCCGGGCGGGGCGGGCGGGCCGCCGACGGCGAAGGTGACGGTCCCGCTGCCGATCGGCGCGCGCTTCCCGTCCAGGGTCTCGGTCTCCCCGCGTACGGTCAGCCGGTACGAACCCGGCTTCGTGAACGCCCAGTTGACGTGGGTGTGGGCCTCCGGCGGCAGGGTGAACGAGTCCTTCGCGTCGAGGCCGTCGGTGGAGTCGACGTAGGAGCGCGGGGTGCCGAGGGTGTCGGTGAGGTAGACGTGCAGGTCGCCCGGTCCTTCCAGGGCGACGGCGGTGGTGCGGACCTGGGAGCCCTCGCCGGCGACCTCGCCCTCGACCGCCCAGCCGAGCCAGAGGACGTCGAGGCCCAGGTCCTCCTCGAGCTCGATGACGGAACCGCCGTACTGCTCCAGGTCCTCGCCGAGCGGCACCTTCGGCGTGCCCTTCGGCGCGTTCGTGTGGATCATCTTCATGATCCCGGGCTCTTCGAGCAGCAGCCCGTTGCTGAAGACGAGGTCGGACCGGGCGACCCTGGCGGCGTCGCCGGGGCTCGGCTCGTAGGAGTGGGGATCGCCGTGGTGCGGGACGACGGAGCGGACGTCGACCCGGTCGCCGCCGACGTTGCGCACCAGGTCCGCGATGATCGCGGTGGTCGTGGAGACCGTGAGCGCGGCGTCCCCGGACCGGCCGTCCTGCCGGTCCCCGGCTCCGGCGGCGCAGCCGGCGACAAGGGTCGTCGCGAGCGCTGCCGCGGCCGCCGCCGTCGCCCGCAGCCGCCCGTTCCTCGTACGGGTTCTCTTCGGACTCATCGGGCCGCCTCCTTGCGGCGGTTCCGGCGCACGAGCACGACGGCCGCGGCGCCTGCCGAGGTCACCGCCGCGGCGATGCCGGCGGGCAGGGCCGTGCCCGCGCCGGTCGAGGCGAGCCGGCCACCGCCCGCCGCTCCGGCGCCGGCGCCGGAGGAGGCGTCCGCCGGGACGGAGGCGGGCGCCGGTGTCGTGGCGGGGCCGGTGGGGTCGGGGGCCGTCGTCCCGTCGGTGCCCGTCGGCGTGGGCGCGGCGCTCGTGGGGGCCGGGGTGCCCGTGGACGTCGGCGTGGGTGTGGGTGTGGGGCCGGGTGTGCCGGTGGCGGTGGGCGTGGGTCCGGGTGCGGGGGTGGTCGTGGGTGACGGGGTCGTCGTGGGTGACGGTGTCGTCGTGGGCGGCGGGTCGGGGATGCCGTCGCCCGGTTCGACGGTGCGCGGGTCGACGTTTCCGACGGCCACGGCGAGGGTCTCGCGGTCGGAGACCCGCTGCCCGGACGGCAGCGTGGCGGTCAGCTCCATGGTGATGCGGTAGACGCCCTGGGTGTCGAGGATCCAGAGCGGGTGGGAGTGGGTGAAGGCGGGCAGCCGGACGCCGCCCGGGTCGGACCTGGCGCTGTCGACGGTGACGCCGATG
The DNA here is from genome assembly GCF_042722475.1 of Streptomyces sp. NPDC127092. NCBI lineage: Bacteria > Bacillati > Actinomycetota > Actinomycetes > Kitasatosporales > Streptomycetaceae > Streptomyces > Streptomyces sp. NPDC127092. The sequence goes on from NZ_JBHXFE010000056.1 coordinate 5,619, forward strand.
CGGACGCCGAGGTCGGGGTCGTCCTCCCAGCGGCCGAGCACGAACCGTCCGGGTCCCTGGATCCTGGGGAAGGAGACGCTCACCCCGTCGCGCACGTCGGCGGGCAGGATCTCCGTGGTGTTCCAGCCGGGCCAGAGCAGCCCTTCCTCGGACTCGAAGTCCTTGTCCACCCACAGGCTCCGGCCGGGTTCGCCGAAGCCCTCGAACTGCGGGACCTCCTCGCGCGGCGGGATGACGATCTCGTGGCGCGGGTCGAAGTGGAGCAGGACGTCCTCGGGTTCGCGCCAGACCGGCGCGCCGGCGACCGTCCCGTCCTTGATGCGGAACTCCAGTCGCCCGTCCCGGAGCCGGGCGGCCAGGTCGAGATGGCCGCCGTTCAGGATCACCCGCTCCCCGGCGGGTGCTTCGCGCGGCGGCGGGTCGGCCGCCCGGGCGGGCGGGGCCGCGGCGAGCAGGAGCGGCGGGGACGACAGGGCGAGTGCGGCCGCGAGGGCGGCGGCAGGCAGGGCACGGGGTGCGCGGGCGGCCCGCATGACGGGGCGTCTCCTTAGGGAGGGTCGGCGGTGAGGGCGACGGGCCGCGCCGGGGGCGGCTCGAACGGCGGGCAGAGGCCCGCCCCCGGCGCGGTGACGGGGAGGACGGCGGGGATCAGCCGACCTGGAAGGTGTACGTCGCCGAGGCCGGGCCGACCTGGGTGCCGTTGGCGAGGGTGCCGCTCACCTCGAAGGTGGCGGTGTAGCTGCCGGCCTTGGTGAAGACCCAGTTGGCGTGGTCGTGTTCGCCGGCGGCGACGGCCTTCGTGTTGGCGAGGGTGGCGTCACCGCTGTCGAAGGAGCGGGTGTCCTTCGGGCACAGGCCGTTCTTGTAGACGGTGAGCTTGCCGGGGCCGCTCACGGAGGCGAGCTTGACCTGCACCTTGTCGCCCTGGAAGGTGCCGGAGGTCAGGTGTTCGCCGGAGATGCCGGGCCAGAGCAGGTTGCTGTTCTCGACCTGCGGCAGCCGGTAGACGGTGCTGCCCGCCGCGCCGAGGTGGCTGTAGCAGGTGCCGCTGGGCACGGTGTACGCGGCGGCGGGCAGCGCCTGGAGGACGACGTCGGCGGGGTCGTACTCGACGCCCGGGACCACCGACTCGTCGTGGACGTGGAGTTCGAGTGCGCCTGCGGCGTACTCGACGTCGAGGACGTCGACGTGTCCCTTGGACAGGGTGGTCCCGGCGGCGTGGGCGGCGGTGAGGCCGCCGACGGCGAGGGCCGCCGCGACGGATCCGGCGACGGTGAGAGAGCGCGTGAAGGTACGCAAAAGAAGGCCCCCCTTGGGCGTGGTTGAGTGCTCACGAACAAGCGAGACGATAATCGTTTTCATTAAGCCGGTGCAAGCGACTCCGAGGGTGACGTAAGAGGAGTGGGAGGCCGGGGGTGGCCGTGAGGGCGCGGGGAAACGCAACGGCGGGCGCGCCGCCCGGAGTTGTCCGGGTGGCGCGCCCGCCGGGCCGGCGCGGGTGCGTCAGTGCGTGCCGTCGAAGAAGGCGGCGGCCCGCGCCAGGGCCGCCGGGTCCGCCTCCAGGTCGCCCTCGCGGTGGGCGCGGGCGAGGAGGGCGCCGCGCCACTCCATGCCGAGGTATCCGGCGGTGCGCCGGAGCATGCCCGTGAGCGGTTCGGTGTCGGTGTCGTCGCCGCGGGCGTACGCCGTGACGGCCCACAGGTTCTTGCCGCGCATCCGCTCGCGGAAGCCGAGGTCGGGCAGCCCGGCCCAGCGGGCCCAGTAGTCGAGGTAGAGCTTCGTCGCGGCGGAGACGCTGTACCAGTGCAGCGGCGACGCGACGACGATGTCCGTGCTGTCCAGGGTCGCGTCGAGCAGCACCTTCTCCGCGCCGTCGGGCAGCGGACCGGCCGGACGGGCCGGGAGCGTCAGCTCGCTCAGGCTGAGCCAGCTGCCCGTGGCGTCCGGCGGGAGTCCCTCGGCGGCGTAGCGGGCCAGGGTCTCGGTGTTGCCTCCGCCGCGGGGGCTGCCCAGGATGAAGGCGAAGCTCCGGCTCCGTACCGGTTCGAGCGTGACAGTCACAGCAGTCCTCACAGCTCGTCGTGGTCAGGCGGTCCGGTCGGCGGCCCCGCCGCCGGCGACCAGCCGCAGGTGCTCCTCGGCGTCGCGGTGCAGCTGGTCCGAGTAGTCGATGCGGCCGCCGGTGCCGGCGTAACGCAGCTTCCGGGCGCCGGAGGTGCGGCGCAGGATCGTGACGCTGTTCTGCATCAGCTTCTGCGACTCGAGCAGGCTGACGACCTCCAGCTCGCCCGGGTGGCGCTCCTGGAACTTCGCGATGTAGCGGCGGACGGCGTCGCCCTCCGGGTAGGTCATCAGGTAGTGCATGACGACGAGGCCGCCGTCGGGGTTGATCAGCGGCCAGAAGTGGTCGAAGAACCACAGGCACTCCCAGGCGTCGACCCAGGCGAAGTCGATGGGCGTGAACTCCTCGGGCAGCTTGTCGAGGGAGTCCTTGAGGTCGGCGTTGACGACGGTGACCCGGTCGTCGAGGCCGAGTTCGGCGAGGACCTCGCGGACCCGGCCGGCGGAGGACTCGGCGATCGACAGGTTGTCGACGGCGGCGAGGCGCGGGTGGTACGGCTCCAGGTGCAGCGAGGGCGTGACGAGCGGGGGCTCGGCGAGCAGCCAGCCGTCGTCGAGCCGCCGTCCGGCGTCGAGGTGTTCGCGGGTCTTCGCGGCGAGCGCGAGCGACTCCTCGGCGACGGTGCGCTCGGCCTCGGCGAGCGCGGCGGCGAGGAACGGGGTCGTGTAGCCCATTCCCACTTCCAGTACGCGGCGCGGGCGCAGCAGTTGGACGAGGTTGGCGAGGAGCGGGCCGACGACTTCGGTGCCCATTCCGGGCACGGACAGCCGGGCCACCGCCGAACGGAACTCTGCGCTGTGAATCGAATGAGGCATTTCCATCCCTTGGTAATTGGGTAAACGGGGTGTGGAACCGACCGGGAGAGGCCCGCTCATCGTTTCCGGCGCACGGTTGCCCTAACAACGCCCTGACCTAACATGTATGCGCAGCGCATGATCACGCAGGGGGGCAAATGTCACAAACAGGGTGTGATAGCACGCCATGTGGACCAGGACTGTGCGAGCCTGGACTACGTCGTTACGAGAGCGCCGTCGCCGCCGGATCGGTACCGGCCGACCCTCCGGTGCACTGTGCGAGGGAGCTCGGCCTCCTGGAGCCGGTGCCGGGTGAGCCCGGTCTCCTGGTGCCGGTCACTCCGGCGATCGCCGCAGGTCGGACCCTGGCGCCGCTGGAGCACACGCTCGCCGAGGGCCGCCGTCGGCTCGACGCTCTGACCAAGTCGTTCGAGACGGCGGAGGCCGTGTACACCGAGGCCCGGGCCGGCGGCCCGCAGTGCTCGACGGTGCTGCGGGGTGCCGCCGAGATCGCCGAGACGATCGACGTGGCGGTGGGACTCTGCAAGGCGGAGCTGCTGACCGCCCAGCCGGGCGGCCGGCGTCCTCCGGAGATCCTGGAAACGGTGGTGCGGCGCAATCTGGAACTTCTGTCGAGGGGCGTCTCGCAACGCACCCTCTATCAGCACGCGGTGTGGAATCACCCGCCCACCGCCGATTACATCCGGACCGTCGCGGAAGCCGGCGGAAGTATCCGCACCGTTGACGAAATGTTCGACCGGGTCATCATCTGCGACCGCACGGTCGCATTCATTCCGACGCTTTCCGATTCTCCGGACGAGGCGCTGGAGGTGCGGGACCCGCATGTCGTCCGTTACCTGGCCAACGTCTTCGAGTACGCCTGGGCCCGCGGCACCCCGGTGGACCCGGCTGCCGGGAAGCGGCCGGAGATCGTCGTCTCCGAGCTCGAGCAGAGCATCGTGCGCTTCCTGGTCGCCGGTCACACCGAGGAGAAGATCGCCCGCGGTCTGGGCATCAGCCGGCGGACCGTGGCCGAGTACATCAGCCGGATCTCGCGGCGCCTCGGCAGCGTCAGCCGGGCCCAGCTGGGCTATCTGATCGCCACCAAGGGCCTGTTGCCGGAGCCCGAGAACGACCGGTCCTGCCCGCCCTGACGGCCGGGCCCCGGCCGGGGCGCCCCGGCCGTGGCGGTCCGGCCGTGGCGGTCCGGCCGTGGCGGTCCGGCCTAGAGCCCCGCGGCGGTCCTGAGCGCGTCGACGCGGTCGGTGCGCTCCCAGGTGAACTCCGGCAGTTCGCGGCCGAAGTGGCCGTAGGCGGCGGTCCGGGAGTAGATCGGGCGCAGCAGGTCGAGATCGCGGATGATCGCGGCCGGGCGGAGGTCGAAGACCTCCGTCACGGCCTTCTCGATCGTCGCCACGGGCACCTGCTCCGTACCGAAGGTCTCGATGAAGAGGCCAACCGGCTCGGCCTTGCCGATCGCGTAGGCGACCTGTACCTCGCAGCGGCGGGCGAGACCGGCGGCGACGACGTTCTTGGCGACCCAGCGCATCGCGTAGGCGGCCGAACGGTCCACCTTGGACGGATCCTTGCCGGAGAAGGCGCCGCCGCCGTGGCGGGCCATGCCGCCGTACGTGTCGATGATGATCTTGCGGCCGGTGAGGCCGGCGTCGCCCATCGGGCCGCCGATCTCGAAGCGCCCGGTCGGGTTCACCAGGAGCCGGTAGCCCTCGGTCTCGAGCTTGATGCCGTCCTCGTCCAGCCGGGCCAGGACGTGCTCGACGACATGGGTGCGGATGTCGGGCGCGAGCAGTCCGTCCAGGTCGATGTCGGCGGCGTGCTGCGAGGACACGACCACGGTGTCGAGCCGGACGGCCCTGTCGCCGTCGTACTCGATGGTGACCTGCGTCTTGCCGTCCGGGCGCAGGTACGGGATCGTCCCGTCCTTGCGGACCTCGGTGAGCCGCCGCGCCAGCCGGTGCGCCAGGTGGATCGGCAGCGGCATCAGCTCCGGGGTCTCGTCGCAGGCGTAGCCGAACATCAGGCCCTGGTCGCCGGCGCCCTGCCGGTCCAGGTCGTCCTCGGCGCCCTCCACGCGCGCTTCGTGAGCCGTGTCGACGCCCTGTGCGATGTCCGGCGACTGCGCGCCGATCGACACCGACACGCCGCAGGAGGCGCCGTCGAAGCCCTTCCACGAGGAGTCGTAGCCGATCTCCAGGATCCTGTCCCGGACGAGCTGGGCGATCGGTGCGTACGCGGAGGTCGAGACCTCGCCCGCGACGTGCACCTGGCCGGTGGTGATCAGGGTCTCCACGGCGACCCGCGAGGTGGGGTCCTGGGCGAGCAGCGCGTCGAGGATGGTGTCGCTGATCTGGTCGGCGATCTTGTCGGGGTGGCCCTCGGTCACGGACTCCGAGGTGAACAGACGACGTGTCATGTGCGGGGCTCCAGAAGCTGGTTGCGGGCGGCGACGACGTCCCGGCCGATGCTGTGACAGACCGCCGCGGCGTGGTCGAACAGGTAGAAGTGGCCTCCGGGCCAGGAGTGCCGGACGGTCTCGGCGGTGGTGCGGCCGGCCCAGGGGGCGGCGAGCCCCGGGTGGGCGACCGGGTCGTCCTCGCCGGTGAACAGGGACAGCGGCACCCGCAGCGGCGGGCCGGGGTGTTCCTCGTACGTGTCGACGACGGCGAGGTCGCCGCGCAGCGCCTCCACCATCGGTCCGACGACGTCGGGGATCGCGAGGACCTCCGCGGGCGTGCCGCCGAGGTCCCGCATGAAGGCGGTCAGCCGCTCCCGCGACCACAGGTGCCGCTGGGCGCGGTCGGGGCGGTGGCCGGGCGCGGGGGCGCCGGACAGGCCGACCCAGAGGGGCGCCGGCCCGTCCTTGGAGAGCTCACGGGCGAGTTCGTACGCGATGAGGGCGCCCATGCTGTGGCCGAAGACGCCGTAGGGGCCGTCGAGGACGCGCCGGGTGAGCGGGGCGAGCCATGCCACCGCCTCGGCGGTGGAGCGGCAGCCGCCCTCTCCCATGGCCATCAGCCGGCCCGGGAGGTCCACGGCGAGCACCCGCCACTCGGCGGGCAGGTGCCTCAGGAGCGGTGCGAAGGCCGCCGCCGAGCCTCCGGCGTGGTGGACGAGGAGCAGGGTGAAGCCGCCCTCGGCCCCGTCGGCCGCGTTCCCGGGTGCCGGCTCGGGCCCGGTGACGGGGGCGAGGAAACGCCGCAGGTCCTTCCAGCCCGCGAAGGGGCGTACGGGAGCGGTCATCGGCCTCGGTACTCCAGCGCCGTCACGCCCCAGCTGAAGCCCATGCCGCTGGCCGCGACGAGGACGAGGTCCCCGGGCTCGACGCGCTTCTCGTCGATGAGGTCGCCGAGCGCGATGAACGGGTCGGAGCCGCCCATGTGCCCGTACCGGTGGTAGTTGAAGACGCTCTTCTCCGCCGGGATGCCGAGCCTGGCGAGGAGCTTCTCGTGCATGCCCCTGTCGCCCTGGTTGACGAGGAACCAGTCGACGTCCTCGATGCGCCGGCCGAGCGCGGCGAGCACGTCGTCGACGCGGGCGGGGAAGTTCTCCAGGTAGGCGTCGCCGAGTCCCTGCCTGCGGCCGCGGCGGCGCATGAGGACGCGGTCGTCCTCCACGTCGCCGGAGTAGTAGTCCGCCCACGAGGGGTCGGTGCGCACGGCGGAGGCCAGCACGTCGAGGAGGCAGTCCTCGCGGCCGAGGAGGATGGCGGCGGGCGCGTCGCCGAAGTTGAACAGCGCCTTGGACTCGGCGTCCTCGTGGTCGACCAGCCGGCTGAGCCGGTCGCCGACGAGCACGAGGGCGTACCGGGCGGTGCCGACGGCGAGTTCGGCGAGCGCGGTGCGCACGGCCGTCATGCCACCGTTGCAGAAGTTGGCGACCTCGAAGCAGTGGGCGTTGCCGATGCCCAGTTCGTCGGCGACCTTGGCGGCCGGCGACCAGAACGGCAGGTCCCACTCCCCCGACCCGGCGTAGATGACGAGGCCGATGTCGTCCGGGTCGATCCCGTTGCGCTCGAGGACCGTGCGGCCGGCGGTCGCGGCCAGCTCCCAGGCGGCCTCGTCCTCGTCGAGGGCGGGGAAGCTCTCGGTGTGGGTGATGGCCAGGATGTCGGTCACGGGCACGCCCGAGGACTCGTGCAGCTCCTGGACGTCCACCGTCGACGACGGGAACACCACCTCGAAGTCGACGATCCCGCCCATGGTCCTCGGCCCCGCTTCCGGTCGCACTCCCGATCCCGCTTCCGCTTCCGTTCGTTCCCGCTGCCGCGTCATGACGCCGGGCCCTCGCCGTCGAGGGTGGTGCGCTCGCGCAGCCGGTTCAGGTGCTCCAGGCTCGCCAGGACGGCGGGCGTGGGGAGCCCGAAGTCGATCAGGCAGGCGACCTCGTCCACGCCGATGGCGCGGAACCGCTCCACCATCCGCTCGGCCTTGTCGACGGTGCCGAGGAGGCCGCCGTCGTCGAAGTACCGGTCGAAGGACCTGGCCACGATGAAGTCGACGTCGTCCGGGGACAGTTTGGAGGCGTCGACGCGCCGGCCGTCGAGCTGCGAGCCGAGCAGCAGTCCGAGGGAGCTGCGCAGGTAGTCGCCGAGCGGGGCCCGTACGGTCTCGCGCACGGCGTCCTCGTCCTCGCCGAGGAAGGCGTGCACCATGAGGGCGACGTGGCCGGTCCAGCCGTCGGGGCGGCCGAGTTCGGCGACCGCCTTGCGGTACTCGGCGATCTTGTGCGCGAGGTCGTCGAGGTCCTGCCCGAGCAGGTGGGTGAGCAGTCCGGAGCCGGACCGGCCGGCGTTGCGGAAGGTCTCGACGCCGCCGGCGCTGGTCACCCAGACCGGGAGTTCGGGCTGGACCGGCGGCGGGTAGATCCCGAGCCGCTGCTCGGTGCCGACGCCGTCGGTGACGGCGATCTTCTCGCCGCGCCACAGCGCGCGGACCTGCTCCACCTGGTCGAGCAGGATCTGGCGGCGGTTCTCGTAGTTCTCCGGGCGCAGCGCGAAGTCGGTGGCGTGCCAGCCGGAGGCGAAGGAGAGGCCCACGCGGCCGTTCGACAGGTTGTCGACGACCGACCACTCCTCCGCGATCCGCAGCGGGTGGTGGAGCGGGGCGACGACGCTGCCCGCCCGGATGCCGATGCGCTCGGTCACGGCGGCGACGGCGGCGCCGGTCACCGACGGGTTGGGGTAGAGGCCGCCGAAGGGGTGGAAGTGGCGCTCGGGCGTCCACACCGCGCTGAAGCCGTTGCGGTCGGCGAACTTCGCTCCCTCGAGGAGGAGTTCGTAGCGGTTGTCGGCGGAGCCCGTGCTGTCGTTGGCGAAGTAGAAGAGGCTGAAGTCCATGGCGTGCGTTCTCCGATCGGGCGGCGGTCAGGCGGTGACGGCCGCTTCGGCGCCCGTCTCGGGGGCCGGCTTGCGGGTGCGTTCGGCCCAGGACGCCACCGCGGGAGCGGCGAGGCCGGCGGCGAGCAGGAGGGCGGCGAAGACCACCCAGGCCGGCCAGCCGAGCCTGACGATGAGCAGCGTGGCGAGGGCCGGGGTGACCATCGAGCCGAGCTGGGTCGACATGCCGAACATGCCCTGGTACTGCCCCTGGGCGTGGTCGGGGGCGAGGCCGAAGGCCAGGGACCAGGAGCCGGCGCTGTAGAGCATCTCGCCGATGACGTGCACGACGGCTCCGGCGAGCAGGGCGGCGACGGCGACCCAGACGGGGCGGTCGGCGGCGAGCGCGAAGAGCCCGCAGCACAGCGCGAGGAACACGCCGCAGCGGCGCAGGGTGCGGGCCCCGCCGCGGACGTCCTCGCTGCCCTTGCCGGCCCGGACCTGGAAGAGCACGACCATGATCGTGTTCAGGATGAGGATCACGGAGTAGAGCCACTTCGGGGCGTCGGTGTGCCCGGTGATCCAGATGGGCAGCGCCACGGTGAGGATGGCGACGTTCATCACCAGGACCGAGTTGAGCAGGGCGACGGCGGCGTACGGGAGGTCGCGCAGGACCACCCACTTGGGGCCGCTGCTCTCCTTGGGCGCGGGTTCGACCGACGGGACCGTCAGGTAGGCGGCGCCGGCGATCAGGAACATCGCGCCGCCCGCGATGAGGAGGCCGACGTAGGCGGGCCGGCTGTCGAACCAGAGGGCGACGGCGCCGGCGGCGGCGCCGAGGGTCACGCCGAGGTTGCTGACCGCCCGCATGTAGGACCAGGCGCGGACCCGGTCCTCCTGCGGGATGAGTCCGGCGATCAGGGCGCCGCGCGCGGCGTCGGTGGAGGACTCGGCCATCAGGGCGAGGCTGGTGACGACGACGAGGGCGGCGAAGCTCTCGACGAAGGCGTAGGCGCCGACGAACACGCCGAGCAGCAGCAGGAACCCGACGGTGGTGTTGCGGGGGCCCACGACGTCGGCGAGCCGGCCGGCCGGGATGCTGGCGGCCATGGCCATGGCCGCGCCGATGCTCAGGGCGAGGCCGACCTGTTCGGCGGGGATGCCGACGGTGCGGGTGAAGAACAGCACGCTGACGGCCATGAGGACGCCGTGCCCCGCGGTCTTGGCGAAGTTGCTCAGGCACAGCGTCCGGACGATGCCGGGCGGCGGGACGATGTCATCGAGGATCGCCATGGTGGCCTCCGTGGCCGCCGGCCGGTCCGGCCGCGGCGAGGTCGTGGGACTGGAGCTCACTGGTGATGCGCGGCCGGTCGATCTTGCCGTTGGGGTTGAGCGGCAGGGTGTCCAGGTGCCGGAATCGCCGGGGCACCATGTGGACCGGGACGCGCTTGCGCAGCCAGCGGCCGAGGGGCTGGGGTTCGACGGCGGTGCCGGTGTGGCAGCCGACGAGTTCGATGTCGTCGCCGTTCCTCAGGGCGATGACGACGGCCTGGTCGATGTCCGGGTGGCGGCGCATGGCGGCCTCGATCTCGCCGAGCTCGATGCGGTAGCCGCGGACCTTCACCTGGTTGTCGAGCCGGCCGAGGTGCACGAGCCGGCCGTCCTCCCAGCGCACCCGGTCGCCGGTCCGGTAGTAGTGTCCCGGAGTGAGCGGGCCCTCCCCGTCGTACGGGATGACGCCGCCGTCGTAGGAGAGGAAACGGCCGCGGTTGTCGGCGGGGTCGAGGTAGCCGTCGAAGCGCTGGGAGCCACGGACGACGAGCTCGCCCTCCTGGCCGGGCCTGCCGTCCTCGTCGAGCACCAGGTGGTCGAGGAAGTCGTACACGGGCCCGATCGGGACGGTGTCGTTGGAGGTGGCGGGCCAGTCGGCCGGGTCCGCCGGGAGGGCGAACTCGGTGCAGGCGACGGTGAGTTCGGTGGGCCCGTAGACGTTCTCGATGGCGGCCTGCGGGGCGACGGCGTGCCAGGCGCGGGCCTGGTCGTAGGACAGCTGCTCGCCGATGAACACGCTCATGCGCAGTCCGGTGGCCAGGCCGGCGGGCAGGTTGCCGAGCTGGGCGCTGACGGACACCACGGACGGCACCGAGAACCAGTGGGTGATGCCGTTGTCGACGAGGTAGTCGACGGGCGACAGGAGTTCGGCCCGGCCGGGCACCACGAGGGTGGCGCCGCCGCCCCAGGTGACGAACAGGTCGAAGACCGACGGGTCGAAGGTCAGGTCGAAGGTGTGCGAGGTGCGGCAGCCGGGGCCGATGCCGTAGCGCGCGATGTTGTGCGCCAGGTACGGGCCGAGGTTGCGGTGCCGGATCGGGACGCCCTTGGGGCGGCCGGTCGAGCCCGAGGTGAACAGGACGTACGCCACGTCGTCCGGGCTCGTGGTGTACGGCGGGAGTTCCGCCGCCGGGGCGGTCGCCGCGCGTCCGGCGGCGGCGACCTCCTCGGTGTCCAGGCGCAGTTCGGTGGGCACGCGGCCGGCGAGTTCGCCGTCGAGCTGGCCGGCGTCGGCGGCGTCGACGACCAGCACCTCGGCGCCCGCCAGCTCGACGATCATCCGGTTGCGCTGCACGGGGAAGGCAGGGTTGACCGGGGTGACGGTCGCGCCGAGCCGCTGGCCCGCCAGGTAGGCGGCGAGGACCGCGACGGAGCGGGTCGCCATGACGGAGATCCGGCGGGGCGCGGAGCCGTGCGCCGCCAGGATCCGGGCGGCGACGTGCTCGGCGGCGCGGCGCAGCTCGCGGTAGGTCAGGACGGCGCCGCCGGCGGCGAGGGCGGGCTCGTCCGGGTGCCGTTCGGCGGTCCGGTCGAACCACTCGTACAGGGTGCCGGGGACCTGCGGGTCAGCCATGCGACACCTCGCCGGCGGGCACGGTCAGGTCGGGCGCGTCGAGCCGCATCGTGGTCGGCGGCTCCTGCCGTACGGGCTCGATGTGGAGCAGCTCGATGCCGTCCCGGTCCGGGCCGGTGACCGCCGCGGCGCAGGGGCAGGCGTCGCCGGTGAAGCCGGCGAAGCGGTAGGCGACCTCCATCATCCGGTTGCGGTCGGTGCGCCGGAAGTCGGCGGCCAGGTGGACGCCCGCGGCGGCGGCCCGGTCGGTGAGCCAGCGCAGGATGACGGCGCCGGCGCCGAAGGACACGACCCGGCAGGAGGTGGCGAGCAGCTTCAGGTGCCAGACGCCGGGGAGGCGTTCGAGGAGCACGATGCCGACGGCGCCGTGGTCGCCGAAGCGGTCGCGCAGCGCGATGACCAGGACCTCGTGGGCCGGGTCGGCGAGCAGGGCGCGCAGCTCGGCGTCGCCGTAGTGGACGCCGGTGGCGTTCATCTGGCTGGTGCGCAGGGTGAGTTCCTCGACCCGGGCGAGGTCCTCGTCGGCGGCCCGCCGGATGGTCATGACGAGGTCCAGGGTGCGCAGGAACTCCTCGTCGGCGCCGGGGAACTCCTGGCGGGCCGCCTCACGGCGGAAGCCCGCCTGGTACATCTCGCGGCGGCGGCGCGAGTCGGCGGTGGTGACGGGGCTGAACTCGGGGCGGCCGGTGAGCTCCAGGACCTCCTCGGCGGGGTAGCAGCGCACCTCGGGGAGGTGGTGGGCGACCTCGGCGCGCTCGGCGGGCTGGTCGTCGACGAAGGCGATCGTCCTGAGCGCGAAGTTCAGCTGCTCCGCGATGTTCCGCACGGAGGCGGACTTGGCGCCCCAGCCGATGTGCGGGTGCACGAAGTACTCCGCGACGCCCAGCCGCTCCAGGCGCTCCCAGGCGTGGTCGTGGTCGTTCTTGCTGGCCACGGCCTGGAGGATGCCGCGCTCGTCGAGGGTGCGGATCACCTCGCGCACCTCGTCGGAGAGCACGACCTCGCCGTCCTCCAGCAGGGTGCCCTGCCACAGGGTGTTGTCGAGGTCCCACACCAGGCACTTGACGGTCGTGACGTCCTGCACGGTCTCCGTCATGATCACACCTCCCACAGGGTCACGGCCCAGGCCGCGACCGGGCTGTTGTTGAGGACGAGCACGAGGTCGCCCGGGGCCAGTTCGCCGCTCGCGAGGAGCGCGTCGAGGTTGAGCACCACGTCCATGGCGCCCAGGTGGCCGTACGCGGCCAGGTGCTCGCCGCACACGGGGTGGATGGCGAGGCCGAGCAGGGTCTCGTAGAACTGGTACGCGCTCGCGGTGACGTTCTGCATGAGCGTCGTGGTGACCGCGCTCTTGTCGACGCCCGCGTCCGCGAGCACCTCGTCGACCATCCGGGCGAGCCGCATCCGGCTGTTCATGGCCAGCTCGAAGCGGTACCGGTCGGGCGAGGCGCACTCCTCGCGCCACTCGTAGTACGGCACCTGCTTGTAGTCGACCCGGAACAGGTCGTGGAAGGTGCCGTCGGTCTCCTGGCGGTGCGCCCGCAGGACCGGCCGGCCGCCGCGGACCAGGGTCATCGCGTAGGCGCCGTCGCCGATCACGGTGACCGGGTACCGGACCCGGTCGAGGCCGGTGGGCCGGCTGCCGTGGGCGATGAGCACGCCCTGCCGCGACGGGTCGGCGAGCAGCAGGTCGCGGCCGAGCGCCCAGGCGGCGCTGGAGCCGGTGCAGCCGAGCCCGTCGAGGGTGAAGGCGAAGGCGCCGTCGAGCTTGGCCTCGGCCTGGACGCGGCAGGCGTCCGAGCCGAGCAGCACGTCGGGGGCGCGCGGTCCGACCAGCATGAGGGTGTCGGGGCGGCCGGGCCCGCCGGGCGTGTTCTCGTCGAGCCCGTCGAGGAGTCCGCGTACGGCCCGGGCGGCCAGGTCGCCGGCGGTGGTGTCCTCCAGGACGCCGACCGTCTCGATGCCGCTGCCGCGGGCGAACTCGGCCTCCTCCGGGGTGAGTCCGGTGAACTCGGGGAGTTCGCCGAGCGGCGTGCGGACGGTGGGCAGGACGGTGTGGACGGCGCCGATGCCGATGGCGGTGTCGTGGTTCATGACCACACCGCCAGGGCGTGCTTGCCGAGCAGCAGCTGGCTGATCTCGTTGCTGCCCTCGATGATCTCCATCAGCTTGGCGTCCCGGTAGGCGCGGGCCACCGGGCCGCCGTCCTGGGCGCCGGCCGAGGCCAGGACCTGGACGGCGGCCGCCGCGCCGCGGGCGGCGTGCCCCGCGGCGAGGTGCTTGGCGGTGACGGCGGAGGTGACGAGCTCGGGGCTGTTCTCGTCCCAGCAGCGGCTGGCCTGCTCGCAGCAGCGGGCCGAGGCCTCCTGGGCGACGTGCAGTTCGGCCAGGTGCCGGGCGACCAGCTGGTGGTCGGCGAGCGGCGCGCCGAACTGCTGCCGGGTGGCGGCGTGGGAGGCGGCGGCCCGCAGGCAGGCCCGCAGGATGCCGACGCAGCCCCAGGCCACCGAGACCCGGCCGAAGGTGAGGGCGGAGGTCACCAGCCAGTCGACGGGGAGGCCGGCGCCGCCGAGGAGGCGGTCCGCGGGCAGCCGTACCCCGTCGAAGGTGACGTCGGCGTGCCCGGCGGCCCGGCAGCCCATGGGGTCGGCGACGCGCTCCACGGTCACGCCGGGCGCGTCCGTGGGGACGACCACCGCGCCCGCCCCGGAGCCGTGGCGGCCGAAGACGACGAGGAGGTCGGCGTAGGCGCCCACCGTGATCCAGGCCTTGCGGCCGTCGATGACGACCGTGTCGCCCTCGGTGCGGAGGGTGGTGGTCATCGCGCCGAGGTCGCTGCCGGCGCCGGGCTCGCTGAACGCGACCCCGGCGAGCCGGCCGGAGGTGAGCTCGCCCAGGTGGACGGCCTTCTGCTCATCGGTGCCGAGGCGCTCGATCGTCCAGGCGGCCATGCCCTGGGAGGTCATGACGCTGCGGACGGAGGAGCACAGGGCGCCGACGTGGGCGGTGAGTTCGCCGTTGTCGGCGCTGCTCAGGCCGAGCCCGCCGTACGCGGCGGGGACCTGGGCGCACAGCACGCCCTTGCCGCCGAGTTCGCGCAGCAGCCCGAGCGGCAGCTCGCCTGCGCGGTCCCAGGCGTCGGCCCGGTCGCCGATCAGCTCGCCGGCCAGCTGCTCCGCCTCGGCGCGGGGGGAGAGCACGGCCGTCGGCTCACTCATCGCCGCCGCCCCGCAGGCGCAGTACCAGCGCGGTCATCGCGTCCACGCTGCGGAAGTTGTCGAGCGTGAGGTCGGAGCCGCCGACCTGGACCCCGAAGGACTGCTCGACGTGCACGAGCAGCTCCATCGCGAACAGGGAGGTGACGAGACCGGTGGCGAAGAGGTCGACGTCGCCGGCCACCTCGGTCCTGGTGCGCTGCTCCAGGAACGCGGTCAGCGTCTCGCGGATGGCGGTGGTGTCCTGCTGGGTGGTGGGGGTGCTCATGACGTGCTTCCTCCGTAGGTGAAGAATCCGCGGCCGGTCTTGCGGCCGAAGTCGCCGGCGGCGACCTTTTCCAGGAGCAGGGCGCAGGGCTCGTAGCCCGCGTCTCCGGTGCGCTCGTGCAGGACGCGCAGCGAGTCGACCACGTTGTCGAGGCCGATGAGGTCGGCGGTGGCGAGCGGTCCCGTGGTGTGGCCGAGGCAGCCCTCGAAGGCGGCGTCGACGGACGCCGGGTCGGCCACGCCGTCGGCGACGATCCGGGCGGCCTCGTTGATCATGCGCTGGAGGATCCGGTTGATCACGAAGCCGGGTCCGTCGCCGACGACGACTCCGTGCTGGCCCAGGGCCTCCAGGAGGCCGCGGGCGGCCTCGACGGCGGCCTCGCCGCTGCGCGGCCCGCGGATCAGCTCCGAGGTGTGGATCAGATAGGGCGGGTTCATGAAGTGGATGCCGACCAGGTCCTCGGGCCGGGCGACCGAGTCGGCCTGCTCGTCGATCGGCACGGCCGAGGTGTTGGAGATCAGCAGGGTGCCGGGAGCGACCACGGCCGAGGCCTCCGCGAGGACCTTCGCCTTGAGCGGGGCGAGTTCGGTCACGGCCTCGACGACGGCGGTCGCCTCGGCGATGTCCTCGATGCGGGTGGTGGTGACCAGCTCGCCCGTGGCGCCCTCGCGCGGCAGCCTGCCCATCATGCGGGCGAGGCGCAGCTGGCCGGTGGCGGCGGTGCGGGCCTTGGCGAGGATGTCCTCGGAGACGTCCACGAGGATCACGTCGATGCCGCGGCCGAGGGCCAGGGTGGTGATGCCGGTGCCCATGACTCCGGCGCCGATGATCGCCAGGCGGTGTCCGCCCGTGGCGGCACCCGTGGTGCCGGC
Organism: Streptomyces sp. NPDC127092; assembly: GCF_042722475.1. Classification (NCBI taxonomy): domain Bacteria; kingdom Bacillati; phylum Actinomycetota; class Actinomycetes; order Kitasatosporales; family Streptomycetaceae; genus Streptomyces; species Streptomyces sp. NPDC127092. Next base: position 21,130 of record NZ_JBHXFE010000056.1, read on the forward strand.
CGTCGTGGACCCGGGGACGGTGCCCGTCGGGTTGTCGCTCACTTCTCCCCCTCGTTGTCGCCGCGCGCGCCCTCGGCCGCCAGGGCCGGGAGCAGCGAGCCGATGTCGTCCGTACGGTGGGCCAGGAAGGCCAGGCCGCTGCGCAGCTGTTCGCCGGTGACGAGCGGCGAGAGTCCGGCCTTGCGCAGCCACGGCTGCCAGGCGCGGGCCTGCACGCCGGCCTCGTCGAGCTCGTGGCCCTCCATCTCGTAGAGGGCGGTCGCGGAGAGCACCTTGCTGCCGGTCTCCGTGGCGCGCTCGGCGACGAGCCGCTGCCACTCGGTGAGGGGCACGGTGCGGGTGGGCAGGCCGGCCTCCTCCAGGGCCTCGAACAGGTCCTCCAGGCTCGGCGAGATCTCGTCGACGAGGTGGTAGGCGCGGCCCACCGACTTGGAGGACAGGGCCAGTTCGGCGACGGCGCGGGCCAGCACGTCGACCGGGGAGACCGGCATGCCGCGGTCGTCGACCGGGCGGGCGCCGACGACCAGGCCGCTGGCGAGCAGGAACCAGATGAGGTCCTTGTCGTTGCAGGCGCCGGTCTTGCTGGAGGCCATGATCAGGCCGGGGCGGAACACGCGTACCCGCATGCCGTCCTGGTCGGCGCGCTCCAGGATGCGCTCGCCGACCCACTTGCTGACGCCGTAGCCGCCGAGCTGCGGGTCGAGCGGCTGCTCGCGGGTCTCCATCAGCATGCCGTCCGCGCCGGCGGGCGCGGTGGCGGCGACGGTGGAGATGAAGCTGACGTCACGGATGCCGAGCGGGCGCATCCAGTTGAGCAGGGCGACCAGCGGCAGGACGTTGTCGTCGCGCAGCATGCGGTACGGCTCGGTGAAGACGACCTTGGCGGCGCAGTGCAGGACGTGGCCGACGCGGGTGGCGAGTTCGCCGTCGCGGTAGGTCGCGCAGACCTCGGCGATGTCACGCAGGTCGCCGGGGACGGCGTGGACCCGCTCCGGGTCGGGCTCGGCCAGGCCGAACTTGGCGGCGGTGGCCTTGAGCCTGGCCATGCCCTCGGCCTCGTCGGCGGCGCGGACGACGCAGTAGACGCGGCCCTTCGACGCGCGGACGAGCTCGTCGAGGAGGAAGGCGCCGAGGTAGCCGGTGGCGCCGGTGAGCAGGACGTCCTTGCCGGGCGCGGTCTTCCTGGCGAGCGGCTCCAGGGCGATCTGGAGGTCCGCGTCGACGAGGGCGCCGTCGCCGTCGGCGGCCGGGTCGACCTCCTCGTCGCCGAGGCCGGCGCCGTTGAGGAGGCCCTCGACGATGGTGGTGAGGCGGCGGACGGTGGCCTGGCTGCCGCCGGCCCGGTGGATGTTGACCAGGACGCCGAAGCGCTGCTGGATCTCCAGGACCAGCTGGACCGAGAGCAGGGAGGTGCCGCCGAGGGCGGCGAACTCGTCGTCCAGGCCGATGGTCTCGTGCCCGAACAGGTCCTTCCACAGCTGGACCAGGCCGGCCTCGACGCTGCCCTCGGCAGCGGTGGAGGTCTCGCCGGTGCCGGTGGCGGCGGGCGCGGCGGCGACCGGGCCGTCGTAGGTGAGCCGGTCGAGGGCCCAGTGGCGCTTGCGGGTGAAGGGGTACGTCGGCAGCGCGAGCCGGCGGCCGCTGCGGCCGGCGAGCGCGGACCAGTTCGCCTCGGCGCCGTGCAGCCAGGCGGTGGTCACCGCGTCGTCGAGGAGGTCGGCGAGGGTGTCCTCGTCGAGCGGCGCGGCGGGGTCCGGCAGGGCGACGACGTGGCGGTCCTTCGCGGGCTCGCCGTGGCCGATGTAGATCGGGAAACGGCCCTCGGGCACGGTGTCCTGACCGCCCGTCAGGGGCTCGCCGAGCTCGGGCAGCGCGGCGCGCAGGGCGGCGAGCAGCGCGGCCGGCGGCTGCGGGGCGTCCGCGGCGGGCAGGACGAGCACGGGGCGGCGGCCCGCGGCGCGCTCGGTGCGCACGGCCGGCGGCCGCGGCATCCGCAGGGCGGCGGCGAGGCGCTCGCGGGGCGCGGTCACGACGCGCCGCTCGTCGAAGGCGGCGCGGCCCACGCGCAGGGTGTGGGCGACGTCCTCGGCGTCGAGGCCGCCCTCGTCGAGGGCGTCGGCGAGCCGGCGGCAGGCCTGGTCGAGCTCGGCGCGGGTACGGGCGGAGAGCACGAGGCGTACGGTGGCGCGGCTCGGCGCGGCGGGGCGTACCGGCTCCGGCGGGGCGGCGAGCACGACGGCGGCGTTGGTGCCGCCGACGCCCATGGAGTTCACCAGGACGTGCCGGTCGGAGTCGGTGCAGTCCTCGCCGGTGGTGGTGACGAAGAACGGGCTCTCGTCGAGGATGCCCGGGTCGCGCGGCCGCTCGAAGGTGGGGTGCGGCGGGATCTTGCCGGTACGGGCGACGTGCACGGCCTTGATGAAGCCGGCGATGCCGGCGGCGGGGCCGGTGTGCCCGATGTTGGACATGACCGAACCGAGCCCGCAGTAGGCGGTCTTGTCGGTGGTGGCGCGGAACGCGCGGTTGAGCGCGATGAGTTCGATGTTGTCGCCGACCGGTGTGGCGGTGCCGTGCGCCTCGACGTAGCGCAGCTTGTCGGCGCTGACGCCGGCGGTGCCGAGGGCGGCGGCCACGACGTCGGCGACGCCGCGCGGGCTGGGCGCGATGAAGCCGAGCCGGTCGCCGCCGTCGTTGCCGACGGCGCTGCCGCGGATCACGGCGAGCACGTTGTCGCCGTCGGCGAGGGCGTCGTCGAGGCGGCGCAGGGCGACGACGCCGACGCCCGAGCTGTACGTGGTGCCGGTCGAACTCGCGTCGAAGGAGCGGCAGTAGCCGTCCTCGGAGAGCACCCCGCCGGGCTGGTGGCGGTAGCCGCGGAACGGTTCGAGGACCGTGGCGCCGCCGGCCAGGGCGATGTCACACTCGCCGGACAGCAGGCTGAGGGTGGCGTAGTGGACGCCGTACAGCGAGGAGGAGCAGCCGGTCTGGACGCTGACGGCGGGGCCGCGCAGGCCCAGCTTGTACGCGGCGCGGGAGGTCATGAAGTCGGCCTGTCCGCCGACGGTGAGCTCCAGGTCGTCGACGGCCGCGCGCAGTCCCTGCTCGCGGGCCTTCGCGGCGAGCAGGGCGGCGGAGTAGTTGCCCGCGGCGCTGCCGGCGAAGACGCCGACGACGGGACCGTCCTTGCGGACGGGGTGTCCGGCGTTCTCCAGGGCCTCCCAGCAGGCCTCCAGGAAGATCCGCTGCTGCGGGTCGATGGTCTCGGCCTCGCGCGGCGGGTAGCCGAAGAACTCGGAGGCGAAGTCCTCGACGCCGGGCAGCGAGGTGGCGACGCGGACGAAGGCCGGGTCGGCCAGCATCTCGTCGGTGACGCCGGCGGCCTTGAGCTGCTCGGGCGACATCTCGCGCATGGAGACGACGCCGCGGTCGATGTTGCGCCAGAACTCCTCGGGAGTGGTGGCGTCGGGATAGCGCAGGCCGATGCCGATGACGGCGATGTCGGTGCTGTTGGTCATGGTCCGGGTTCCCTCGCTCACTCGGAGATCTGGTCGCGGCGGGCGCGGCCGATCAGGCCACCGCGGTTGCGGGCGCCGAGCTCGGTCAGCTCCTCCTCGGCGCCCGAGGTGTCGCCGAGCAGGGCGACCTGGGCCTTGACGGTGCTGTGCTGGAACAGGTCGGAGACCTTGAGGGTGCGCTCCGTCAGCGGGTCCAGCTCCTCCCACAGCATGATCAGGAGCAGCGAACTGCCGCCCGCCTCCAGGAAGTTGACGTCGTCGGGCACCTGGTCGACGCCGTCCAGGTCGAGGGTGTCGGCCCAGGCCTGCCGGACCCGGGCGAGCAGCTCGGTCTCGGTGAGCGGGGTCGTGGCCACGGTGTTGTTCACGAAGTGCTCCTGGTGATGGGGTGGGAGTCGGGGTCGGCCGCGAGGTCTTCGGCGGCGGCGACCACGTCGGTGAGCAGGGCCTGGGCCGTGTCCCGGGTGAAGAGGTTGACGGCGTATGCCAGGCACAGGTCCAGACGGTCGTCCGCTGCCTCGGTGGCGACGAGTTCGAGCTCGTACTTGATGTGCAGCGGTTCCAGCGGGAGGAAGCGGGCGGTGGTGTCGTCGGTCAGGACGGCGGGGCCGGTGGCGCCGCTCTGGGCGCTGAGGAACACCGGCGTGAGGGCGGGACGGCTGAGGTCGCGGTCGCTGTGCAGCTCGTTGGCGAGGACGTCGAGCGCGACGTCGGCGTGGCGGTAGGAGACGGAACAGCTCTCCCTGACCCGGCCGAGCAGTTCGCGCCAGGTCGGTTCCCCGCGCAGGTCGAGGCGGAGGATCAGGGTGTTCACGAACATCCCGACCGCACCGGCCGCGGCCGGCTCCTCGCGCCCAGCCCACGGGAAGGCGAAGAGGAAGTCCCGCTGCGTGCCGCGCCGGGCCAGGGCCACGGCGAGCAGCGCCGCGGTGGTCATGAAGAGGGTGCAGCCGACGACGTCGGCGGCGACGGCGCGCAACCGGGCCGCGGTCTCGGCGGGCAGCCGCTCGGTGAGCAGGGTCGCCTCGGTGGACTGGAGTTCGGTCCGCGGCCAGTCGTGGGGCAGCGCGATGTCGTTGGGCGCGCCCGCCAGGTGCTCCAGGAGGGCGGCGGCCCGCTCGGCCTCCTGCGCCGGGGTCGCCGGCGTCGCGGGGCCGAGCGCCGCCGGGTGGACCGGCTCCCCGAGCTCGGGGGCGGTGCCGTCGGACAGGGCGCGGTAGGCCGTGCCGATCTCGGCGAGCAGCAGGTCGCGGGACCAGCCGTCGGCGACGATGTGGTGGACGACCAGGGCGAGCACGGTCCGCCCGGGCCCGAGGGAGAGGATCTCCGCGCGGGCGGGGGCGTCCTGCCCGAGGTCCATGGGGGCCCAGCACAGCCGGGACAGCCGGTTGCGCAGGGTGTCGGGGTGCCAGTCGGCGGCGTCGGTGACCTCGGTGGGGGCCGGGGTGGCGGTGGTGCGGTAGCACACGTGGCGCTTGCGCCGGTCGAGGCAGAACACCGAGGACAGGGCGGGGTGCCGGGAGAGGACGAGGTCGACGGCCCGGCGCAGCACGTCGTGGTCCACGGGCCCGCCGTACTCGACGAGCGTGGGGATCAGATACGCGGCGCGCAGCGACGGCAGCCGGTCCAGGAACCAGAAGCGCTGCTGCACCGGGGAGGCCGGGTGCGCCTCGGCGTCCGCGGCGGGCACCGGGGCGGGCCGCTCGGCCGCCTCCGGCGCGGGTCCGGCGTCCTGGGCGGCGGCCCGCGCCTCGGTGAGGAGGCGGGCGAGACCGGCGACCGTCGGGTCCGGCAGGAAGACGCGCGGTGAGACGACGAGCCCGTGCCGGCGCTTGGCCTCGGCGAGCATGGTGACCGCGAGCAGCGAGTGGCCGCCGAGCGCGAAGAAGTCGGAGCCGGGGGCGAGTTCGGCCGCCGCCGGGGCGGGGCCGAGCCCGCCGCGCTGGGCGAGGGCGGCGACGAAGAGCTCCGCGGCCTCCGCCTCGGCGGCGGTGAGCGGTGCGCCGGTGGCGGCGGCCACGGCGGTCCCGGCGGGTGCGCCCGTGGCCGGGCCGGCCAGGGCCGCGGCGGGCGGGGCGGGCTCGGGCGGCAGGTCCTCGGCGGCGGGCTGGCCGGGCAGGTCCGGCAGCGCGTCCAGCGGCGTGTCCGGGTCCTTGACGGCCGCGTCGAGCAGGGCGGCCAGGCCCTCGGCGAGGTCCCGCGCGGTGGCGGCGGCGTACAGCTCGGTGTCGTACTCGATCGTGACGGCGAGGCCCTCGGGGCCGTCCTCCAGGATCAGCAGCAGGTCGAACTTCGCGGTGCCGGTGGCCAGGACGGCGGGCGCGGTCCAGCCGGTGCGCCCGGCCCGCGGCGCCGGCGTGTTCTGGTACACGAAGCCGACGTCGACCAGCGGCCTGCGGCCCGTACCGTGCGCGGCGGCGACGGCGGCGGTCAGCCGGTCGAAGGGCACGCGCTGGTACGACAGCGAGCGGAAGGCCTCCTTGCGGGCGGCCGCGCACAGGTCGCGGAAGGAGCCGGCGGTGTCGACCCGGCAGCGCAGCGGCACGTTGTTGACGAAGAAGCCGACCGCCTCCTCCAGGCCGGGGTGGTCCCGGTTGGCCGTCATCGTGCCGAGCAGGAAGTCGCTCCGGCCCGACCAGCGCCGCAGCACGGCCTGGACGGCGGCGGTGAGCACGACGTACGGGGTGACGCGCAGCGAGCGGGCGAGTCCGGCGATCCCGGCGCGGACCGGCGGCGGGACGGTGAGGGTGTGCTGGGCACCGGGCCGGCTGCCGTCCGGGGCGGCCGGCCGGTCGGCGCGGCCCGCCAGGCGGAGGCCGGGGGCGACGCGCAGCAGCTCGGCGACCCGCTCGTCCAGGCTCCGTACGGCCGCGGGGTCGTCCTCCGCGCCGCGTTCGAGCGCCGCGAAGTCGGCGTAACGGGTGGGGAGCGGGGGCAGCTCCGCCGGATCGCCGGCGGCCGCCGCCTCGTAGGCGCGGGCCAGGTCGTCGAAGAGCGGGGCCAGCGACCAGCCGTCCACCGCGATGTGGTGGACGGTGAGCAGCACCGCGTCGCCCTCGGGCAGGCCCTGCCACAGCGTGCAGCGCAGCAGCGGGCCGGCGGTGAGGTCGAAGGGCGCGCGGCCGCGCTCCGCGGCCTCCCGCTCGGCGCGGGCGGACGCGTCGGGCGCTCCGGTGAGGTCGACGACCTCGACGGGCACCGGCTCGGCGGCGAGGACCTCCTGCACGGGACGGCCGTCGGCCAGCCGGTAGACGGTGCGCAGCGGCTCGTGCCGTGCGGTGACCGCCTCCAGGGCGAGGGAGAGGGCCTTGGGGTCGAGGTGTCCCCGGGCGCGGAAGAACAGCGGGACGTTGTAGGTGGGGTTGCCGGGCGCGGCGGCGTCGGCGAACCACAGCCGCTCCTGCGCGAAGGAGAGCGGCGAGGGGCGGTTTCCGGTCACGGGGCGGCCACCAGGGAGGTCGAGGCCACGTGGGCGGCCAGCTCTTCGAGGCTGTCGGTCAGCAGCACGGCACCGGCGTCGATGCGGACGTCGAGCCGCTGCTGCACCCGTACGGCGACCTGCATGGCGAGGATGGAGTTGCCGCCCAGGTCGATGAAGTTGTCCGCGGGGCCGACGGCCTCGGCGCCGAGCACGTCCTGCCAGACGGCCTGGAGCGTGGCGATCACCGGGCCGTCGGCGCCGGAGCCGGCGGCCGTGCCGGACCCGGACGGGGCTGGTGGGGCCGGAGTCGCGGCGGGCGCGTCGAGCAGGCGCAGCAGCTGGTTGCGGTCGGCCTTGCCGGTCGAGCCGAAGGGCACGCGGTCGAGCACGAGCCAGCGCGACGGGAGCATGTAGCTCGGCAGCGTCTCGCCGAGGCGCCGGTTGAGGGCGCCGGGCAGTTCCTCGCGGCCGAGGTCCGCCGCGCCCTCGGGCGAGGGCAGGACGAAGCCGACGAGCGAGGCGGCGGGGCCCTCGCCGGTCTTCTCGACGAAGGCGGCGTCGGCGAGGCCGCAGGCCATCGCGGTGCGCTCGATCTCCTCGAGCTCGATCCGGAAGCCGCGCAGCTTGACCTGCCGGTCGGTGCGCCCGAAGAGCTCGACGGCGCCGTTCGGCAGCAGCCGGCCGGTGTCTCCGGTGCGGTAGATCCGTTCGCCGGTCGCGGGCAGGGTGACGAAACGTTCCGCCGTGAGCTCGGGACGGGCCAGGTAGCCGAGGGCGACGCCCGGGCCGCCCACGCACAGCTCACCCGTCCCGCCCTCCGGCACCTCGTTCAGCCCGGCGTCCAGGAGGTGGAGGGAGGTCTCCTGGAGCGGGAAGCCGACGGGCACCCGGTCGAGCCCGGCCAGGCTCTCGTCCGTGCAGTCGAAGTACGCCGCGAAGGTCGTCGTCTCGGTCGGGCCGTAGCCGTTCACCAGCCGGCCGGGCGGTTCCGCCGCCAGGACCCGGCGCACCGCGGCCAGTTCCAGCTGCTCGCCGCCGACCACGACGGTCCCGACGGTGCCGAAGGCACCGGCGCTCTCGCGCGCCACGGTGTGGAAGAGGGAGGTGGTGAGGAACATGTGGTCGATCCGCTCGGAGCGGATCAGCGCCGCCCACTCGTCCATGGCCAGCTCGGTCACGGACGGGAAGACCACGACGGTCGCACCGCCGCAGAGCGCGTTCCACAGCTCGAAGGTGGTGGCGTCGAAAGCCGGGTTGGCGGAGCTCGCCACCCGGTCGCCCGCCTCCACGGTGCAGAACAGCGCGTTGAGGGCGAGCCGCAGCACGGCCCGGTGGGGCACGACGACGCCCTTGGGGCGCCCGGTGGATCCCGAGGTGAAGTTCACGTACGCCGGGTCGTCACGGTCACCGGACACCTCGGGCACCGGCAGACCGGGGTCGCTGCGGGGCAGGTCGAGCGGCGTGACGCCCTCGGGCAGCCAGTCCGGCAGACCGGCCCAGCGGCCCGGGGCGGCCCCGGCCGCACCCGGGGCACGGACGATCACTCCCGAGCCGGACTCGGCGACGATGTCGGCGAGCCGGCTGGTCGGGGCGAGACCGTCCAAGGGGAGGTAGGCGGCGCCGCAGCGCAGGATGCCGAGGAAGGTGACGATCAGGTCGACCGAGCGGTCCTGGGCGACCGGTACGAGATCGCCCCGGCCGACTCCGCGGCGGGCCAGCTCGGCGGCCAGCCAGCCGGCGCGCTGCCACAGCTCCCGGTACGAGAGCTCCCGGCCCCCCGCCGGATCGCGTACCGCACAGGCTTCAGGCTGTCGCTCGACCCACCGTGCCACGACCTCGTGCACGCTGACTGCCGCCATTTCCTACCCCTCCTCTGAATTCGAAATGAACTGTGCGTAAAACGGGGACCGGCTCAGCCCCAGCCGTGGTCGTCGGTTCCGTCGGCGAGGACGACAAAGCCCTCCGAGGAAGCGGGCTCGACGCCGGCGCTCCGGCCCCAGCCGTGATCCGCCGCGATCCGTCCGTTGGTTTCCGCCACGGAACCGGCGCCCGCCAGGAGTTCACCCGAGACGACCGGAGCGGCCGCGAGAAGAACGGCCGAAAACGCCATTCTGGCAGACTTGACGAACCGCTTCGTAAGCATCTTTCTCCGTTTCGGTCGACGGCCGCCGATAAGTGTCGGCCGCGTTCGCTTTCAGACATCCACATCGTGTGGCGAGCGGGTAGCGGAGATCAACAAAGCGTGATCGCATGCCTGTGCGGCGCATGTTCATGCGGACCGATGAAACGGACATCCCGGACCGGCCCGGTGGGCGCGCCGACGGGCGCTCGCCTATCGTTGGCCGCGTTCACCAGGGGTGCCAACGGCCGTCATCCGCCCGCCGCATCGCCTGGAACCGACCCCGAGGGAGGCTTGCGTGACGCTCTTCGGCCACGACCTGACAGACTCCGCCCAACTGCGCCCACTGGAGCCGTGGCAGGCGCAAGAATTCGCCACGTACGTCGACCGGGTACGGCCGCATCTCGCGCCGTGGCTTCCATGGGCCCACTTCATCGTGGACGCCGACTCGGCACGGCAATTCCTCCAGCGGTACGCCGATACGCAGAGTCAGGACGGCGGCCGCATTTTCGGCATCTGGGTCGACGGCGAACTGGAGGGCGGGGCGCTGTTCCGCATCTTCGACGTGCCGACCGGTGTTTGCGAAATGGGCGTCTGGCTGTCGCCCGACGTACAGGGGAAAGGCCTCGTCACGCGTGCGGCCCGGCATCTCGCGGACTGGGCGTTGCGGGTACGCGGAATGCACCGGGTGGAATGGCGCGTGACCCCGGCCAATACGCGCAGCATCGCCGTCGCCAAGCGACTCGGAATGCGGCACGAGGGCACGCTGCGTGAGGTGTTCGCCTTCAACGGCGCCCGCCAGGACCTGGAGGTCTGGGCGCTGCTCGCCGACGACCCCGCGTAGTCGCCGTACGGATGCGGCCGGCGTTCGCCAGGCCGTCGGCCCGGGCTGGCCGGCCTGGCCGGCCGGGGCCCGGTGCGCGCGGCCTTCCCGGGTCCGGAAACGCGAAAAGCGAGGAACACGCGCTCCTCGCCACTCTCAACTTATAGCGCATGGGGGGCCTTGCGGCAAGCCCCCCCTCGTGCCGCAGAATCACTGGCCTTGACGCCGGAACCTGCGGAAATGGGAGTTTCACGACGTGCGTACCACTACGTCCGCGTTCAATCTGTCCGACCGCCTCTCCCCCAAGGCCGACCCGGCACTGATCGCCGCCGACGAGCAGCACTTCGCGGCCGTCGCACAGAGCCTGGAGCAGACGGTCACCGAACTGTCCGAACGCCTCGACGCGCTGCGCAAGGCGCCCGGCGGCACCGGCCGCGAGGCCATGGAGCGGGACGCCGAGATCCACCGGCTCACCGCACGACTGCGCACCTTCCACCGCTTCGGTCTCGACCTGTGCCTGGGCCGGATCGTGCCCGCGGGCACGGACTCCGGCTCCCCCGAGCCCGTGTACATCGGCCGGCTCGGCCTCACCGACGCCACCGGCCGGCGGCTGCTGATCGACTGGCGCTCGCCCGCCGCCGAGCCGTTCTTCGCCGCCACCCACGCCCGGCCGATGGGCCTGGCCAGCCGCCGCCGCTACCAGTGGAGCGGCGGCCGGGTGGACGACTACTGGGACGAGGTCTTCACCGCCGACGGGCTCGAAGGGCACGCGGCCCTCGACGACCAGTCCGCGTTCGTCGCGAGCCTGGGCGGCAACCGCTCGGAGCGGATGCGGGACGTGCTCGCCACCATCCAGGCCGACCAGGACGCCATCATCCGGGCGGGCTCGCGCGGCGCGCTCGTCGTCGACGGCGGCCCGGGCACCGGCAAGACCGTCGTCGCCCTGCACCGCACCGCCCACCTGCTCTACTCCGACCCCCGCCTCGGCCACCGGCGCGGCGGCGTGCTCTTCGTCGGCCCGCACCAGCCGTACCTGGCGTACGTCTCCGACGTCCTGCCCAGCCTCGGCGAGGAGGGCGTACGGACCTGCACCGTGCGGGACCTCGTGCCCGAGGGCGCCACGGCGGTGCCCGAGACCGATCCGGAGGTCGCGCGCCTCAAGTCCTCGGCGGACATGGTGCGTTCGATCGAGCTGGCCGTACGGTTCTACGAGGAGCCGCCCGCGCGGGGCCTGACCGTGAGCACGCCCTGGGCCGACGTGCGGCTGACCGCCGACGACTGGGCCGAGGCCTTCGAGGCCGCCGAAGGGACCCCGCACAACGAGGCGCGCGAGCTGATCTGGGAGGAGGTCGGCAACCTGCTCCTGGAGAAGCTCGACGACGCCGAGATCCCCGAGGACCGGTTCCGGAAGTCGCTGCGCGCCGACCGCGAGCTGGCCGAGGCGCTGCACGGCGCGTGGCCGGTCCTTGACCCGGCCGACCTGGTCGGCGACCTGTGGTCCGTCCCCGCGTACCTGCGCATGTGCGCGCCGTGGCTGTCCGCCGACGAGGTACGGATGCTCCAGCGCGCGGACGCCCGGGCGTGGACGGTGTCCGACCTGCCGCTCCTGGACGCGGCGCGGCAGCGGCTCGGCGAGCCCGAGGCGGCGCTGCGCAGGCGCCGTTACGAGGAGGCGCTCGCGGCGCAGCGCGAGCAGATGTCCGCGGTGGTCGACAACCTCATCGCCGCCGCGGCCGACTCCGGCGCCGACGGCGACGAGGGCGAGGGCCTGGTGAGGATGCTGCGCGGGGCGGACGCGAAGGTCAGCCTGGTCGACGAGTCCTCGCTGCCCGGCGCCGAACGTGACGTCCTGGCCGGTCCGTTCGCGCACATCGTGGTGGACGAGGCCCAGGAACTGACCGACGCGGAATGGCAGATGCTGCTGCTCCGCTGCCCGTCCCGGTCCTTCACCGTGGTCGGCGACCGCGCCCAGGCGCGGCACGGGTTCACGGAGTCGTGGCGGGAACGGCTCGAGCGGGTCGGCTTCGACCGGATCGAGCAGGCCTCGCTGAGCATCAACTACCGCACGCCGGAGGAGGTGATGGCGGAGGCCGAGCCCGCCATCCGCGCCGCGCTGCCCGACGCGAACGTGCCGACGTCCGTGCGCAGCAGCGGCGTCCCGGTGGTGCACGGTCCGGTCGCGGACCTGGACCGGATCCTGGACGAGTGGCTCGCCGAACACGCGGAGGGCACCGCGTGTGTCATCGGTGCCGGAGTCGACGACGGCCGCCTCTCCGCCGGAGACGGCCGCTTCCGGCCGGAGGACCGGGAGCGCGACCACGACCACGACCGGGACCGTGACAGGGGCCTTGACCGGCACCGGGTCCGGTCGCTCACGCCGACGCTGTCCAAGGGGCTGGAGTTCGACCTGGTCGTGCTGGTCGACCCGGAGCGGTTCGGCACGGGCGTCGAAGGCGCGGTGGACCGCTACGTGGCGATGACCCGGGCGACCCGACAGCTCGTCGTCCTGACCAGCGCCTGAGCCGGCCGGCCGGGCATACCGGCGCCCGGGGCGGCGACGGCTGCCGCCGCCCGGCGTAGGGCCGGCGGCGGAGGCCGTTCCCGTCCCGGCCTGGTCCTCACGACCGTTACGCCGTCGCCGGCGCGGCGCCTAGTGTCCCCGCCATGGAGACGACAGGTACGGGGACGGCGGGCGGGGACGCGACCGGGATCCTCGACGAGGCCCTGCAGCGGCTGCACAGTTCCGGCCCCGAGCGGCTCGGACGGCTCACCAATCACGCGCCGATGGCGGTCGAGGCGCTGGCCGCGCGCGGCAGGGCGCGGGCCGTGCACCGCTGGCTCGACGCGTACGCGCCGAAACTGGAGGAGTTCCCGACCGGTGTCGCGCCGGTCACCGCCGCGGACTGGCGCTCCGCGCTGGGCGACCCGCGCCGGGCCGCCGACTGGATCGACCACTTCGGCCGCGAACTGGCCGAGCGGCCCTGGCGGGACGTCCTCGCCGAGTGGTGGCCCCGGCTGCTGCCCGGCATGTACGGCGGCTCGACCCACCCGGTGATCCGCGTCGGGCACGCCGTACGCACCCTGCTGGCCGGCGGGCACACCGAGCCGCGGCTGACCGAACTGGCCCACGGGCTCGGGTACTGGGCCGCCCGCCACCGCCCGGTCGCCGGAGTCGCCCCGCTGCCGGGCGCCGACGGCGCGGCGGCCGCCCTCGACGCCGTACCGGCCATCGCCGTGCGGGAAGGCGGCTTTCCCGACCGGCTCGGGCGGGTCGAGCGGCTGCCGGTGTGGGCGGACTCGGTCACCGAGCCCGACGCCGCGTACGAGCGGCTGGCCGAACTCGTCCGGGCGGCCACCCATCGCTACGCCACCCACGGCCACGGCGAGGAGACCATGCTCGTCCACGCCGCCACGGCCCCCAACGCCGTGCTGCGCACCCTGCCCGCGCTCCCCCGCCCCCTGTGGGTGCCGAGCCTGCGGGCCGCCTGGACCGCTTCGGCGGCCGTGACCGCGATGTACGCCCCCGCCGCCCCGGCCGTCCCGGTCTCACCGGGCACCCTCACGCCGGAGGAGGTCATGGAACGCGCCCTCGCCCACGGCGACGAGCACGTCATCAAACTGACCGACACGGCCCTGGACTTCGCCGACGAGCTGTCCCTCTCCGCCGCCCTGCGCGCGGTCGAGCTCAGCACGCCGCTGAGGTGACGGCCGGAACGTAAATCGTTTGACCCTGCCGCCGGTCGGGACTGCACTGTCGCGGGGCACCACCCGCCGTGGTGCCCCCGTCCCGGGGAGGAAGCAGCAGCGATGGACATCCGCACGACCAGCGACCAGGACCACGACGTCTTCGTCGACACCCTCCACGCCGCGTTCGGGCGCTTCCCGGAAACCCCGGCCGAGGACGGCGGCGGCGTCTGGTGGGCGGCGCTCGAAATGGACCGCTGTCTGCTCGCCGTGGCGCCCGACGGGCGGCCCGTCGGCACCGCCGGCGCGTACTCGTTCGAGCTGACCCTGCCCGGTGAGGTGCTCGCCCCGGCCGCCGGCGTGACCGCCGTCGGCGTCCTGCCCTCGCACCGCCGCCGGGGCGTGCTGAGCGCGATGATGCGGCACCAGCTCTCCGAGCTCCGGGCCCGCGGCGAGTTCCTTTCCGTCCTGCTGGCCTCGGAGGCCCCGATCTACGGCAGGTTCGGCTACGGACCGGCGACCTACACCCAGCGGCTGACGGTGTCGCGCCACCAGGCCGGCCTCACCGCGCCCCGGGCGAACGGCACGGCCAACGGCCGGACCGGCGGCCCGGCGTCCGGCCAGGACACCGGCTCGGTCGAGCTGCTGCGGCGTGCCGAGTGCGGCGGGATCTTGGAGGAGGTCTACGACCGCTACCGCCGCGCCCAGCCCGGCGCCCTGTCCCGGCCGCCCCGCTGGTGGGCCAGGGGCGCGGGGCAGCCGCCGGTCGCTCCGGCGGCGCGCTACGTCGCCGTGCACCGCGACGCCGACGGCGTCCCCGACGGCTACGCCAGCTACTCGGTCGGTGAGCCCGACACGCTCACGGTCGACGAGACCGTCGCCGCCGACGACGCCGTCTTCACCGCCCTGGCGCGGTTCGTCCTCGGCCACGACCTGGTCGGCCGGGTCGTGTTCCGGCACTTCCCGCCGGAGCACCCGCTGCGCTGGCAGTTCGCGGACTTCCGCGCCGGCGAGGTCGGCAACCACACCGACTGGCTCTGGGTACGGATCCTCGACGTCCCCCGTGCGCTGACCACGCGCGGCTGGTCGGGCAACGGGGAGCTCGTCCTCGACGTCCACGACCCGTTCCTCGGCGAGCACGGCCGCCACCTGCTGACCGTGCGGGACGGGAAGGCCGCGTGCGTCCCGACGGACCGGGAGCCCGACCTGTCCCTGGACGTGCGGGACCTGGGCTCGGTCTACCTCGGCGGCACCGCCCCGAGCACGCTCGTCCGGGCGGGACACGTCCGGGCCCACCGTCCGGGCGCGGCCGCCCTCGCCGACGCGCTCTTCGGAGCCGAGCGCCCTCCGCACTGCCTGCACTGGTTCTGACCGCGTGCGCACCGGTGCCGGCCGCGGGCCGACCGGGTGATTCCGGGCTCCGGCCGCGCATGCGGGGGCCGGGAACGGGGCAGCCGCCCGTCGGAGGTGCCGCCATGGTTCCCGTAGACGTCGTGCCGCCACCGGGCAGGAATCCGGAGTTCGCCACCACGGAGCACTTCACGGGCGGTCGCCTCGTGCCCGCCGGGCCGGTGCCGCGCCGGCCGCGCCGGCTGTTCACGATGACGGGGACGCTCCGGCTGTTCGGAATCGTCGACGATCGCGCGGTACCGGGCGACGGCTGATCATGGGGAGACCGGCCACGGCCGGCAGAACGGACCGTTTCACGGTTCAGGACGGAAGGAGGCCGCGTCCGCATGGGAGGCATGGAGCAGACGGCGGAGGACTTCACCGGTCGGCTCGGCGTACGGGTCCGTGACGGGCATCGCCCCGGGACGGTCGTCCTGGCCGTGACGGGTGAGCTCGACCACGACACGGCGGCCCCGCTGAAGGAGGCCCTGGCGACGCATGTGACGGCCGAGCGGATCGTCGTCGACTGCTCGGGACTGCGGTTCTGCGACTCCACCGGACTGAACGTGCTGCTCAGGACCCGGCTGCGGATGGCCGAGGGCGGCGGCAGGCTCGATCTGGCCGGGCTGCGGGCGCCGGTGGACCGGATGTTCGAGATCACGGGAGCTCGGTCGGTGTTCCGGGTGTACGCGGACACCGCGGCCGCGCTCGCGGACACACCGGCCGCGGAGGAAGCATGACACGCGGCGGCACCCGGAACGGCGGAGACGAGGGCCCGGCCGGTGCCGGGAGTGCCGGAGCGCCCGCCGGCGGGCGGCAGGACGGGCAGCGCCGCGGGCCGCACGACGGACAGCGGCAGGGGCCGCCGGGCGAGCCGCCCGACGAGCAGCAGGGCCGGCGGCAGGAGGAGGTGCCGGGCGCGCGGCGCGACGGACCACGGGCCACGCGGCAGGCCGGGCAGGTGCGACGGCTGCTGCTGGCCGGCCCGGCGGGGGCGGTGACCCGGTGCCGCGACTTCACGGCCGAGGCCCTCACCGACTGGGGCTGGCTGCCGGCCGCCGCACCGGAGGACCGGGAACGGGCGGAGGACGTGCTGCTGCTCGTGTCCGAGGTCGTCACCAACGCCTGCCTGCACGCGGGCGGACCCGAGGAACTCGTGCTGCGCCACTCCGGCGGACGGCTGCGGGTGGAGGTGTACGACGCCAACCCGGTCCATCCGCGCCCGCACGGCCCGCGCTCGCCCGCGATGCCCGGCGGACACGGGCTGATGGTGCTCGACCGGCTGGCCGGTGCCTGGGGCTCGGCGGCGAAGCAGGACGGCGCGCCGGGGAAGGTCGTGTGGCTGGAGGTGGGCCGCCCCTCGCGCCCGCCGTGGCTGGTCGGCCGCCGCGACTGACGCGCCACGCCCGGCGCCCGGCCCCCCGGGGCCGGGCGTCCCGCCTGCCGCCGCCAGGTTTGCCCGGCCCGTACCGGGAAACCCGCCGTCCGTGGCCAGCGGGAAGGAGATCCCGGCCGTCGGCCGCTCGCTGCGGTACGACCTGACGGAAGGATCACACGAAGCAGGCGTGGTGGCGCGATGCCGCGACCTCACGCAGGGGGCGCTCGAGGCCTGGTTCGGGCCCGCGGGCTCGCCCGAGCGGCCCGCCGCGTCGGACGCGCTGCTGCTGGTCTCCGAGGTGGTCACCAACGCCCGCAGGCACGGCGGCGCCGTCAGCGAACTGCAGCTCGCCGGAACGGAACGGGCCCTGTGGGTGCAGGTGACCGACACCTGTCCGGACCGGCCCCGTCCGCACGGTCCGCACCGGGCCGACCGTTCCTCGGGCCACGGCCTCTACCTGCTGGAACGGCTGGCCACGCGCTGGGGCTGGGTGCCCAGGGGCCGGGCCGGGAAGACGGTGTGGTTCGAGGTGGAGGTTCTGCCGGAGGCCCCGTAAGCCTCCGGAGGCTTACGGCGCCGGGCGGTCCTAGAGTGGATGGGCGGGGCGTCCGACCCCGCCGAGCAGGCCTCATGGCACAGCGCAGACACGCACACCAGCGCACGAAGGACCGCCAGGGAACGCACGGCGACCACGGCGGCTCCGACGACGACGGTCTCCGACGGCTCCTCGACGGCCTGACGGCCGTGCGGGACGGCGACCTGTCCGTACGGCTTCCCGAGGGCTCCGGCGGCGTCCCGGGCGAGATCGCGTCGGTCTACAACGACATGGTCGACCGGCTCTCCCTGCTCACCTCCGAGGTCACCAGGGTCGCCGGCGAGGTGGGCGGGCAGGGCCTGCTGGGCGGGCGGGTGCACGAACCGCGGGCGAGCGGCGTGTGGCGGGAGCTGACCACCGGCGTGAACACGATGGCCGACAACCTCACCTCGCAGGTGCGCTCCATCGCGCAGGTCGCGACCGCCGTGGCGCGCGGCGACCTCACGCAGAAGATCCGGGTGGACGCGCGCGGCGAGATCCTGGAGCTGAAGGAGACCATCAACACCATGGTCGACCGGCTCTCCTCCTTCGCCGAGGAGGTGACCCGGGTGGCCCGCGAGGTCGGCACCGAGGGGAAGCTCGGCGGCCAGGCCCGGGTGGGCGGGGTCTCCGGCACCTGGAAGGACCTCACCGACAACGTCAACTCGATGGCCGACAACCTGACCAACCAGGTGCGCAACATCGCCCAGGTGACCACCTCGGTGGCCCAGGGCGACCTCACCAGCCGGATCGACGTATCGGCCCGGGGCGAGATCCTGGAGCTCAAGACCACGATCAACACGATGGTCGACCAGCTGTCGTCGTTCGCGGCCGAGGTGACCCGCGTGGCGCGCGAGGTCGGCACCGAGGGAAAGCTCGGCGGCCAGGCGGAGGTCGAGGGCGTCTCCGGCACGTGGATGCGGCTCACGGAGAACGTCAACGAGCTGGCCGGCAACCTGACCCGCCAGGTGCGGGCGATCGCCGAGGTCACCAGCGCGGTCGCCGAGGGCGACCTGACGCGGTCGATCACGGTCGACGCGCCGGGCGAGGTCGGCGAGCTGCGCGACAACATCAACGCGATGGTCGAGTCGCTGCGGGCCACCACCCGGGCCAACGAGGAGCAGGACTGGCTGCAGACCAACCTGGCCAGGACCACGGCGCTGCTCCAGGGCACCCGTGGGCTGCCGGAGATCGCCGAACTGATCATGACGGAGGTGCCGCCGCTGGTCTCGGCCCAGTACGGGGCCTTCTTCCTCACGGTGGAACCGGAGGAGGCCCGGGTCCGGGAGGGCCGGGAGACGCGACGCGACCGGGAGGACCGCCCGGACGGGCAGGACCTCCGGGACCGCCAGGACGTCCGGGACCTCCAGGGCCTGGAGGACCGGCAGGGCATTCACGACGCCCAGGGTCTTCATGACAGGCAGGGCATTAACGACCGGCAGGGCCTTCACGACGCGCAGGGTGTTCATGACCCGCAGGACGGCCGGCACCAAGAGGCCGGGACGGCCGGGCCCGATCTGGTGCTCGCCGCCTCGTACGGACTGCCGGTCGGCCCGGGCGGTCCGCCGCGCCGCTTCCGGTTCGGCGAGGGGCTGGTGGGGCAGGCGGCGCGGGACCGGCGCACCCTGCTCGTCGAGCGGCTGCCCGAGGGCTACGCCACCATCAGCTCCGCCGTCGGCACCGGTGAGCCCGCCGCGCTGATCATCCTGCCGATCGTGGTGGAGGACCAGGTGCTCGGCGCCGTCGAACTCGCCTCCTTGCAGCCCTTCAGCGCCCTCCAGCGTGACTTCCTCGACCGTTTCGTGGTGAGCGCGGGCGCCGTCCTCAGCTCTCTCGTGGCGAATCTGCGCACCGACGAACTGCTCGCCCAGTTCCGCGGTCTCGCCAACGAACTACGGCTGCGGACCCAGGAGTTGCAGGCGCGGCAGCGCGAACTGCAGCGCTCCAACGAAGAGCTGCAGGAGCAGGCGGAGCTGCTCGCCGAGCGGAACGAGGACATCGAGTCGAAGAACCGGGTCATCGAGCAGGCCCGGCAGGAACTGGAGGCCCGCGCCCAGCAGTTGTCCCGCACCTCGATGTACAAGTCCGAGTTCCTGGCCAACATGAGCCACGAACTGCGGACCCCGCTGAACAGCCTGCTCATCCTGGCCCGGCTGCTCGCCCAGAACCCCGAAGGCAACCTGACGGAGAAGCAGGTCGACTACGCGGAGGTCATCCACTCGGCGGGCTCCGACCTGCTCCAGCTGATCAACGACATCCTCGACCTGTCGAAGGTGGAGGCGGGCAAGATGGAGGTGCGGCGCGAGCCGTTCGCGCTGTCCCAGCTCCTGGAGTACCTGGAGGCCACCTTCGGGCCGGTCGCCGACGAGCAGGGCCTGGAGTTCACCGTCACCGTCGCCCCGGACGTACCGGCGTACCTGACGACCGACGAGGGACGGGTGCGGCAGGTGTTGCGCAACCTGTTGTCCAACGCGCTGAAGTTCACCGACGCCGGCCAGGTGTCGCTGACCGTCGAGCACACCCCGCCGGACGAGATACCGGCCGCGCTGCGCGACGAACGGCCGGTGCTCGCCTTCCGGGTCGAGGACACCGGCATCGGCATTCCCTCCGACCGGCTGCGGAACATCTTCGAGGCGTTCCAGCAGGGCGACGGCACCAGCGCGCGCGAGTACGGCGGAACCGGGCTCGGCCTGTCGATCAGCCGGGAGGTGGCCAGGCTGGTCGGCGGCACCATCGAGGTCGAGAGCACACCGGGCAGCGGCAGCCGCTTCACCTTCCACCTGCCGGAGCGGACCTCGTCCCGCACGGCGGCCGGGACCGGTCCCGGGACGGCGGCGGTGTCCGAGCCGGCCTCGGCCTCGGAACCCGGCGCCGCGGCGCACGCGGGACCGGGGCCCACCGTCCTCCTCGTGGACGACGACATCCGGAACGTCTTCGCGCTCACCCAGGTCCTCGAGGCGCACGGACTGCGGGTGCTGACCGCCGACGGGGGTCGGCGTGCCATCGAACTGCTCGGCGGGCACGAGGAGATACGGCTGGTCC
Organism: Streptomyces sp. NPDC127092; assembly: GCF_042722475.1. NCBI lineage: Bacteria > Bacillati > Actinomycetota > Actinomycetes > Kitasatosporales > Streptomycetaceae > Streptomyces > Streptomyces sp. NPDC127092. The sequence continues at coordinate 41,075 of NZ_JBHXFE010000056.1, forward strand.
TGATGGACGTCATGATGGCCGGGATGGACGGCTACCAGACCATCGAGGAGATCCGGCGGCTGCCGGACCGCGCCGACGTGCCGATCGTCGTCGTCACCGCGAAGGCGATGCCCGGCGACCGGGCCCGCGCCCTGGAGGCGGGCGCCGACGACTATCTGGCGAAGCCCGTCGACGAGAAGGAACTCCTGGTCAAGATCCACCGTCGCCTGGAGGCCTGACCCTCCGGTCCGGTCCACCGCGTTCCGGTCCCGCGCCCTCCGGTCCCGTGCGCTCCGGCCCCACACCCTCCGGTGCTGCTTCGCCGGGGCGGCGCAGCCGTACCGCGACGACGCTCGTGTCGTCGTCCGTGTCGCCGAGTGCCGTGCCGAGCAGCGCGTCCACCAGCAGCTCCGGGCTCTCCCGGCCGGCCAGCCGTCCGGCGACCGCGAGGAGCCTCGCGAGCCCGGGCCCCAGTCCTTCGTGGCGCCGCTCCACCAGGCCGTCGGTGTAGAAGAGCAGGGTGTCCCCGGGCTCCAGCTCGGTGCGCCGCTCCTCGTACGCGTACGCGGGAACCGCCCCGAGCAGGATGTCCTGCGGCGGTTCGAGGAGCCGCGCCCGGCCGTGGCGGATGAGCAGCAGCGGCAGGTGGCCGGCGCTGGACCAGACGAGGCCGCCGTCCTCGGGGTCGTACAGCGCGCACACGGCCGTGGCGGTGGAACCGCCGCTGGTGCGCAGGGTGACCTCGTTGAGCCAGCCCATCAGCTCCGCGGGCGGCCTGCCGGTGAAGGCGAGGGCGCGCTGGGCGTTGCGCAGGGCGACCATGCCGGTGACCGATTCGATGCCGTGCCCGGCGATGTCGCCGACGGCCAGCAGGACCTTGCCGGTCGGCAGCGTCAGGACGTCGTACCAGTCGCCGCCCACCTGGTACTCCTCGGCCGCGGGCCGGTAACGGGCCGCCACCGTGAGGCCGCCGGGCAGCTCGCGCAGGGCGGTGGCCTCCGGAACGATCGCCTGCTGGAGCTGGAGGGCGAGCTGGTGGCGCAGCTCCGCCTGGCTGCGGACGGCGTTGAGGTGGTCGAAGGTCGCGGTGAGGGCGAGCTCGGTGCGCCGGGTGGCCGACACGTCCTGGTAGACGCCGACGAAGCCGGTGACGGCGTTGCCGTCGAGCAGCGGCTCGGCCGCGACCCGGACATGGCGCACGGAGCCCTCGGGCAGCACGACCCGCAGCACCGTCTGGGCACCGGAACGGCGCTCCGTGAGCGCCCTGAGCAGCGCGGTCAGCGCCTCTCCGTCCTCCTGGTGGACCCGCGCGCGCAGGGCGAGCAGCGGCAGCGGCGGCTCGTCGCGGGACATCCCGAAGATCCCGTACGCCTGCTCGGACCACACCGTGTCGCCGCCGGTCAGGCTGTCCTGGAAGGTGGCGACGCTCTGCAGGCGGGCGACGGCCCGGCCGACGGCCAGGCCGGGGTCACCCGCGGTGTGCCAGAGGACCACGCACCGGTCCGCTCCGGCCGGCAGGACGCGGACGTCGAGCAGCGCGTCCTGTTCCTCCGGCACCCCGTCCGGTGCGGCGTCCGCCGGGCGGCCGAGGGGCAGGTGGGCGGCGTGCTGGGGGTGGCGGGTGTGGCGGGCGCGCCGGGCGAGGCGGTCGAGAGCGCTGTGGACGTGCGGGAAGACCCGGGTCAGGGTCCGGTCGTCGGTCAGGAGGCGGCCGCCCAGGGCGACGGCGGCGGCCTCGTTGGCGTGTTCCACGACCAGGACCTCGGCCGTCGTGCCGGTGTGCAGCAGGACCGCGGGGTGGGTGAGGGCGTCGAGGAGGTCGACGAGCACGGGGGCGTCGGCCGCCTGGCTGTCGGGCCGGTCGAGGACGGTGACGACGACGTCCATCAGTCCGGCGACGGCCCGGCGCAGGGCAGGGTCGAAGTCGACGGGGCCGGGCCAGCCGACCAGGGCGAGACCGGTCGCCGCGCCGCGCCGGCGCAGCGGCAGCAGGGCCCGGGCGGCGCCCGGCCGGGCCCCGGGCAGGACGGCTCCCTCGCCGGGGCCGTCGGCCAGCCACAGCGGGGTGTTGCCTTCGAGGGCGCGGCGGATCGGCTCCGGGGCGGCGGGCGGGATCCACCACCAGGCCACCGCCTCCGTGGCGCCGACGCCGGCGTGCCCGGCGAGCCGCAGACAGCCGGCGTCGGTGCACCGCCAGAGCCACAGGCTGTCCGCGCCGAGCGGCCCGAGACCGCCCTCCAGGAGGGTACGGGCGGCTTCGCCGACGTCGTCCGCCGTCTCGGCGGCAGCGGCCGCTCGGCGCAGCCGGCGCGCGAGCACGACCGGCGCCTCGCCACGCACCGCGCCCGTCCCGTCCTCGGCTGCCGTCCCGCCGGGGCCGGCCTCGGCAATCCGCGTGCCGCTCCGGGTGTCGGCTCGGGCGTCGGTCCGGGCGGACGGGGAGCCGCGGTGGCCCACGGGGGCGCCGAGGGCGTTGACGATGTCCGCCGCCAGGTCCTCGGCGGACAGCCCGGTGGCGGCGGCGAGGGCGGAAAGGTGCTCGGCGGCGTCGACGGTGGAGACGCCGAGCTGGGCGGCGAGGACGCCGGTGGCGAGGTCGGTCAGGTGCCGGCGGGCGCGCTCGGACCGGAGCCGCAGGTTCTCCGCGGCCAGACCCGCGAAGCCGGGCTCACCATGGTGGGGAGCCCCTGGGGGCGTGCCCTTGGGCTCCGCAGAACCGGTCAAGAGGACCTCCGGAGCAGGCGCTCGTACCTCCTCGGAGTCTACTCGCGCGAACCCTCGCGGACCCCGGGGCGAGGCCCCGCCCCGGCGCCCGCGACGGGCCCCCGAGCCGCCCCGCCCGGCGGCTCGGTCGCACCGCCCACGGGTCCCGGCGACGCGCGGCCGCCTCGGGGCACGATGGCGAAGGCTGCGCCGTACGGGTGGCCGGAGGAGGGGGTGAGGCGGGAAGGGGGGCGGTTCGGCGGGGCCCGAGCGGCAGGCGGCGGCTCGGTGGGCGGGCAGGACCGGGAGGGTGCGGGTGGGGCGCAGGTGGGGCGCGAGTGGGGCGCAGGTGGGCCGCGGGCGGGGCGCGGGCCGGGTACGAGTGGGGCGCAGGTGGGCCGCGGGCGGGGCGCGGGCCGGGTGCGAGTGGGGCGCAGGTGGGGCGCGCTCAGCCCTCGGCTCCCCGGCCGACGTTTTGGGCGTCGGCAAGGGAGTCCGCGGCGTCGGCCAGGACGCGGGCGAGTTCGCGGGGGCGGGTGGTCATCGGCCAGTGGCCCGAGTCGAGGTCGACGTAGTCGACGTGGGCGGCCTTGGCCAGCTCCGGGCTCTCGCCCGCCGCGATCCACTCGCGGGCCTGCGCCGGCGTGAACTCCGGGCACACGAGGGTCACGGGCACCTCGAAGCGGCGCTCGTCGGCGAGCCGTACGACTCCCCTGGTGACCGCCTCCGGGACGGGGACCGCGGCGGCCGCGAGGCGCTTCCGGGCGTCCTCGTCCAGGTCCGCGGCGTCCGGGCCCTCGAACACCTCCCAGCCGGGGAAGGGAACCTCGCCGTCGCGGACCGGGAAGAAGTCGGCGTAGGGCCGCCCGTCGGAGGCGGGGAAGCCACCGACCAGGGCGACCCCGGCCACCTTCCCGGGCCGCGCCTCGGCGGCGGCCCAGGCGAGGCTCGCGGCGGCGGAGTGCCCGACCACGAGGGGCTTTCCGGGCGCCGCGTCGACGGCGTCGAGTACCGCCGCCACCTGGTCGTCGAGCGTGGCGGAGGCGGCGCCGTCACCCTGCCCGGGAAGCGTGAGCGGCACGGGCCGGTGGCCGAGCTCGGTGAGCTCGGGCACGACGTCGTCCCACGACGATCCGTCCAGCCACAGTCCGGCGATGAGCAGGATGTCCATGAGCGATCCTCCGGGAGCGAGTGCGGGGTCTGGCGGTCCGCACGCTAGCGGGAGGGTCTGACAGTGGGATGTCCCTGACGACGGCTGACGACGGCCCGGTCACGGGATGGGGGTGCGAGCGACGCAACCCCGTGGGCGAAGCCCGCGGCCGGCGCGGGCTCAGCCCGCGGACTTCGCCGCGGCGACGAACGCGCGGACGCGGTCGTGGTCCTTCACGCCGGGGGCGGACTCGACGCCGCTGGAGACGTCCACGCCCCAGGGGCGGGCCGCGGCGACGGCCTCGGCGACGTTCTCGGGGGCGAGGCCGCCGGCGAGCAGCCAGGTGCCCTCGGGTCGGGCCGCGTCCAGCAGGGAGAGGTCCCAGCGGGCGCCCGAGCCGGCCCGGGGCGAGTCGAGCAGCAGGACCTCCTCGCCGTAGGCGCCGACACGGGTGTCCGGCCGCTCCTTGAGGGAGGTGGCGCGCCACAGCCGGGGGAAGACGGAAGCCGCCGCCGCGAAGTCGGCCTCACTGTACGGGCCGTGCAGCTGCAGGGCGTCGACGTCCAGGTCGCGGGCGAGCGCCGCGGCCTCGGCGGCGGGCGTGTCGTTGACGACGAGGACCGACAGGACCCGGTCCGGCGTGTGGGCGCGGGCGTGGGCGGCGAGCGCCGCGGCCCGGTCGCGCGTCAGACCGCGGACGCTGGTCCCGCTGATCACCAGGCCGACCGCGTCGGCCCCCGCCTCGACGGCCACGTCGACGTCGGCGGTCGTGGCGAGCCCGCACACCTTGACGAACACTGTCTCTCCTCCGTGCCCCCGCCGAGCCCTCCCGACGGTCCGCCCGAGCCTACCGGCGCCTCGGGCGCACATCGGCAGGCAGCACGGGTGCCGGCGTCCGGTTCAGGCGCCCTCCGGCTCCTCGGCCGACTCCTCCTCGCCGGACGAGTCGGAGGAGTCGGCGGAGTCGGCGGCGTACGGGTGGACGTAACAGTCCTCGCCGAACGGCGTGAACCAGGTGCCGAAGCCCAGGAGCGGCGGTTCCGGGCCGGGGTCCGCACCGATGCCGGCCTCCGCGCGGACATGGGAGTGGAAGCGCTCCAGCGCCGCCACCACGTCGTCGTCCAGGAGGCCGTACAGATCGAGGGCCGCACGGGCCTGTTCCAGGAGGAACCTCAGGACGAGTTCCTCCGCGAGGCAGCCGAGGCGGCGGAAACCCCCGTCGGTGAAGCGGGTGGTGAGGGCGACGGCGGTCACCAGGAACCGGCGCGCGAAGGGCTCGTCGTAGCGCGCCGCGTGCTGGACCGGCAGCCGGTCGAGGTGCCAGAGGTGCCCCTGGCAGCCGGCGACGTCGGTGTCCTCGTCGGCGAGGGCCTGCACGTCGTCGTACAGCTCGTCGATGAGCACCTCGGCCGCGTGGACCAGGGCGCCGGCGGCGAGTTCGGCGGTGTCGGGGCTCGCGCCGAAGACGTCGGGTTCGAAGGAGCGGAGCCGTACGGCCGCGGCCCGGATCTCGGTCTCCGGGTCGGGGGCGTCCTCGACGACGTCCGACCACACGCCGTCCTCGTCGCTTCCGTCCCCGGCCCCGTACCCGTACCCGTCCCCCTGCCCGCCCGCGCCGTCGTGGCCCGGCTGGCCGCCGCGCCTGGCGGCGGCGTGCCGGGCCCTGCGGGCCGCCGGGTCGCTGGGCGGGACGTCCGGCCCGTCGGCCGCCGCCAGGCTCTCCCGGGCGCGGTCGGTGTGCAGCCGCACCTCGCTGCTCACCACCAGCCATCCGGCGAGCGGTTCCTCCCGGTCGAGCACCTCCTGGGCCACGGCCCCCACCGCGTCCTCGGCGACCTCCAGGGACGGCGCGAGGGCGGTCACCGTCAGCTCGGCGCCGCGCGCGTGGGGCGCCACGGTCACGTCGAGGACGTCCACCTCCACCCCGTCCGGGCCCTCGGCGCCGGCCACGGAGCCGAAGCCGCGCTCGAGCAGGACGGCGGCGCCGAAGCGGCCGAGCGCGTCGAGGTCGGAGGTGTCGTCCGGTATGCACGTATCCACGGTCACGACGTACGTCACGACGCAAGCCTGCCAGGCCGGGCGGGACGGTTTCGAAGGGATTCCGGAATCCGGTCGGCTCCCCGTCCGAACCCGGCCATTCCCGCCCGCCGCGTCAGGCGTCGCCGACTTCCGGGTCGGACGTCGCCAACCGCCGGTCAGCCGTCGTCGGCTGCCGTGCCGATCGCGTCAAGTGACCGTCAGAGACGCATCAGGGGTGCTCCCGGACCGGGCCGGACCGGGCTTAGCTTCGGGAGTGCGGCCCCGGCGCGACGGGCGCGGGGCGCCCCGTTCCCGGGGAGGGACCACCATGACCCACACGCTGTACGGAGACGATGCCGAGCCTGTCGAACGGGTGCCGGCCGGACGGCTCTGCGTACCCGTCCGGCCGGTCGCCCACGGCTGCGCCGCCCGCCTCTTCCGTACCCCGCCCGGCGGCCGTACCGCCGTCGCCTTCACCACGCCCGGAGGGCTGCGGGCGGTCCTCGGGCCCGACCAGCCCTGGATCGCGCTGGCCGAGCCCGCGTTACGGGCCCTCGTCCGGCCGCTGGGCGTCGAGGCACTGACCGTCGACCCCACCCTGACGGCCGCGGCGAGCAGCGCCGCCGCGCCCATGGGCGCGGACACGACGGGCGCGGTGCCCGTCGCGTGCGTACCCGCGTCCCTGTCCGCGCGTTGAGGGGAGCCGTCGCCATGACCATCGCACCGCTTCCGCGCGCCACCGCCTCAGGGCCTGCCTCCGGGCCGTCCTCCGCCTCCGCCTGCAGGCCCGCCTCCGCGTCGTCCCCCGAGCCCGCCTCCAGGTCCGCCTCCGCGTCGTCCCCCGATTCCGCCTCCGGGCCGTCCTCCGAGCCCGCCTCGGCGTCCGCCCCCGGGCGCGCCTCCGGGTGCGCCCCCGGGTCCGCCCCCGGCGCCGCCGGTGAGCTGTCCGTCTGGCCCGCCTCGGCCGTCGTCCGCCCGCACGGGCGGGTGCTCGTCGGCGGGGTCGCCCTCGACGAGATCGCCGGGAGCCACGGCACGCCCGTCTACGTCCTGGACGAGGGCGAGGTCCGCGAGCGCTGCCGCGGCTACCTCGGCGCGTTTCCCGGCGCCGAAGTGCATTACGCCGCCAAGGCGTTCCTCTGCCGCGCCCTGGCCCGCTGGGTCGAGGAGGAGGGATTGGGGCTCGACGTGTGCTCCGCCGGAGAGCTGGAGCTGGCCGTGACGACCGGCTTCCCCGTCGAGCGGATCCTGCTGCACGGGAACGCCAAGTCGCCGGAGGACCTGCGGACCGCGCTGCGGCTCGGGGTCGGCCGGATCGTCATCGACAGCCCGTCGGAGATCGCCCGGATCGCCGCGGCCGTCGGCCCGCACGGTCGCCAGAAGGTGCTGCTGCGGGTCACGCCCGGCATCGGCGCGGGCGGCCACGCCAAGATCCGCACCGGTACGGACGACCAGAAGTTCGGGCTCTCGCTGCGCGACGGGCACGCCCAGCACGCGGTCGCCCGCATCCTCGACCAGCCGCGGCTCGAACTCACCGGGCTCCACTGCCACCTGGGCTCGCAGATCACGGACGTCAAGCCGTACCTCGTCGCGGTGCGCAGGCTGGTCGGTCTCATGGCGAGGACGCGCGACGCGCACGGCGTGGTGCTGCCCGAGCTCGACCTGGGCGGCGGCCACGGCATCGCGTACCGGCCCGGCGACCCGCTCCTCGACCTGACCGCGCTCGCGCGCAAGGTGCGCGCGGAGCTGGCCGAGAGCTGCGCGGGCGCGGGACTGCCCGTGCCGCGGCTGATCGTCGAGCCGGGCCGGGCGATCGTCGGACCGGCCGGTGTCGCCGTCTACCGGGTCCTCGCCGTGAAGACCACGCCGGAACGGGTGTTCGTGGCCGTCGACGGCGGCATGAGCGACAACCCGCGCCCCGCGCTGTACGGGGTGCGCTACGCGCCCCGGCTGATCGGCCGCGGCTCCACGGCGGCGGCCACGGTGCGGGCGACGGTGGTGGGGCGCCACTGCGAGGCCGGCGACGTGCTAGCCGACGACGTCCCGCTCCCCGCCGACGTCCACCCGGGCGACCTCCTCGCCGTGCCGGTGGCCGGCGCCTATCACCTGTCCATGGCGTCCGCCTACAACCTGGTCGGCCGCCCTCCGGTCGTCGCGGTCTCCGCCGGTACCAGCCGCCTCCTCGTCCGCCGCGAGACGCCGGCCGACCTGCGCGCGAGGGACGTGGGCCTCTGAGCGGTACGCCGCACCGCCGCGCGGCCCGCCCCCGGCCGGGCCCCCGGCCGGGGTCCCCGGGTCCAGGTCTGACGTCCCCTACGCCCTCAGCCGCCCAGCGCGGCCAGCACTCCCCTGCCCACCGCCTCGTCGCCGAGCAGCGCATTGTGGTCGAGGCAGCCCGCCGGATGGTTGGTCGCGCCGCTCAGCGGCACGCTGTCGTCGGGGTTGATCACCTCGTCGCAGTTCGACCAAAACGTGGCGTACCCGACCGTGCCCGGGGTCTCGTCGCCCTCGGCGAGCTTCTTCTGGACCCAGCTGCCGGGCGTCATGTCCCGGCAGGCCTGGTCCCACAGGGCACAGGCCCAGGCGACGCTCGTGCCGTGGTTGGGGCCGGCCAGGGAGATCCAGTGGGCCACGGTGGCGGTGCCGCCGCCGTACTTCACGTACCAGCGGGTGGGCAGGCTGCCGAAGGAGTGGGCGACGACGTCGACCCGGTCGGCGCCGGTCTGCCGCCGCACCTCGTCGACGTACGCGGCGAAGCGGCCGGCCAGTACCTCGTTGACCGACTGGTGGGTGTCGTAGCCCCAGCGGAAGATCTGCCCGTCGCCGTATCCGGCGGCTCTGAGCCGGGTGTCGAGGCTCCCCCACACTCCGGGGTCGGCGTTGTAGCCATGGACGAGGATCACCGGGCGGGGCGCCGCCGCGGCGGCGGCGGTACGGGCCTCGGCCGGGGCGGCGGGGCCCGCGAGGACGGCGGCGACCACGGCGAGCAGAACAGAAAGGACAGAAAGGACGGGCGGGACGGGCGGGACGGAGAGCTGAGCGGCAGGGCGGCGCATCGGTGGGCCTCCTGGGGCTGGTGACGCGGCTGGTCCCGGCCAAGTCCGGCTGGTCCAGGCCGAGCCCGACCGGTCTCGGCCGAGCTCGACTGATGCCGCATCAGGTGACGGTGTGTCAGGCCTGTGCGGCCGTGATGTTACCGCCGGAAACTCGCCACCGCAGCCCCGTGGCCAGAACCACACAGGGGCCCCCTGCCGCACATCCGATCGGGCGGGTTAGCATATGAGCACTCCCTAGCTCGAAAGATGCACTGTGACTGTCAACGAGGACTCGTTCACAAACTGGAAGAACCGCGAGGAGATCGCGGAGTCCATGATTCCGATCATCGGGAAGCTGCACCGAGAGCAGGACGTCACGGTCCTCGTTCACAGCCGCTCCCTGGTGAACAAGTCGGTGGTCAGCATTCTCAAGACCCACCGATTCGCGCGCCAGATCGACGGCGAGGAGCTCTCGGTCACCGAGACGCTGCCGTTCCTGGAGACCCTGACCACGCTCGACCTGGGCCCGTCCCAGATCGACATCGGCATGCTCGCCGCGGAGTACAAGGCCGACGACCGCGGCCTGTCGGTCGCCGAGTTCACCGCCGAGGCCGTCGCGGGCGCCACCGGCGCCAACAAGATCGAGCGGCGTGACGGCCGCGACGTCGTCCTGTACGGCTTCGGCCGCATCGGCCGGCTCGTCGCCCGCCTGCTGATCGAGAAGGCCGGCTCCGGCAACGGTCTGCGCCTGCGCGCCATCGTCGTGCGCGGCGGCGGTGAGCAGGACCTCGTCAAGCGCGCCTCGCTGCTGCGCCGCGACTCCATCCACGGCCAGTTCCAGGGCACCATCACCGTCGACGAGGCCAACGGCACGATCGTCGCCAACGGCAACACGATCAAGGTGATCTACGCCAACGACCCGTCCGAGGTCGACTACACGGCGTACGGCATCGAGAACGCCATCCTCATCGACAACACCGGCAAGTGGCGCGACCGCGAGGGCCTGTCCAAGCACCTGCGCCCCGGCATCGACAAGGTCGTGCTGACCGCGCCCGGCAAGGGTGACGTGCCGAACATCGTGCACGGCGTCAACCACGACACGATCAAGCCGGACGAGAAGGTCCTGTCCTGCGCGTCCTGCACCACGAACGCGATCGTGCCGCCGCTGAAGGCCATGGACGACGAGTTCGGCGTGCTGCGCGGTCACGTGGAGACCGTCCACTCGTTCACGAACGACCAGAACCTGCTGGACAACTACCACAAGGCGGACCGCCGCGGCCGTTCCGCGCCGCTCAACATGGTCATCACGGAGACGGGTGCCGCCTCCGCCGTGGCCAAGGCGCTGCCCGACCTGAAGGCGCCGATCACCGGCAGCTCGATCCGCGTCCCCGTGCCGGACGTCTCGATCGCGATCCTCAGCCTGCGCCTGGGCCGCGAGACCACCCGCGAGGAGGTCCTCGAGTACCTCCGCGACGTCTCGCTGCACTCGCCGCTGAAGCGACAGATCGACTTCACCACGGCCCCCGACGCCGTCTCGATGGACTTCGTCGGCTCGCGCCACGCCTCCATCGTCGACGCCGGCGCGACCAAGGTCGACGGCGACAACGCGATCCTGTACCTGTGGTACGACAACGAGTTCGGCTACTCCTGCCAGGTCATCCGGGTCGTCCAGCACGTCTCCGGCGTCGAGTACCCGACGTTCCCGGCCCCGGCGGCCTGATCCGTCGCACGGCCTGAGCGCACACCGGACGGCGGTGGGGCAGTCGCCCCGCCGCCGTCCGGCGTTTCCGGGGGCTGACAGACTGGCGCCGTCATGTCCGTCGCACGCCCGTCTGGAGGAACAGAGTGTCGGAGAACCTTGATCTGAAGGTTGGTCAGGTGCTGCGCGCCGAACGCACGGTGACCGACGAGGCGATCGCGGCCTTCGCCGAACTCGTCGGGGACCGCGGCCGGCACCATCTCCCCGACCAGGGAAGGGCGATGGCGCACGGCCTGTTCACCGCGTCCCTCGCCACCGAGATCGGCGGGCGGCTCGACTTCATCGCGCGCCGGATGAGCTGGGAGCTGGTGCGGCCGGTCTGGGCGGGCGACACGATCACCGCGGCGGTGACGGTCCGCGCGCTGAGCGAGGTCCGGTCCGGTACCGGCCTCGAGCTGGAGGTGGAGATCACCAACCAGCACGGCGAGACCGTGCTGCGCGGGGAGAGCACCGGCGTCGTCCGCCACTGAGGGACGACGCGACCACCCGCCCGCGGCCCTGGCGGAGACCCGCAGCCACTCCGCTCCCCCGCCGCTGCGGCGCTCCTCTCACTCCGCCGCCGCGTTCCATTCCGCCGGCAGCGTGGCCCCGCACACCGCGCACACGTACAGCCCGTCGCGTACGACGTTGAGCTGTGCGCAGTCGGGTGCGGGGCACCGCCGGAAGGTCACCGCGTGGGTGAAGCGGCCGGGGTGTCCCAGGCCGGCGGTCTCGAGGGCGGCGGCGACCGAGGGCCAGCACTCGGGGTCGGGGGCGTAGCCGGTGGAGAAGTTGTTCACCTCGGCCGCCGACCAGCCGCCGGCCGGGCTCGGCTCCCAGGTGATCTCGCCGGCGGCGCGCACGCAGCCGCCGCCGGCGCAGGCGACGTGCTCGCTGCGGCGGGGCGCGAGCCGGAGCCGCCCCCGCGCGTCGACGACGTAGGTGAAGGGTTCGGCGAGGTCGGCGGCGGACTGCACGGCCGCCCAGGCCGCGAAGTCCGCGGCGGCGCCGATCACCGGGCCCCCGGGGTGGTCCCAGCCCACGGCCCGGCGGATCTCGGGCGGTCCGGTGTAGCCGTACAGACGCGGTCCGGCGGTCCCTATGACGAGCGAGCGGCGCAGCCCGGAGACGCCTGGGCCAGAGAGCAGGACCCGTGCGGCATGCGCGGCGTCGACGAAGTCCACGTCGACCTTCATGTACGCGTCGATGCGGTCGACGGTCAGGCGTCCGCCGTCGAGCCGGTCGCCCCGCCGGACCACTCCCCCGACGCAGCGCACGACGCAGCGCGTCCAGCCCGGCCCGTTCTCCTCCGTCTCGTAGATCTGGAGCTGCCCCTCGTCTCCCTGCGTGTTCATGTCGGCACCCTAGCCACTAGCATCGTGGCACTGAGTGTGTTTTGCTGAGGGTACTCAGTGCCACACATGCCACAAGCATTGTTATAGGGGAGCCGCAGACCATGGCCAAGGACTTCGATCTGTATCGCCTGCCGGAGGAGCACGAGATGCTCCGGGAGTCGGTCCGTGCGCTGGCGGAGGCGAAGATCGCTCCGTTCGCGGCGGCGGT
>NZ_JBHXFE010000057.1:0-26679 GCF_042722475.1 Streptomyces sp. NPDC127092
GCCTTCTGCCGTGCTCCCCGCCACTACTTGTCGATGTCGCCGACGACGAAGAACAGCGAACCCAGGATCGCCACCATGTCGGCCACCAGCGTCCCCGGCAGCAGCTCGGTCAGCGCCTGGATGTTGTTGTACGAGGCCGAGCGCAGCTTGAGCCGGTACGGCGTCTTCTCGCCCTTGGAGACCAGGTAGTAGCCGTTGATGCCGAGCGGGTTCTCGGTCCAGGCGTAGGTGTGCCCCTCGGGCGCCTTGAGGACCTTCGGCAGCCGCTGGTTGATCGGTCCCTGCGGCAGCTGCTCCAGCCGGTCCAGGCAGGCGTCGGCGAGCTCCAGCGAGTTGTGGGTCTGGTCGAGCAGGCACTCGAAACGGGCCAGGCAGTCGCCCTCGGTCCGGGTCACCACCCGCAGCGTGTCCTGGAGCTCCCCGTACGCGAGGTACGGCTCGTCCCGGCGCAGGTCGAAGTCGACGCCGGAGGCGCGGGCGATGGGCCCGGACACCCCGTACGCGTGCACGGTCTCCGCGCGCAGCACCCCGACGCCGCGCGTCCGTCCCCGGAAGATCTCGTTGCCGAGGACCAGCCGGTCGTACACGTCCATCCGCGACCGCACGTCCGCGACCGCCTGCCGGGCCCGCCCGAGCCAGCCGGCCGGCAGGTCCTCCTTGAGGCCCCCGACCCGGTTGAACATGTAGTGCATCCGGCCGCCGGAGACCTCCTCCATGACGGCCTGGAGCTCCTCGCGCTCGCGGAAGGCGTGGAAGACCGGGGTGATCCCGCCCAGCTCCAGGGGGTACGACCCGAGGAACATCAGGTGGTTGAGCACCCGGTTCAGCTCGGCGAGCAGCGTCCGCGTCCACACGGCCCGCTCCGGCACCTCCATGCCGAGCATCCGCTCGACCGCCATGACGACGCCGAGCTCGTTGGAGAACGCGGAGAGCCAGTCGTGCCGGTTGGCCAGCATGATGATCTGCCGGTAGTCCCGCGCCTCGAACAGCTTCTCGGCCCCGCGGTGCATGTACCCGATCACCGGCTCCGCCTCGCGCACCACCTCGCCGTCGAGCACCAGCCGCAGCCGGAGCACGCCGTGCGTGGAGGGATGCTGCGGCCCGATGTTCAGCACCATGTCGGTGCTCTCCGCCGCCCCGCCGATTCCGACCGTCGTCTCCGTCATGGCGTCAGTATCCCCTGTCGTCCCGGACGCGCTGCAGCAGCCACAGGAAGTCGCCGAGACCGCCCTGGGCGGTCAGTTCCGCCGCCTCGCCGGCGGCCGCGAGGGCACGGACGTAGCCGGCGGGATCGGTCGAGGCCAGGCCGAGCGGCGGCCGCGAGCCGGTCACACCGAGGCCGCGCAGCGCCTCACGCTGACTGAGCAGGACGGCCCCCTCGCCCCGCGCCCCGGCGCCCGCCGATACGTCCGCCTCCGCCGGGCCGCCCGCGCCCGCCTCCGCCGTGCCGCCCGCGCCCCCGACCGGCGCGTCCAGGGCCGCCTCGCCCGCCGCCGCGCACGCGTCCAGGGCCACGTGCGCCGTCAGGTCGCGGCTTCCGTCCGGGACCGGGGGGACCTCGCGGCCCGCCCGGAAGGCGGTCAGGGTGCCGAAGGGCGGGCGGCCGGAGCGCAGGTGGGAGTAGTCCACGGCCACCGCCGTGCCCGCCGCCAGGGAGGCCACCGCCGCCGCCCAGGCCTCGTCGCGCGGCCGCCCGATCTCCGCGCGGTCGCCCGGCTCCCGCAGTGGCCACCAGCGCTCCAGCCACTCCGCGTCCGGCCCGGTCACCTCGCCGCCGAGGCGTTCGGTGCCGTCGACGCGTACCTCCACGAGGCGGACGGTTCCCGCCTCGTCGACCTGCGCCACGTCCACCGGCACGTTGTCCAGCCACTCGTTCGCGAAGAGCAGGCCCCGCTCGCCCTCCGGGATCCGCCCGGTCCAGGTGATCCTCGGGTCCAGGCCCGCCGGCCGGGCCGCGCGCTCCACCCCGTACGGGCGGACCCGGAGGCCCGCCGGGACCGCCGCGAGCACGCCGGTGAGCAGTTCGCCCCGCCCCGCGCCCACGTCCACGAACGCGGGCTCGTCCGTGCCCAGCTCCTCCGCGACCCGCACCAGGAGCCGGCCCACGGCGCCGGCGAACAGCGGGGAGGCGTGCACCGAGGTCCGGAAGTGGCCGGCCGGGCCCTCGGGGCGCAGGAAGAAGCCCCCGGGGCCGTACAGGGCCCGTTCCATGGCCGCCCGCCACCCCAGCCACCCGTCCCACTGACACGTCTCATCCGTCACGTGCCCCAGTCTCCACCTTGGGGAGTACGGGCCTCACGGGAAGGATCGACCCCACGGTTGACCCCTGCACCTATCCCCTTTCCCTACGCTGGGTCACGTGCAGCGCCTCTACGACTTCATCCGCAGACACCCGACGGGCGTCGACTCCTTCTGGGCGGTCGTCCTGTTCGGTTTCTCCCTGCTGTGGGTGGTTTCGACCCCCTCGGGGGCCGACGGCACGCCCGCCGCGTACACCGCCGTCGCCGTGCTGTTCTCCCTGGTCGTCGCGCTGCGCCGGCGCATGCCCGAGAAGATGCTGGTCCTCGCGGTCCTGCTGGGCCTGGCCCAGCTCGCCTTCGGGCTCGTTTCGTTCATGGCCGACTTCGCCATGCTCGTGATCATCTACACCGTCGCCGCACACGACGGCCCCCGCTGGGCCTCCCGGCTCGCGCTGGTCGGCGGTCTGAGCGCCGCCACCCTCTCCCAGCTGCGCTGGCCGCTGGAGAACGGCACCGAGTCCTCCGCGGCCAAGGTCTTCTTCACGGTCATCATGACCGTGCCCTTCGCGCTCGCCTGGGTCCTCGGCGACTCCCTGCGCACCCGCCGCGCCTACTTCGCGCAGCTGGAGGAGCGCGCCTCCCGCCTGGAGAAGGAGCGCGAGGCGCAGGCCAAGGTCGCCGTCGCCGCCGAGCGCGCCCGGATCGCCCGCGAGCTGCACGACGTCGTCGCCCACAACGTCTCCGTGATGGTGGTGCAGGCCGACGGCGCCGCGTACGTCATGGACTCCTCGCCCGAGACCGCGAAGCAGGCCCTGGAGACCATCTCCTCGACGGGCCGCCAGGCGCTCGCCGAGATGCGCCGGCTGCTCGGCATCCTGCGCACCGGCGAGCACCAGGAGGCCGGTGAGTACGTGCCGCAGCCGGACGTGCGGCAGATCGAGGACCTGGTCGAGCAGGTCCGCGGCGCCGGGCTCGCCGTCGACTTCAAGATCGAGGGCACGCCGCGCCCGCTGCCCAGCGGCGTCGAGCTCACGGCGTACCGGATCGTCCAGGAAGCCCTCACCAACACCCGCAAGCACGGCGGTCCCGACGCCGGCGCCAGCGTCCGGCTCGTGTACTTCGACGACGGCCTCGGACTGCTCGTCGAGGACGACGGGCGCGGTGCGCCGCAGGAGATGTACGAGGACGGCGGCGCCGACGGCCGCGGCCACGGCCTGATCGGCATGCGCGAGCGCGTCGGCATGGTCGGCGGAACCCTGGACGCGGGCCCGCGCCCCGGCGGAGGCTTCCGCATCAGCGCCCTGCTCCCCCTCAAGCCCGCTCACTGACGACCCTTAAGGATCTTCATGTCCATCCGCGTGATGCTCGTCGACGACCAGGTGCTGCTGCGCACCGGTTTCCGCATGGTGCTCGCCGCCCAGCCGGACATGGAGGTCGTCGCCGAGGCGGGCGACGGCGTCGAGGCCCTGGAGGCCCTTCGGGGCACCCAGGTCGACGTCGTCCTGATGGACGTGCGCATGCCCAAGCTGGACGGCGTCGAGACGACCCGGCGGATCTGCTCGGAGCCGGGCGCGCCGAAGGTGCTGATCCTCACCACCTTCGACCTCGACGAGTACGCCTTCTCCGGGCTGAAGGCGGGTGCGAGCGGCTTCATGCTCAAGGACGTGCCGCCGGCCGAACTGCTGGGCGCGATCCGCTCCGTCCACAGCGGTGACGCCGTGGTCGCCCCGTCCACGACCCGCCGCCTCCTGGACCGGTTCTCGCCGATGCTGCCGTCGTCCGGCAAGGAGCCCGGCCACAAGGAGCTCGACAGGCTCACCGAGCGGGAGCGCGAGGTCATGATGCTCGTGGCGCAGGGCCTGTCGAACGGCGAGATCGCGGCCCGGCTCGTGCTGTCCGAGGCGACCGTGAAGACCCACGTGGGCCGCATCCTCACCAAGCTGGGCCTGCGCGACCGCGTCCAGGTCGTCGTCCTCGCGTACGAGACGGGCCTGGTCCGGGCGGGCGGCGGAGCGGGCGGGCGCTGAGGTACGGCCGTGCTGATCTGGATCAACGGCCCGTTCGGCGGCGGCAAGACGCAGACGGCGCACGAGCTGCGGCGGCGTCTGCCGGGCAGTGTCGTGTGCGACCCCGAGCACGTGGGTTTCGGCCTGCACCGCGCCCTGCCGCCGGGTCTGCGGGGCGACTTCCAGGACCTGGCGGCGTGGCGGCAGGGCGTGTACGAGGTCCTCGACCTGGCGCTGCGGCGGCACGACGGCCCGGTCCTCGTCCCGATGACGGTCGTCGAACCGGCCTACTTCGCGGAGACGGTCGGGCGGCTGCGGGAGGCGCACGGCGAGGAGCGCGTACGGCACGTCGCGCTGCTCGCCGAACGCGACACCGTCCTGCGGCGGCTCAGGGAGCGCGGCCTCGGCCGCGGCCTCAAGCGCGAGAGCTTCGCCGTACGGAAGCTGGACGGCTGCCTGGAACGGCTCGCGGACCCCCGGTTCGCTCACCACGTCCGTACGGACGAGCTCACCGTCCCCCAGGTCGCCGACCGGGTGGCCGAGCTGGCGGGGCTGCGGCTCGCGCCGAACACGGACGGCCGGCTGCGGCACCGGCTGCGCCGCATCAGGGTGGGCCTCTCCCACATCCGCTTCGACTAGCGGGTGTCTCGGCCGAACGCGGGCCCGGCCAGGATCCCGAACCGACGGCCCAGGGCCCCGACGCGGCCCGGCCCCGGTCCGCCGACCTACCGCAGCACGGACTCCAGGAAGTCGCTCCCCACCCGTGCCACCACGGAGAAGTCCAGCTGGTGCAGCACGTAGCGGCCCCGCCGCTGGGTGCTGAGCATCCCCGCCTTCTTCAGGACGGACAGATGGCGGGAGACCTCCGGCGCCGTGATCCCGTGCGCGTCGGCCAGCTCGCTCGTCGAGTACGGGCCGCGTGCCAGGCTGCGGCACAGCCGCATGCGCATCGGGTGGGCGATGGCCTCCAGGCGCAGCTTGACCGTCTCGACCGGCTCGGCGCCGCCGATCTCGCGGGCGTCGGCCGGGTACTGGATCACCGGCTGCCAGCCGGGTGCGCACAGCGCCATCAGGTGCGGCCAGCCGAAGGCCGTGGGCAGCAGCGTCACCGCGCCGCCGTGAGCCTCCGTCCGGGCGTGCACCAGCTTGTCGACGACGATCCGGGAGCCGCGCGTGTCCTCCTCCAGGGCGAGGGCGGGCGATGCGGCGGTCAGCGCCTCGGCGAGCCCCTTGCGACGCAGCAGCTCGGTCTTGTGGCGGGCGTCGGCGGTGAGCTGGACGCGCACCCGGCGCCAGGTGTCGGCGAAGAACGCCTGGTCGCAGTCCTCCAGGAGCCGCCGGATCCACGCGCGCGTGGCGGTGGGTTCGGCCAGCATCCGCTCCACGAACGCCGACTGGCGCGGGCCGCGCGCGGCGGCCAGGTCGAGGGCCCGGCGCCGGGACCGCTCGTCGACGAGCGGGGAGGGGATGCCCTCGGAGTAGCGGCTGCTGCAGGAGATCTCCAGGGCCGCGCCGACGAACTTCTCGTCCTCCATGCGGTCGAGGTCGTCCAGCTCCTCGGCCAGCGTCTCGCGGGGCTGCGCCGGCAGCAGGAAGTCGGAGCGGGTGGACCTCCACATGAAGTCGGCCTCGTGGAGCCGGTCGGCGAGCTCGGGCTTGAGCGCGGCGGCCGTCGCGGTCGTCCAGGCGTGCAGCCGGGCGTGGTGGGCGGGCTCGGCGAGGGCGTGCAGGGCGTTGCCGAGCTCGGCCAGCGGCGAGGGGCAGAAGGTGATCCGCTCGGGCGGCAGTCCGGTGATGTCGATGGTCACGCTCACGCCCCTATGGTGCGGGGTGGGGCGGGGGAGGCTCACACCGTTTGACGAGGCCCGTCAATCGGCGGGCGGGCCGGCGGGCACCGGGCGCACGGTGGGTCCATGAACGCGCTCCAGCAGCACCTCCTGGACAGCTACCGCGCCGGCCGGCACGGCGAGCCCGCCCCGCCCGCGCCCGGCACCCACGACCTCGCCGCCCTCCGCGCGGCCCGCGACCACCACCGCTTCGAGTCGGTGCTCGCCGGCCGCCCGGCGACCGCCCGTCTCCGCCTGGCCGTGCGCAGGTGGCGCCACCCGGGCGCCTGCTAGGACGTCCGCCTCCTGCGTGGGGGCCGCCTGCGTCGCCCCGACGGAGCCGCCGCTGCGGCCTGCGCCGGGCCGACGCGGACCCAGTCCCCGCCGCCCTGGGCGGGCGGGTGTCCTGCCCCCCGTCCCCGCCGCTGCTTGGGCGAGCCACCGCCCGGGCGAGCCGGCGTCCTGGGCGGGGACGGGGCCCTGCCCGCCGGCCGACCGTCAGCGCGCCCGCGCCAGGAAGTCCCGGGCCGCCCGCTTCACGTCCTCCGGCGTCCACTCCAGGCCCGGGGCGTTGACCGTCACCTCCGTCGCCGCCACGCCCGGCGGGCCGCCCAGCGGGGCGGGGAACCAGCGGCGGAAGAGGGTGGTGCCGGTCTTTTCCGCCTGGTCGAGGGAGGCCGTGGTGAGGACCTCGGGGTCGTACGGGAGCCAGACCTGGAACTGGTGGGTGTGCGGGACCTCCGGGTGGATCCGGAACCAGCCGACGCCCTCCTCCGCCAGGACCTCCCGCAGCGCCTCGGCCACCACGCGCGCGTGCGCCACGTACGAGGGCAGCCGGGGCAGCTCGGTCTCCAGTCCGCGCAGGGCCGACAGGGCCGCCGGGTACTGCTGGAAGACCTGGCCGCCGTACCGGTGGCGCCAGAGCCGCGCCTCCTCGATCAGGTTCTCGGGGCCGGCCAGTGCCGCGCCCGACATGCCGCCGAGTGACTTGTAGAAGGACACGTACACGCTGTCCGCGAGCCCCGCGATCTCCGGCAGCGGGCGGCCGAAATGCGTCGGGCAGTCCCACAGCCGTGCCCCGTCGAAGTGGACCACCGCGTCCCGCTCCCGGGCGGCGTCCACGACGTCGACCAGCTCGTCCCAGGTGGGCAGGACGAAGCCGGCATCCCGCAGGGGCAGCTCCAGCATCAGGGCCCCGAAGAGCTCCGGGAGCTCGCGCACCTCGTCCGCCGTCGGCAGCCGCGGCTCGTCGGTCGGGTGGACCGTGCGCAGACCGCTGACGGCGCCGAACGCGCCGTTCTCGTGGAGCTCCGGGTGGGCCAGCGGGTGCAGCGCGACCAGCGGGCTGCCCGTCCGGCCGGCCCAGCAGCGCATGGCGACCTGCTGGGCCATGGTCCCCGTCGGGAAGAACGCCGCGGCCGGGAAGCCCAGCTCCCGCGCGACCCGCCGTTCCAGCTCCTCCACCACGGTGTCGCCGTACACGTCGACGGGCCCGTCGCCGTACGGGGAGCTCGACGCCCAGTCGGCCAGCTCGCGCAGCCGCGCGGCCGCGCTGCCGTCCATCGACGCCTCCCACAACTTGCGCGGTGCGCCGCCCCACAGCCTGGCCCGGCGCACCCGGGCCGGCTCGACTTCCTGGTCGGCGTACCGACCCTCGTACCGGTCCTCGCTCTGATCCTCCATGAGCAGATCATCACACCGCCGCCCACACCCTGTGGACAGCCACGGGCGAGCGCGAAACGCTGGCGTAGCATGACCAGAAATCGTCCGGTACCCAGCGAGGACTGGAACGGAAGGCCGACCCGAAACCGTGAACGCACCACCAGAACCCCGGCACCCCCAGGTGGACCGGGCCGAGGACCGCCCCGCCAGGCTCACCGTCGGAGTCGTCGGCGCCGGCCGTGTGGGTCCCGCCCTCGCCGCCGCCCTCCAGCTCGCCGGACACCGCCCCGTCGCCGTCTCCGCGGTGTCCGACGCCTCCCGCCGCCGCGCCGCCGCGCTGCTGCCGGACGTGCCGGTCGTGGAGCCCGCCCGGGTGCTCGCCCTTGCCGACCTGGTCCTGCTCACCGTGCCCGACGACGCCCTGCCCGGCCTCGTCGAGGGCCTGGCCGACACCGGCGCCGTACGGCCGGGACAGCTGCTCGTGCACACCTCCGGGCGGTACGGCGTGCGGGTCCTCGACCCGGCCCGCCGCGCCGGCGCACTGCCGCTCGCGCTGCACCCGGCCATGACCTTCACCGGCACCTCCGTGGACGTCCAGCGGCTCGCCGGCTGCTCGTTCGGCGTCACCGCCCCCGAGGAGCTGCGGCTCGCCGCCGAGGCCCTGGTCATCGAGATGGGCGGCGAGCCCGAGTGGATCGCCGAGGAGAACCGCCCGCTCTACCACGCGGCCCTCGCCCTCGGCGCGAACCACCTGGTCACCCTGGTCGCCCAGGCCATGGAACTGCTGCGCTCGGCCGGCGTGACCGCGCCCGACCGGATGCTCGGCCCGCTGCTCGGCGCCGCCCTGGACAACGCGCTGCGGTCCGGCGACGCCGCCCTGACCGGACCGGTCGCCCGCGGCGACGCGGGCACCGTCGCCGCCCATGTGGCGGAGCTGCACAAGCACGCGCCCGGCACCGTCGCCGGCTATCTCGCGATGGCCCGCGCCACCGCCGACCGGGCGCTCGCGCACGGCCTGCTCAAGCCCGAGCTGGCCGAGGACCTGCTGGGCGTCCTCGCCGAGACGGCGCACGCCACCGGCACCCACGGCGGCACCGGCACCACCGGCCCCGCCGACGGGCCGCAAGGAGACGACCGATGACCCAGCCGGCCCGCGAGAACACCGCGAACAGCCGCCACCAGCCGGCCCTGTTGGTGCCCACGGTCGAGGACCTCGCCGCCGCCCGCGCCCGCTTCGGCGCCGCGCCCGGCCGCAACGCCGTCGTCATGACCATGGGCGCCCTCCACGAAGGCCACGCCACCCTGATCCGCGCCGCCCGCGAGCGCGTCGGCAGCGACGGCTTCGTCGTCGTCACCGTCTTCGTCAACCCGCTCCAGTTCGGCGCGGGCGAGGACCTCGACCGCTACCCGCGCACCCTCGACGCCGACAGGGAGCTGGCGAGCGCGGCCGGCGCCGACGCCGTCTTCGCGCCCTCCGTCGACGAGGTCTACCCCGGCGGCGAGCCGCAGGTGCGGATCAGCGCGGGCCCCATGGGCGAGCGCCTCGAAGGCGCCTCCCGGCCCGGCCACTTCGACGGCATGCTCACCGTCGTCGCCAAGCTCCTCCACCTCACCTCGCCCGACCTGGCCTTCTTCGGCCAGAAGGACGCCCAGCAGCTGGCCCTGATCCGCCGCATGGTCCGCGACCTGAACTTCCCGGTCGAGATCGTCGGCGTGCCCACCGTCCGCGAGGACGACGGCCTCGCCCTGTCCAGCCGCAACCGCTACCTGTCGAGCCAGGAGCGCCACACGGCCCTCGCGCTGTCCCGCGCGCTGTTCGCCGCCCGCGACCGGCTCGCCGCCCAGGCGGCGCTGCGCGCCCGCGCCGACGCGCTGCCCGGCGCCCAGGGCCGGGCGGAGAACCGCGCCGAGGCCCTTTCCCGGCTCGGGGAGGCCCGCGCCGCCGCCGACGCCCACGCGGTCGCCCAGGCCGCCGAGGGCGGGGGCGCCGAGGCCGTACGGGCCGCCGCCCGTGCCGTACTGGACGACGCGGGGAAGGCCGACCCGCCGCTCGCCCTGGACTATCTGGCCCTGGTCGACCCGGCCGACTTCACCGAGGTGGCCGACGACCACGACGGCGAGGCGATCCTCGCCGTCGCCGCGCGGGTGGGGACCACGCGGCTCATCGACAACATCCCCCTGACCTTCGGAGCCACGAAGTGACCGGAATACGGCTGCACGCGCCCGCCCCCGGCTGGACCGTCGACGCCGACGTCGTCGTGGTCGGCTCGGGAGTCGCGGGCCTGACCGCGGCCCTGCGCTGCACCTCCGCCGGGCTGCGCACGGTCGTCGTCACCAAGGCCCGGCTCGACGACGGCTCCACCCGCTGGGCGCAGGGCGGCATCGCCGCCGCGCTCGGCGAGGGCGACACGCCCGAGCAGCACCTCGACGACACGCTCGTCGCGGGCGCCGGGCTCTGCGACGAGCAGGCCGTCCGGGCCCTCGTCACCGAGGGACCCGACGCCGTCCGCCGGCTCATCGCCACGGGCGCCGACTTCGACCGCGCCGCCGACGGCGAGATCGCCCTGACCCGCGAGGGCGGCCACCACCGCCGCCGGATCGCGCACGCCGGCGGCGACGCGACCGGCGCCGAGATCTCCCGCGCCCTCGTCGAGGCGATACGGGACCGGGGCGTCCGCTTCATCGAGCACGCCCTCGTCCTCGACCTCCTCAAGGACGCCGAGGGCCGCACCGCCGGCGTCACCCTGCACGTGATGGGCGAGGGCCAGCACGACGGCGTCGGCGCCGTCCACGCGCCCGCCGTGGTGCTCGCCACCGGCGGCATGGGCCAGGTCTTCTCCGCCACCACCAACCCGGCCGTCTCCACCGGCGACGGCGTCGCCCTCGCGCTGCGCGCCGGCGCCGAGGTGTCCGACCTGGAGTTCGTCCAGTTCCACCCGACGGTGCTGTTCCTCGGCGCCGGCTCCGAGGGCCAGCAGCCGCTGGTCTCCGAGGCGGTACGGGGCGAGGGCGCCCACCTCGTCGACGCCGACGGGGTCCGCTTCATGGCCGGGCAGCACGAGCTGGCCGAGCTCGCGCCCCGTGACATCGTCGCCAAGGCGATCACGCGCCGGATGCAGGAGCAGGGCACGGAGCACATGTACCTCGACGCCCGGCACTTCGGCGCCGAGATGTGGGAGCAGCGCTTCCCGACGATCCTGGCGGCCTGCCGGGCCCACGGCATCGACCCGGTCACCGAGCCGATTCCGGTGGCGCCGGCCGCCCACTACGCCTCCGGAGGCGTCCGCACCGACCTGCACGGCCGCACCACGGTGCCCGGCCTGTACGCGTGCGGCGAGGTGGCCTGCACCGGCGTGCACGGCGCGAACCGGCTCGCCTCGAACTCGCTCCTCGAGGGCCTGGTCTTCGCCGAGCGGATCGCCGCGGACATCACCGCGCACGGCCCGCACCGCTCCGGCCCGCCGGCCGCCCCGGGCGCGCCGACCGTCCTCACGCTGATCGAGCCCGAGGCCCGCCGCGAGATCCAGCGGATCATGACCGGCGGCGCGGGCGTGCTGCGCTCCGCCGGGAGCCTCGCGGCCGCGGCCGACGCCCTGGAGGGGCTGCGGCTGGACGCCGAGGAGGAGCGCAAGGCGGCCGAGCCGGGCGTGGACGCCTGGGAGACGACCAACCTGCTGTGCGTCGCCCGGGTCCTCGTGGCCGCCGCGCAGGCGCGCGAGGAGACCCGCGGCTGCCACTGGCGCGAGGACTTCCCGGACCGCGACGACCGCGACTGGCGCCGTCACCTGGTCGTCCGCATGACGCCCGACCGCCGACCGGTGGTCCGCCGCACCGGCGGCGCAGACTTTCCGCCCGTAACCCCCGACGCACCCCTGGAGCCGCTGTCGTGAGCACGCCCGAGGAAGCACGTCCGCAGCCCGTGGACGTCCCCCTGATCCACATCAACGCCGCCCCGGCCGAGTCCGCCGGCGGCTGCGGCGACGGCTGCGGCTGCGGCGAGGCCGACGAGTTCGAGTGCGGGCTCGACCCGGCGCTCGCCCAGCTCCTCGCCGACGCCGGGCTCGACCCGGTGCAGGTCGAGGACATCGCGCACCTCGCCATCGCCGAGGACCTCGACGGCGGCGTGGACGTGACGACCGTCGCGACCGTTCCCGAGGACGCCGTCGCGACCGCCGACTTCACCGCCCGCGAGGCCGGTGTGGTGGCCGGTCTGCGGGTCGCCGAGGCGGTCCTGTCGATCGTCTGCACCGACGAGTTCGAGGTCGAGCGGCACGTCGAGGACGGCGCCCGGGTCGAGGCGGGCGACCTGCTGCTCAGCGTCACCGCCCGCACCCGTGACCTGCTGACCGGCGAGCGCAGCGCCCTGAACATCCTCTGCCGCCTGTCCGGCATCGCGACCGCCACCCGCGCCTGGGCGGACGCCCTGGAGGGCACGAAGGCGAAGGTCCGCGACACCCGCAAGACGACTCCGGGCCTGCGCGCCCTGGAGAAGTACGCGGTGCGCTGCGGCGGCGGCGTCAACCACCGGATGTCGCTGTCGGACGCGGCGCTGGTGAAGGACAACCACGTGGTCGCCGCCGGTGGCGTGGCCCAGGCCTTCAAGGCCGTGCGGGAGCTGTTCCCCGACGTGCCGATCGAGGTCGAGGTCGACACGATGCACCAGGTCCGCGAGGTCCTGGACGCGGGCGCCGACCTGATCCTGCTGGACAACTTCACGCCGATCGAGACGGAGGAGGCGGTCGCCCTGGTCGCCGGCCGCGCGGTCCTGGAGTCCTCCGGCCGGCTCACGCTGGAGAACGCGGCGGCGTACGCGGCGACCGGCGTGGACTACCTGGCGGTGGGCGGCCTCACCCACTCCTCGCCGATCCTCGACATCGGACTCGACCTGCGCGAGGCGGCCGTCTGATGCTGCTCACGATCGACGTCGGCAACACCCAGACGGTCCTCGGTCTCTTCGACGGCGACGAGATCGTGGAGCACTGGCGCATCTCCACCGACCCGCGGCGCACCGCCGACGAGTGGGCGGTCCTCCTCCAGGGCCTGATGGGCATGCATCCGCTGCTCGGTGTCGAGCTGAGCGACGGCATCGGGGGGATCGCGATCTGTGCGACGGTCCCCTCGGTGCTGCACGAGCTGCGCGAGGTGACCCGCCGCTATTACGGCGACGTCCCCGCGGTCCTGGTGGAGCCGGGCGTCAAGACGGGCGTCCCGGTCCTCACGGACAACCCGAAGGAGGTCGGCGCCGACCGCATCATCAACGCGGTGGCGGCGGTCGAGCTGTACGGCGGCCCGGCGATCGTGGTCGACTTCGGCACGGCGACGACGTACGACGCGATCACGGCGCGCGGCGAGTACGCGGGCGGCGCGATCGCGCCGGGCATCGAGATCTCGGTCGAGGCGCTGGGCGTGAAGGGCGCGATGCTCCGCAAGATCGAGCTGGCCCGCCCGCGCAGCGTGATCGGCAAGAACACGGTCGAGGCGATGCAGTCCGGCATCGTCTTCGGCTACGCGGGCCAGGTGGACGGCGTGGTCGCCCGGATGAAGCGCGAGCTGGTCGGCGTGGGCGGCGACCCGTCGGACGTGACGGTGATAGCGACCGGCGGCCTGGCGCCGATGGTCCTCGCCGACTCCAAGGAGATCGACGCCCACGAGCCCTGGCTGACCCTGATCGGCCTCCGCCTGGTCTACGAACGCAACGTGGCCCGGATGTAGCCCCCACGAGGGCCCGGCCCCCGGCCCGGTGCCGGGCCGGGGATCGACCTCGGCCGACCGGGTGCCCGGCCCGTGCCCGGCACGTGGCCGGCGCGTCGGTTGGGCCGTCCGGATGGAGTGAGCCGCCACGAAGATCGATAAGTGACGGAATTGTCCGATTAGCGCGTACCGTCGGTCCATGCCCACGCCCTACGGATCCCGCGGCGGCATGGCGTTCAGCGCGGACGAGCTGCGTGTGCTCCGACGCGCCCTCGCCACCGCGCTCAACCCTGCCCCCCTTCAGGACGACGACGTCCAGGACTGCCTGCGCCTGGCCGACTCCGTGGACGAGGCCGTGCGCGAGGCCGGCAGGCTGCGTGCCTTCCTCCTCGCCGACCTGGTCCGCTACCGCCAGGCCCTGCCCGGCTCCCTCACCGGCTATCTGGAGCTCCTCCGGGACGCCCTGTCCGCCGGTTACGACCCGGGGGCCGACGACCTCGCCGCGCTGCGGGCGCTGCGCGGCAACCCCGCGGCCGCCGCCCTGCTCGCCCGCTGCCAGGTCCTGGCGGAACGATCCGTCCGGGCCCGCCTCGCCCGGGTCGCCCAGGCCGGGGCCCCGCAGCCCGCGCCCGTCGGCCGGCTCGCGCCGGCCCGGCAGCTCCGGCAGGCGCGTACCCGGCTGCTCGCCCTGCCCGGTGGCCGGGCCGCCGAGGACGGCCCCAAGCCGCCCGCGCCCGGAGGGCCGGCGAAGCCCGGCCCCAAGCCGCCCGTGCCCGGCGAGCGACCGGTGCCCAAGCCCTCCGAGGTCTTCCCGCCGCGCCGGCGCCCCGTGCCGCAGCCCCCGCCCGAGGAACGGGCGGCCGGATAGCTACTCTGGACGCCATGGACTACGTATCCGCGCTCCTTCCCCCCGTCGTGATGGCCGCGTTCTTCATCGCTCTCGTCGTCACGATCGTCAAGACCCAGGGCGGGCCGAACAAGGCCAAGGAGGACGCCGCCGTGGACGCCGCCCTCGCCCGCGCCGAGTCCGCCCGCCAGCAGAGCGGCACCTCCGCCCCGTAAGCGGTCCCCAGCGGCGGCACCGGCACACCGAGGACGTACGACCACACCAGGCCGTACGTCCTTTTTGTCGTCCCCTGCGGTGTTTTAGTCGCAATTTGATGTGTATGCGGAGATCTCGCACTAAGGTGGCGCCGTGCCCCGTCAATTGGGAGAGCTGGAAGACGCCGTCATGACGCGCGTCTGGCAATGGAACCGCCCGGTGACCGTCCGGGAAGTCCTGGAGGATCTCCAGCAGGAACGGTCCATCGCCTACACCACCGTCATGACCGTATTGGACAATCTCCATCAGAAGGGCTGGGTGCGCCGGGAAGTCGAAGGCCGCGCCTATCGATATACGGCGGTCTCCACCCGCGCCGCCTACTCGGCCGCACTGATGAACGAGGCCTGGGCGCAGAGCGACAACCCCGCCGCCGCCCTCGTCGCCTTCTTCGGCATGATGTCGCCCGAACAGCGCGAAGCGCTCAACGACGCCGTCCGCGTCGTCCAGCGCGACAACCCCGAGCCGGCTCCGGCCCCCGCGCCTCCCGCGGCCCCGGAATCGGCCGGATCCGCAGGATCCGCCGGACCCGCCGATTCCGGAGAATCGGCCGAGGGCGGCGAGGGCTCGGCGGGCCCCGGGCGATAACGTCCCTCCATGTCATCCGCGTCATCTGCGTCATCAGCGACTTCTCCTTCCGCCAATGCCGTCACCGTGCGCCGGGCCC
This sequence comes from Streptomyces sp. NPDC127092, assembly GCF_042722475.1. Taxonomy (NCBI): domain Bacteria; kingdom Bacillati; phylum Actinomycetota; class Actinomycetes; order Kitasatosporales; family Streptomycetaceae; genus Streptomyces; species Streptomyces sp. NPDC127092. The sequence goes on from NZ_JBHXFE010000057.1 coordinate 15,192, forward strand.
GCACCTCCGATGTCGCCGCGGTCCGCCGGCTCGTCGATCCCTTCGTGCGCCGCGGCATCCTCCTCGACAAGGCGACCGTGACCCTTTACGAGGACATCCAGGAGTTCTGGGTAGCGGAACGTGACGAGGACGCCACGGTCGTCGGCTGCGGCGCCCTGCACGTGATGTGGGAAGACCTCGCCGAAGTACGCACTCTCGCCGTCGATCCCGACTTCAAGGGCGCCGGAGTGGGGCATCAGGTGCTCGACAAGTTGTTGCACACCGCTCGCTGGCTCGGGATCCGCCGGGTTTTCTGCCTCACCTTCGAAGTGGACTTCTTCGCGAAGCACGGCTTCGTCGAGATCGGCGAGACTCCGGTCGACGGAGATGTCTACAGCGAGCTCCTGCGTTCCTATGACGAGGGTGTCGCGGAGTTCCTCGGTCTCGAACGAGTGAAGCCGAACACCTTGGGCAACAGCCGCATGCTTCTGCACCTGTGAGGGAGGCGCGGATCGGAGTGCCTATGTCCGAATCGCGCACGTTTCCCGCGTTGTCGGGCTTCTGAACCTCTGCCGGGGGTTTGTGTTTTTCCGGGAAAAGCGGTTTCCTTTCCGCGTACTGCATTTTCGATGAAAGGAAATCCGGTGGCACAGAAGGTTCAGGTCCTTCTTGTCGACGACCTCGACGGCGGCGAGGCGGACGAGACCGTGACGTTCGCGCTGGACGGCAAGTCCTACGAGATCGACCTCACCACCGCCAACGCGGACAAGCTCCGCAGCCTGCTCGAGCCGTACACCAAGGGTGGCCGTCGCACCGGTGGCCGCAGCGCCGGCACCCGTGGCAAGGGCCGCGTCGCCGCCTCCGCCGGCAGCCCGGACACCGCGAAGATCCGCGCGTGGGCCAAGGAGAACGGTTACAACGTGAACGACCGCGGCCGCGTGCCCGCCGACATCAAGGCGGCCTACGAGGACGCGAACCGCTGAGCCGTCAGCTGCCGCTGAGCGGCTGCTGCTGAGCGATCGCCCTCACCGCCGGCCTCCGGCCGGTGGACCCGGGCAGCACTCAGCAGCCGCGCCCGGTGACACTCGGCGGCGGCCGCGGCCACCAGCCGGGCCAGACAGGGGGCGTCCGCACCGCCCCGCGGGGGCCGCAGGGCCGGCAGCGAGGACTCGACCTCGCGTCCCGGCTCCGGGGCCCTCAGCCACACCGAGGCACCCGGCGCGCCGGAGGCGCTTCGTCCGGTCGGCCTCCAGCCGGGGGGTACGGGGGCGGTCATCCGGCCGTCGGTGCCGAGCATCGCCAGATCCAGTGAGATCCCGCCCCACTCCAGCCAGTCGAGCAGCCCGGGAAGCTCCTCCGCGCTCCCCGCTGCGACGAGCAGCCGCATCCGCCGCCCCATGAGGGCCACCGGACCCACGGCGGCGCCCATCCGGCGCAGCACGCCGCGGCCGGCCGTCGCCGGCAGCTCCAGGACGTCGAAGCGCAGCCCCGTGACCAGCTGCACCGGGGGCCCGGCCGAGGTCGCCCAGCCGAGCTCGTGCTCGTACCACCGCGCCAGCGCCTGACCGCCGTCGAGCGGCGCACGGGGAGGCGGGACGGTGAGGGCCATACCGGGGGAACGCCGCCGAGGGCCCGCGGGTTACGCCCGGGAGGCCGCGGCGGCACACGCACGGTCACGCAGGGTCCTTGATCCGGTGCGCGGAGTGTCCATGATGGGGGCGTACGGGTGCATTCGACCGCGCAAGGTTGTTCGCCCGTAGCGGAGGGAACCGGGGTGCGCCGCATGGAGTGTCAGTCCTTACGGGTAAGACATTCCATGTGAGGAGGGACGTCTCGCGGGCTGAAGCGTCTCACGTTCGCCATCGGCGTACTGGAGGCGCGGGTAACTGCTTGGCCTGCGGGAACATCGTCTCGCACCATCGAGTTGGAGCATTTGTCGGCTGTTCGGCAGCAGGTCTCCCCAAGAAGTAAGGGGGTGATCCGGACGGATGTCGGCAGTTGGAATGAGCGGTCCCCGCTTGCGGGACTAAGCTGCGGAAGGACAGGGAGGGGATCGACCCCTAACTGACTGACCGCTCTGAGGAGCGATTAACGATGTTCGAGAGGTTCACCGACCGCGCGCGGCGGGTTGTCGTCCTGGCTCAGGAAGAAGCCCGGATGCTCAACCACAACTACATCGGCACCGAGCACATCCTCCTGGGCCTTATCCACGAGGGTGAGGGTGTCGCCGCTAAGGCCCTGGAGAGCCTCGGGATTTCGCTCGAGGCGGTCCGCCAGCAGGTGGAGGAGATCATCGGCCAGGGCCAGCAGGCCCCGTCCGGGCACATCCCCTTCACCCCTCGTGCCAAGAAGGTCCTGGAGCTGTCGCTCCGGGAGGCCCTCCAGCTCGGCCACAACTACATCGGCACCGAGCACATCCTGCTCGGCCTGATCCGCGAGGGCGAGGGCGTCGCCGCCCAGGTCCTCGTGAAGCTGGGCGCCGATCTCAACCGGGTCCGGCAGCAGGTCATCCAGCTGCTCTCCGGCTACCAGGGCAAGGAAGCCGCCACCGCCGGCGGTCCTGCCGAGGGCACGCCCTCGACGTCCCTGGTCCTCGACCAGTTCGGCCGCAACCTCACCCAGGCGGCCCGCGAGTCCAAGCTCGACCCGGTCATCGGGCGCGAGAAGGAGATCGAGCGGGTCATGCAGGTGCTGTCCCGCCGTACGAAGAACAACCCGGTCCTCATCGGCGAGCCCGGCGTCGGCAAGACGGCGGTCGTCGAGGGCCTGGCCCAGGCCATCGTCAAGGGCGAGGTGCCCGAGACCCTCAAGGACAAGCACCTCTACACGCTGGACCTCGGCGCGCTGGTCGCCGGCTCCCGCTACCGCGGTGACTTCGAGGAGCGCCTGAAGAAGGTCCTCAAGGAGATCCGCACCCGCGGCGACATCATCCTGTTCATCGACGAGCTCCACACCCTGGTGGGTGCGGGCGCCGCCGAGGGCGCGATCGACGCCGCCAGCATCCTCAAGCCGATGCTGGCCCGCGGTGAGCTCCAGACCATCGGTGCCACCACGCTCGACGAGTACCGCAAGTACCTGGAGAAGGACGCGGCCCTCGAGCGCCGCTTCCAGCCCATCCAGGTCGCCGAGCCGTCGCTGCCGCACACGATCGAGATCCTCAAGGGTCTGCGCGACCGTTACGAGGCCCACCACCGGGTCTCCATCACGGACGAGGCCCTGGTCCAGGCCGCCACCCTGGCCGACCGCTACATCTCCGACCGCTTCCTGCCGGACAAGGCGATCGACCTGATCGACGAGGCCGGTTCCCGGATGCGCATCCGCCGGATGACCGCGCCGCCGGACCTCCGCGAGTTCGACGAGAAGATCGCCTCCGTCCGCCGGGACAAGGAGTCCGCGATCGACTCGCAGGACTTCGAGAAGGCCGCCTCGCTGCGCGACAAGGAGAAGCAGCTCCTCGCCGCGAAGACCAAGCGGGAGAAGGAGTGGAAGGCCGGCGACATGGACGTCGTCGCCGAGGTCGACGGCGAGCTGATCGCCGAGGTCCTCGCGACCGCCACCGGCATCCCGGTCTTCAAGCTGACCGAGGAGGAGTCCTCGCGACTGCTCCGCATGGAGGACGAGCTCCACAAGCGCGTCATCGGCCAGAAGGACGCCGTCATCGGCCTCTCGCGCGCCATCCGGCGTACGCGGGCCGGTCTGAAGGACCCGAAGCGTCCCGGCGGTTCGTTCATCTTCGCCGGCCCGTCCGGTGTCGGTAAGACCGAGCTGTCCAAGGCGCTCGCCGAATTCCTCTTCGGCGACGAGGACGCGATGATCTCGCTCGACATGTCGGAGTTCAGCGAGAAGCACACCGTCTCGCGTCTCTTCGGTTCCCCGCCCGGATACGTGGGCTACGAAGAGGGCGGCCAGCTCACCGAGAAGGTGCGCCGCAAGCCGTTCTCCGTGGTCCTCTTCGACGAGGTCGAGAAGGCCCACCCCGATATCTTCAATTCCCTTCTCCAGATCCTGGAGGACGGTCGCCTGACCGACTCCCAGGGCCGGGTCGTGGACTTCAAGAACACGGTCATCATCATGACGACCAACCTCGGGACCAGGGACATCTCGAAGGGCTTCAACCTCGGCTTCGCGGCCCAGGGCGACACGAAGTCCAACTACGAGCGGATGAAGGCGAAGGTCAGCGACGAGCTGAAGCAGCACTTCCGCCCGGAGTTCCTCAACCGTGTGGACGACATCATCGTCTTCCCGCAGCTGACCCAGGACGACATCCTCCAGATCGTCGACCTGATGATCGGCCGCGTCGACGAGCGCCTGAAGGACCGGGACATGGGCATCGAGCTCTCCCAGTCCGCGAAGGAGCTCCTCGCCAAGAAGGGCTACGACCCCGTTCTGGGCGCCCGGCCGCTGCGCCGGACGATCCAGCGCGAGATCGAGGACTCGCTCTCCGAGAAGATCCTCTTCGGCGAGCTGCGCCCCGGTCACATCGTGGTCGTGGACACCGAGGGCGAGGGTGAGGAGAAGAAGTTCACCTTCCGTGGCGAGGAGAAGTCGGCTCTCCCGGACGTCCCTCCGGTGGAGGCGGCCGGCGGCGCGGGCCCGAACCTGTCGAAGGACTGACGCCCGGCTGAGGCTGTAGGGGCGGCCCCGGAACCTGATGGTTCCGGGGCCGCCCCTTTCTCGTGCCCGTTTCGTGCCCGAGGGCGCGCCTAGATCACCGTGAGCCGGTCCCCCAGGACACCGGCGCCGAGGATGCCCGTCCGGGCGATGCCGGAGACGCTGATCCGCGTCTGCGTCTCGATCAGGGGACGGAGGTCGAGCGTGGCGTCCGCGGGGACGCCGAGCAGCTGGAGAAGCCCGAGGGCCGGCAGCCCGGCCAGGGCCGACACACTTCTCAGGGCGGGGCAGTCGGTCACGATGACCGTCTCCAGACGCGAGCAGTCCACCGACCGCAGCAGGTCCAGGTCCGCCAGCAGCGGGTTGTCGAGCAGGCTGAGCGCCGCCGGCTTCCGGCCCGCGAGGGCGGAGACGAGCGCCTCGGGGGCGTGGGAGCCGCTCACGATGAGGCTGTGGATGCTGGCGACCCGGCGGACGTGCCGCAACTGCTCCGGCGACGACGCGCCGATGACGGCGTTCGAGGGCATCCGGCTGAGGACGTTCCGGGCGAACGCCTCCGTGGGGAAGCGGTTCCAGAACCGGGCGATCCGCCCGTGGTCGACGCGGGCGTACGCCTCGGCCGCGGGGAGCGCGTCGGATCCGCCGATCTCGCCGATCAGGTCGACGCACATCCCGGCCGCCTCGCCCGGGACCTCCCGGGGATCCGGAAGCAGCGGCAGCACGAAGCCCCCGAGCCGCGCCAGCTGCATGACCTGCTCGCGGTTGTGCGGCGGGATCACCGACCGCACCGCCTTCCGGACCCGCCGGTGCAGGCCCTCGTCCAGCCACGCCGCGTGCTGCGCGGCCAGTGCCGCCAGGACGTACAGCGTCGTCTTCAGGTCCCGCCTGCGCGTCTCGGAGCCTGCCTTCAGCAGGCCCTCCACCAGGACCGGGAGGTCGCGCCGGGTGCAGTGGCCGGCGGCGAGGAGGAGTACGTCGTGCCACTGCTGGTCGTACGCGTGGCGCAACAGCTCCGGCAGGGAGTCGTCCTCGACGAACTCCTTCGCGGCCAGGAAGTCCTGGAAGGTGCGGTGGGCGAACTGGAAGACGTCGTCCGCGCGCTCCTGGAGCAGGCCGCTGCGGTTGATCAGATGGGTGAGGATCTCCTCGGGCGTGCCCTGCGCCCGGACCCGGGGCATGCCGGACAGGTCGCGCTCCAGGCGCTGAAGGGCCTGCGCCCGGGTGAACTCCGTCTGGCCGCCCCGGACCAGGCGGGCGGCGAGGCGCTGCAGGAGTTGCTGGTGCTCCTCGACGGACATCCGGATGCCGTCGGGCGCGTCCACCCGGCGCCGCTCGTCGCGGGTGCCCAGCAGCATGGTGAGGGCGGAGTCGTACAGCTCCCAGCGCGTCTCGGGCAGGAAGCCCTCCCGTAGCCGGTGCAGGGCGCAGATCACGGCGCACAGGAGCGGGGTACGGGCCAGCTCGGCGAGGTTCGGGTTGTGCCGGAACTGCTGGGCCAGGTCGCGTTCCAGGTCGTCGAGCGCCGCCCGGTCCCGCTCGTCGGCGTCCAGCCGGGCGGCGTCGTGCCAGGCGGTGACGAAGGCCTGGATGTCCTCGCCGCGCAGCGGCAGCAGGTTCAGCTCCTCGAACCTCTCGGCGCCCAGCCAGTCGGGGGCGACGGCGTGCGGGCGCACGGTCGCCACGCAGCGGGTGTCCGGGTAGCGGGCGAGGAGCCCGCTGAGCCAGGTGTGGGCGTCCTCGCGGTCGTCCTGGGTGACCTCGTCCAGGCCGTCGACGAGCAGCAGCCCGCGCCCGGCGCCGAGGACCCGGCCCGCCCAGCCGTCGGGCGCCGCGTCGATCACCAGACCGGCGACCGCGGGCAGCTCGGCGGGGGAGGGGAAGCCGCCGCCCTGGGTGCGCAGGGAACGCAGCGGTACGACGAAGGGCACGAGGCCGTTGAGCGCGGCGAGCTCGGGGCCGAGCGTTCCGGCGGCGGCGTGGGAGGCCAGCCACCACACGAGCGTGGTCTTCCCGGCGCCCGCGTCGCCCCGCAGCAGGACGCGGGGGCGGTCGGCGAGCAGGTCGTCGATCCTGCGGGGCACGGGCACGGCTTCCCGGTCACGGGAGGCGGCCTCCAGGGAGAGGTAGGCCGTGTCGAGGTCCCACGCGGAGGCCTGCTTGCCGAGCTCGTCCAGGCCGAAGATCCGGGTGCGGCGGTAGGCGGCGCCGACGGCCTCGGCGTACTCCTCCTCGTAGGGCTGGTCGCGGGGGTGGGTGGCGGTGACGGGGCGCGGCGGGGCGAAGTCGTCGGGGAGCCAGCGGTACGCCTCGTCGTCGGCGAGGAGGGCGGACAGGGGCAGGCATTCCAGGCGGCGGTGCCCGCGTCCGCGCGGGACGGCCCGCACGATGCCGAGGAGCCCGTCGTCGGCGTACACGGGAGCCCCGGAGAGGCCGGCGAGCGGGGACGGGCCGTCCGCGGTCTCGGTGACGGGAGGGCGGTCGAGCTCGACGGTGAGGGTGCGGCGCAGCAGCCCGGCCATGGGCAGCACGGTGCCGGTGAACTGGTCGAGGTCGGGCCTCTGCTCCTCGTCCCGCTGGATGTGGGGGTAGCCGAGGATCACGCAGCCGGGTATCGGGTGGTCGGTGGCGACGGTGCTCAGCTGCGGGGTCGGGCCGAGGCGCCGCTCGCTGAGCAGCAGCGCGGCGTCGAGCCGCTCGTCGGACCAGACCACGCGTAACCGCTGGGGCTCGCGGTACGGGCCGGCCACGGTGGCGCTGTGGGCGCCGCCGATGACGTGGGCGGCGGTCAGGACGAGGTTCCCGGGGAGGAGCACGCCGGTGCCCTGGTGCTTGCCCAGCACGGCGAACACGAACTGGCTGGTGCTCACCGGCGGTCGGTCCTGTCGGTCCTGTCGGTCCCGTCGGTCCCGTCGGTCCCGTCGGTCCCGTCGGTCCCGTCGGTCCTGTCGCGCCGGCCGGCCCGGTCGGACCGGTCGGCGGCGGCGCCGAAGCCCGACAGGTCCGCCTCCTCCTCGTTGCCCACCAGCCACGCCCCGCCCGTCGCGGCGTTGCGGGGCTTCAGCGTGAAGGAGACCCGGTGGGTGTCGCCGCGCGAGAGGCTCGCGTCGGCGCCGGCCTCGACGACCCAGGCCTTGATCTTGCCGCCGGCCTTCGCCTCCTTCCGCAGTTCGACGGAGAACTCCATCTCGATGTCGCCGACCTCGAAGGCGACGGCCTGGCCGGTGGCGCGGCCGGCCGCGATGAGCAACTGGTCGCGTACGGAGGCGATGGCCTCGGCCAGTTCGATCTTGGGCGTGGTATCGGTCATGCCTCGGAAGCTAGCCGTTCCGGAGAGCCGTGAAGAGGGTTCCGGCGCGTTCGGCGGCGTGACCCAGGTCCCATTCGCGAGGCCTTCGCGGGCCGCCCGTGGTGACAAGGCGCACAGGGGTTTCGAGGGGTACTAGCCGGAATAGTGGTCGGTTTTGGGGAGGAATCGGGACGTTCAGTGGTGAACCACCGGGACCTTGGTCCTGGAGTGCCCCGAAGCGGGCGTGTGCCTGCGTTTCGGGCAGTTCGGGACCTCGCGACATGCGGTTAAACGGGTCTACGCGGGTCGCAATGTCCGAATTCGCCCGGGTTCCTGAGTGTCGTCAAGAGCTGAACTTCACCGGAGATCGCTACGACGCGATGTCGTAGATGGGGTGTTTTGGCCGGGATGGGGGTCCGGGTTACCAAGGATGAGCAAGCCCGGCGCTCACCGCTCTCGCGCCGGGTCCCGTTCTGTCCGGAGGTTCTCCCCCGTATGTCGAAGCGCGTCATGAAGCCCAGCATCCGTACCACCGCCGTCGCCCTCGCCGCCGCGGGTCTGGGAGCGTCGCTGGTGGCCGGTGCCGGCTCCGCGTTCGCCGCCGAGGGCAAGGCCGCCGTCGCCAACCCGCAGACCGCGGTCGCCGCGTCCGCCGCCCTGGCCAAGCAGGCCGCCGTCCAGGCCAAGGTCGCCGCGCAGGTCGAGGCCGCGCAGGCGAAGGCCGCCCAGGTCAAGGCCGCTCAGCTGAAGGCCGCCGCCGCGAAGGCGCAGGCCGTCAAGGTCGCCGCCGCCAAGAAGGCCCCCTCCTGGGTCAAGCCGGTCAGCTCCTACACCCTGACCGCCAGCTTCAACCAGGGCGGCGCCATGTGGGCCCACAAGCACTCCGGCCAGGACTTCGCCGTCCCGGTCGGCACCCCGGTCAAGGCCGCCGGCGCCGGCACCGTCGTGAAGGCCGGCCCGAACGGCGGCGGCGACGGCCCCGCGTACGGCAACGCGATCGTCGTCAAGCACGCCAACGGCACGTACTCGCAGTACGCCCACCTGTCGAAGATCAAGGTCAACATCGGCCAGAAGGTCGCCGCCGGCCAGCAGATCGCCCTCTCGGGCAACACCGGCAACTCCTCCGGCCCGCACCTCCACTTCGAGATCCGCACGACCCCGAACTACGGCTCCGCCGTGAACCCGGCCGCCTTCCTGCGGTCCCACGGCGTCAGCATCTGACGCACGGCATCCGGCGCGCGGCACTCCCGCGCGGCCTCCGGAACGCGAACCGTCAGGCGTGATGCGCCTGCGTGATCAGATCGAGGGCGACCTCGAGGACGGCTTCCTGCTTCTCCTCGGGGTCGCCCTCGACGTGCTGCATGAAGAACGTCCCGGCGTGCATCGTGAAGACCGCGCTGATGGCGCGGACCTTGTCCGCCATCGTGAACTCCGGGTCGTGGAGCAGCCGGGTCAGCTCGATCATGCGCTCCTTGAAGGTCAGCCCGACGCTCAGCTTGCTCACCGCCGCCTGGTTCTCCTGCATGAAGCGGAACAGCGGGGCCGCGGCGAGCAGCGCCTTCTGGTAGCGGCGGAGGACCTCCTGCCGGGTCTCCAGGGTGCGCGGCTGCTCGCCCGCCCACTCGATCAGTTCGTCCATGGGCCGGGTGAGGTCCTCGAAGATGCTGACGAGGATGTCCTCCTTGGTCTTGAAGTGGTAGTAGAGCGCGGCCTTGGTGACGTCGAGGCGTTCCGCGATCTCGCGCAGCGAGGTCTTCTCGTACCCCTGCTCGGCGAAGAGTTCGAGGGCCACGTCCTGGATGCGCTGACGGGTGTTGCCTCGGGCCTGGGCCATGGTCTCTCGCTTCCACCGATACTTACTTGACGCCCGGCTAGTTACCGGTCTACTTTCCCCAGTGTAGTAACTAGCCGGGCGGCAAGTAAGGAAGTGACGGGGACGACGTGGCGACGACCGAAAAACACACCACCGCAGCAGAGGAGACGGTCGACCAGCCGCGCAGCGTCCGCGTCGTCCTCCTCGCCCTCATGATCGCGATGCTGCTCGCGATGCTGGACAACATGATCATCGGCACCGCGATGCCGACGATCGTCGGCGAGCTCGGCGGCCTGGAACACCTCTCCTGGGTCGTCACCGCCTACACCCTGGCCACGGCCGCCTCCACCCCCATCTGGGGCAAGCTCGGCGACATGTTCGGCCGCAAGAGCGTCTTCCTCACGTCGATCGTGATCTTCCTGATCGGCTCCGCGCTCAGCGGCATGGCCCAGGACATGGGCCAGCTCATCGGCTTCCGCGCCGTCCAGGGCCTGGGCGCCGGCGGCCTGATGGTCGGCGTCATGGCGATCATCGGCGACCTGATCCCGCCGCGGGACCGTGGCAAGTACCAGGGCATGATGGCCGGCATCATGGCGCTCGCCATGATCGGCGGACCGCTGGTCGGCGGCACCATCACCGACCACTGGGGCTGGCGCTGGTCGTTCTACATCAACCTGCCGCTCGGCGCCGTCGCGCTCGCGATGCTCGCCACCGTGCTCCACCTCCCGAAGAAGGGGCGCGCCGCCGGCACCCGGATCGATGTCCTCGGCGCGGCCCTGCTGACCGTGGGCATCACCGCGATCGTCCTGGTCACCACCTGGGGCGGCACGGAATACGCCTGGGACTCGGCCACCATCGTCGGCCTCGCCGTCGGCGGAGTCGCCGCCCTCGCGGCCTTCCTCTTCGTCGAGACCCGCGCGAGCGACCCGATCATGCCGCTGCACATCTTCCGCAGCCGCAACTTCACCGTGATGTCCGTGATCGGCTTCCTCACCGGCTTCGTGATGTTCGGAGCGGTGCTCTTCCTGCCGCTCTTCCAGCAGTCGGTGCAGGGCGCGTCCGCGACCAACTCCGGCCTGCTGCTCCTGCCGATGCTGCTGTCGATGATGGTCGTCTCGATGATCGCCGGCCGGGTGACCACCAACAGCGGCAAGTACAAGATCTTCCCGATCGTCGGCGGCGCCTTCATGGTCGTCGGCCTGTACCTGCTCTCCACGATGGACACCGACACCACGCGGTTCGTCTCGGGCGTCTACATGGCCCTGCTCGGCGCCGGCATGGGCTTCCTGATGCAGATCACCATGCTCGTCGCGCAGAACAGCGTCGAGATGAAGGACATGGGCGTGGCCTCGTCCTCGACCACCCTGTTCCGGACCCTCGGCTCGTCCTTCGGCGTCGCGATCATGGGCGCGCTGTTCAACCACCAGGTCCAGGACGAGATGGCCGCCCGCGGCGGCGGCGCCGCGACCGCCCGGTCGGCGCAGCTCGACGCCGCGAGCCTCGCCAGGCTCCCGGAGGCGCTCCGCGAGGCCTACCAGCACGCGGTCGCCGCGGGCACCCACTCGGCCTTCCTGGTCGGCGCGGCCGTGTCCGTCCTCGGCTTCGTCCTCGCCTTCTTCGTCAAGGAGGTGGCGCTGCGCGGCACAGGTCTGCCGAAGAAGGACGAGCCCGCCGCGGACGCCACGCCGAAGACGGTCGAGGCCGTCTGATCCCGGGTGGCGGCGCGGTGGCCAAGGCCGCGAGGCCATGCGCCGGCGTCGCCACGCGTACGGCCCCGCCGTCCACAGGTCGTCCTGTGG
>NZ_JBHXFE010000057.1:26689-53089 GCF_042722475.1 Streptomyces sp. NPDC127092
GGCGGGGGGTTGTGGTGGTTGGCACATTCTCTCGCGTCCCCCCCCTTGCTCCACCCCCCCCACTCCCCCTCCCCCCACGTCTCCCCCTGGGCACCCCGGGGCCGTTTCGCGTGCGAGCGGATGCGCCTGCCTGCGCGGGCGGTGCGCCTGCCTGCGTGCGGGCGGGTGCGTCTGCGGGCGGAGGGCTTGACGAACGCTCAGTCCGGCATCCGCAGCACCGGGAAGCTCCCCGTGTTCGTCGGCGCGTGCTCCGGCAGCCACAGCACCGCGATCGCACCGCCCGCGCCGCCCGGGGTGCCCTCGGGCGCCGCGTTGCGGAAGGTGAGGCGGGCGCCGAGGACCCGGGCCTGGCCGCTCGCGATGGTCAGGCCCAGGCCGTGGCCCTGGCCCGCGCGGTCGCTGCTGCCCGTACGGAAGCGGCTCGGGCCCTCCCGGAGCAGCGCCTCGGGAAATCCGGGGCCGTGGTCCCTGACCCGGACCACCCGGCCCTCGACGGTGACCTCCACCGGTCCCTTGCCGTGCTTGGCCGCGTTGGCGAGCAGGTTGCCGAGGATGCGTTCCAGCCGGCGCGGGTCGGTGTTGACCCAGGACTCGTGCACCACCTGGACCCGCGCCTCCGGGTCGAGCGCCCGCACCCGGCGGGCCACGAACTCGCCGAGCGCGATCTCCTGGAGCTCGGCCCGCTCCGACGCGCTGTCGAGCCGGGCCACCTCCAGGACGTCCTCCACCAGCGTCCGCATGGCCTGCGCACGGTCGCGGACCAGCTCGGTCGGCCGGCCGGGCGGCAGCAGTTCGGCGGCCGTGAGCAGCCCGGTCACCGGCGTGCGCAGCTCGTGCGCGATGTCCGCGGTGACCCGGCGCTCGGCCTCGATCCGCTCGTTGAGGGCGTCGGTGAGCGCGTCGACGGCGCGGGCCAGTTCGTCGGTCTCGTCGCGTACGACTCCGCCGATGGCGTCCCGGACCCGGACGTCGGTGTTGCCCTGCGCGACCCGGCCGGCCGCAGCCGCGGCCTTGCGCAGCCGGCGCGAGAGCTGCCCGCCGATGAGCACGCCGAGCGCGCAGCCGCCGAAGACCACCGACACCGAGCCGATGATCAGGGCCCGGTCGAGGTCCTTCATGATCGTGGCGCTGCGGTCGGCGAAGGGCACGTGCAGCGACAGCACGTCGCCGTTGGCGAGCGGTACGGCGGCCCACACGTCCGGCGGGCCGCTGTCGTGCTCCTGGACGTAGGTGCCGCGCCGTCCGTCGCGCATCAGCTGGTCGAGCTGGGGCGGCAGCGCCGGATCGTTGATCTTGGTGCCGAAGCGCGGCTCCTTCGGCTTGGAGGTCTCGTAGACCCGCTGGGCGAAGACCAGCCGCCACATCTGGGCGTCGCGGGCGCTGTCGAGCATGGAGACCCGGGCCGCGTTGTGGACCACCAGGCTGAGCGTGACCGCGATGAGCGCGCCGACCGCCGCGATGGCGACGGCGATCTTCCAGCGGACCCCGGTACGGAGGCCGAGCCCCTTCATCACCTGCCGACCTGCCTGAACTCGCCGCCCGTCCCCGGTCGCATCCCCGAACTCCTGCCCGCTCTCGCCCCCGGGCTCATGCCCGGGCTCATGCCCGGGCTCATCCCTTGAGCTTGTAGCCGAAGCCGCGGACCGTCTCGATCCGGTCCTGGCCGATCTTCGTGCGCAGCCGCTGCACGTGGACGTCGACGACACGGGTGTCGCCGCCCCAGCCGTAGTCCCAGACCCGCTCCAGGAGCTTGTCGCGGGACAGCACCGTGCCGGGAGCCGACGAGAACTCGAGCAGCAGCCGCATCTCGGTCGGGGTGAGCGCGACCGGCGCACCGGCCTTGCGCACCTCCATGCCCTCGGTGTCGACCTCCAGGTCGCCGAAGGCCAGCATCCCGCCCTCGGCGGCCTCCGCGCCGCCGTCGCCCGCGCCGGCGCCGCCCGCGTGGCCGAAGCGGCGCAGGACGGCGCGGATCCGGGCCATCAGGACGGAGCCGTCGAACGGCTTGGTGACGTAGTCGTCGGCGCCGGCCTCCAGGCCGAGGACGACGTCGATGGAGTCGGCCCGCGCCGACAGCATGATCACCGGGACGGTCGACTCGTCGCGGATGCGCCGGCACAGGCTCACGCCGTCCATGCCGGGCAGCATGACGTCCAGGAGCGCGATGTCGGGCCGGTTCGTGCGGAAGGCCTCCAGACCCGACAGGCCGTCGGGCATGGCGGTCACCGTGAAGCCGTCCCGCTCCAGGGCGAGCTGGGTGGCCTCACGGATGACGTCGTCGTCCTCGACGAACAGGACATGGGTCTCGGCCATGGTGCGTGCGCCTTCCGCGTACGTTCGGATCAGGGGGTTCAGGGGTCAGTTCGAGGAGGGGGCTTCGCTCGGGGCCGGCTCGGCGCCGTCGATGCCGCCGTCGCCGACCGCCTTGCTGTAGTCGTTGTGCACCCAGTCGTGCTGGGTGAACTTGTTCCCCGTCCAGCGGTAGGTGATCACGTCCTCGCCCGAGGGATAGGCGACCGGGTCGCCCTTCGCGTACACCTGCTTGGTGACGATCAGATCCCCCCGGTCGATCGTCCCGTACACCGCCGCGTCCTCGGCCATGAAGACGTTCGTGTACCGGTTGTTCTCCTCGCGGTACACGTACGTGCCGATGCCGACCGCGTCCCCGCAGGTCATCAGGTTGACGACCACGTCCGGCGCGCCCGAGTTGGTGAGGTTCCCGTACGAGGTGTCCACGGGGTAGGCGTCCGCCGTGCACGGCTTCAGGTCGGCCTTCACCCGCTCGCCGATCTTCGGGTCGTTCTTGATCAGCGCGATCGGGTCCACCCGCTTGCTGGTCATCGCGCCCTCGCCGAGCGAGGCGGAGGGCGTCGGCGTGGCCGGGGCCGTCGAGGCGACCTGGTCGGACCGGGCGGCGCCTTCGTCGCGCGAGCCGGTGCCTCCGGTGGAACAGCCCGTCACGAGCACGCCGACGGCGGCGAGCCCGGCCACCGCCGTGATGCTCGCCGCCCGTTCCCTGGCAGTCCAGGCCGGTCTCAGGCCGCCCACCGCTCCTGCTTCCGCTCGTCGCCTCGTACGGTCGTCGCCCGCTCCAGGACGCCGGCGTCCAGGGCCCGGGAGTCGCCGTCGGCGGCCCGGCTCTCCAGTTCCTGGCGCAGTCGGGCCAGGGCGCGGTGAAGCGTGCTCTTCACCGTACCGGTCGACATGCCGAGCGCGGCGGCCGTCTCCTCGGTGCTCATCTGCTCCCAGTGGCGCAGCACGACGACGCTGCGCTGCTTGGGCGCGAGCACCTTCAGGATGTCCATCAGGAGGGCCCGGTCGGCGTGCTGCTCGGTGGCGTCCTCGACGCGGGCGTCGGGCAGCTGCTCGGTGGGCACTTCTTCGAGCTTGCGGGCCCGCCACCACTCGGTCCGGGTGTTGATCATGACCCGGCGGAGGTACGCGTCGGCCAGCGACTTGTCGGCGATGCCGTCCCAGCGGCCGTACGTGCGGACCAGCGCGGTCTGCAGCAGGTCCTGGGCGTCCACCGGGTCGGGCACGAGACGGCGGGCGCTGCGCAGCAGCGCGTCCTGCCGCGTGCGTACGTACTCCTCGAAATCGAGCACCTCGCCGTGCGCCATCCCGAACCGCCTCCGATCCCCGTGACCAGCCGTGTTTCCTTACGCCGAAGACGCTACGGAGCGGTTGTCACGGGGTTGTGCGGAGCAGCCGTCGGCGGACGCACGGCTACCCATCGGTTGTGTAACAGCGGATGCAAAGGTTCCGGATCCTTCGGATCGAAGGCGCGCCGGAAGCCTTGCCTCCGGTCTGCGGATCGGACCTGCGGATCGGGCGGCGGGGCGAGCCCGGCGGGGCGAGCCCGGCGGGAGCCGGTACCGGCCATCGGCCTGCCGGGCCCGCCCAGCGGGGCCCGGTGCCGGCGGTCGGCCTCCGGGCCCGCCCGTGCGAGCCGGTACGGGGTCGGTCTCCGGGTCAGCCCAGCGGGAGCCGGTACCGGCCGTCCTCCAGGGGTTCCACCAGGCCGTCGGCGACCAGGCCGTCCAGGGCGCGGGCGCGCTGGACCGGCTCGTCCCAGACCGCGTCGAGGGAGGCCTGGTCCACCGGGTCCACGGCGTCGCGCAGTACGGCGAGCAGCTTGCCCCGCACCTGGCGGTCCGTGCCCGCGTACGTCTGGCCGCGCCGCGCGGGCCCGTCGTGGGCCGGCTTCCCGGCCCGCAGCCAGGCGCACCGGTCGGCCAGCGGGCACCGCCCGCAGTCCTCGTTCCGCGCCGTGCACACCAGGGCGCCCAGCTCCATGGAGGCCGCCGCCCAGCGGGCCGCCGTCGCCTCGTCCTCCGGCAGCAGCGCCCGGGCGAGCCGGCGCTCGGCGGCCGTCGTGGCGTTCGGCGGGTACTGCACGCCGGTCGCCGCCCGCGCGAAGACCCGGCGCACATTGGTGTCGAGCACCGCGTGGCGCTGCCCGTACGCGAACGAGGCCACCGCCGCGGCCGTGTACTCGCCGATGCCCGGCAGCGCGAGCAGCTGCCCGTGGTCGCTCGGCACGTCACCGCCGTGCCGCTCCTTTATCGCCACGGCCGCGGCGTGCAGCCGCAGCGCCCGGCGCGGATAGCCGAGCCGGCCCCAGGCCCGTACGGCCTCGCCCGGCGCCTCGGCGGCCAGGTCGGCGGGCCGCGGCCAGCGCGCCAGCCACTGCTCGTACACGGGCAGCACCCGCACGACCGGCGTCTGCTGGAGCATGAACTCGCTGACCATCACGCCCCACGCACCCGCCTCGGGGCGCCGCCACGGCAGATCGCGGGCGTGCCGGTCGAACCAGGCGAGGACGGGCCCGTGCAGCGAAGCCGGCGACACGCCGTCGGACACGACGTCCTCGAACGCGCGCGACTCGTCGGAGCCGGAGCCGGAGCCGGAGCCGGAGCCGGAGGCGGAGTCGGCGGAGGTGCGGGAGGTGGGGGAGGCAGGGGACGCGGCGGACGGCGAGGCGCCGGCGGAGGAGGCGGAGGAGGTGTCGATGGAAGTCATGGCACCTCCGATCCTGGCACGTTCCGCGGGCGATCAGCGCGCGCCGTGGCGTGCGCCCTCGGGGCGCGCGGAGGCGTGCGAAGGCATCCCGCGCCCCACGCACCACACCACCGCGCCGCTCCGGCTGGACCGGGCCGTCTCCACCAGCGCGCGGACCGGGCGCCGGGCGGACTTCACCACGACGAACGCGACCACACCGCCGACGAGGAGGCCGACCGTCACGTCGTGCGGGAAGTGGACGCCGACGAAGACCCGGGAGAAGGCCATGAGGAGGGCCATCGGCGCGGTCAGCCAGACGAGGCCGCGCCAGGAGAGGGCGAGCGCGACGGCGGCGGCACCCGCGATCGCCGAGTGGTTGCTGGGGAAGGACCAGTCGCCGTACGGCGGGCACGCGACGAGCGAGGCGGGCGCACCGGCCACCGCCCGGCACGGACGCTCCTCGTCGATCAGGGACTTCAGGCCCTCGCTGACCACGTAGCCGAAGGCCGTCGCGAGCGGCGCGAGCAGCGCAAGCGCCATGCCGTCCGCCGACCCGCGGCGCATCCGCCACCAGCCGGCCACGAACAGCACCCCGAAGAGCAGCAGCCCGAGTTCGGTCCACACCTCCGCGAGTCTCTGGAACCAGTGCGGGGTGGAATGGGCGAACTCGAGGATGTCGAGATACAGGCCGTCGGTGAGGGTGGGCAGGTTGTCCATGGTCAACGACGTTAACCGGCATCCGGAGCAGTCCGCTCCGGCCGAAGGACGACAGTCGTCCCCGACGAAAGTAGGGGGTGGGCGGGGGAGGGGCGAGAGTTCCCGCTGCGGTGAGGATGTGATCATCGGCAAAACTTGCGCCTGGAGCGGCATGGGGGGCGGGAGTTGGCCCCGATCTCTCGTAAGGTTCGTGGCGTGGGATCTCTGCGCAATCCGGTCGGGCCGCTTCCCTCCTCCATCTACTGGCGTCGGAGGGCCGTGGCGCTGTGCCTGGTTGCCCTGCTCGCGCTGCTCGCCGCATGGGCGTTCACCTCCGGTGGCGGCGGTGGGGGCAAGAAGACCGGCAACGACGCCGCCAACGGCTCCTCGCCCGCGCCCTCGATCAATCCCGGCCCCTCCAGCACCGGACCGGCGATCAGTCAAAAGCCCGGTGGACGCGACGAGTCGGGCGAGGACGACACCGCGGGCGGTGACGGCACCGGCGACGGCAGCGGCACCGGTGACGACGGTACGGACGCCGGTGCGGGCACGGACTCCGGAGCGTCCTCCGGCGGCAAGAACGGCGACACGGACGGCGCGGGCGGCGACGGCGGCGCGGGCACCGGCGCCGGCCAGCAGGTACCGGCCGACTCGCCGCTGCCGAACTGCCCTGCCGGAGCCCTGCAGTTGACCTTCCGCAGCAGCAAGCTGGCCTACGAGCCGGGCGAGAAGCCCCGCTTCCAGCTGGTCGTCAAGAACACCTCGGGCGCCGACTGCAAGACCGATCTGGGCCCGAAGAACGCGGTGTTGACGGTCCGTGACACCAAGGGCGTGCTGTGGTCCTCGAAGGACTGCCCCCGCGTGGCGCCTCCGGTCTTCCTGAAGGTCCCGGCGCGCACGACGATCACTCACACCGTGGAATGGGACCGGCACCGCAGCACCGCGCAGTGCGCCAGCGTCCCGCCGGGCGAGGTCGGCCCGGGCAACTACCTGGTCGAGGCGGCGGTGCCGGGCCTGACGGTGTCACCGGTGGCGTTCCGCCTGGACAAGGACTGAGGAAGAAGGCCTGGGGCGAAACCCGCCCCTAGACGTAACGCTCCAGGATCGACGACTCCGCGAGCCGCGACAGGCCCTCGCGGACGCTGCGCGCCCGGGCCTCGCCGACGCCGTCCACGGTCTGGAGGTCGTCCACGCTCGCCGCGAGCAGCTTCTGCAGCCCGCCGAAGTGCTCCACGAGCCGCTCGATGATCGCGCCGGGCAGCCGCGGCACCTTGGCGAGCAGCCGGTAGCCGCGCGGGGAGACCGCGGAGTCCAGGGTCTCGGGGGAGCCGCTGTAGCCGAGGGCGCGGGCGACTATCGGCAGTTCGAGCAGCTCGGCATGGGTCAGCGCGTCCAGCTCGGTGAGCGCCTCCGGCACCGTACGGGAGCGCTTGGCCGTGGGCTCCGGCACGTAGTCCCGGATCACCAGCTCGCGCTCCGGCTCCACGCCCGCGATCAGCTCGTCGAGCTGGAGCGAGAGGAGGCGGCCGTCGGTGCCGAGCTCGACGACGTACTCGGCGATCTCGGTGGCGATCCGGCGCACCATCTCCAGGCGCTGGGCCACGGCCGTGACGTCCCGGACCGTCACCAGGTCCTCGATCTCCAGGGCGGAGAGCGTGCCGGCCACCTCGTCCAGGCGGAGCTTGTAGCGCTCCAGGGTCGCCAGGGCCTGGTTGGCGCGGGACAGGATGGCCCCGGACTCCTCCAGGACGCGGCGCTCGCCGTTGACGTACAGGGCGATCAGCCGCATCGACTGCGAGACGGACACGACCGGGAAGCCGCACTGCTTGGAGACCCGGTCCGCCGTACGGTGCCGGGTGCCGGTCTCCTCGGTGGGGATGGACGCGTCGGGGACCAGCTGCACGCCGGCCCGCAGGATCTTCGAGATGTCCTTGTCGAGGACGATCGCCCCGTCGAGCTTGCACAGCTCGCGCAGCCGGGTCGCGGTGAAGTCGACGTCGATGACGAAACCGCCGGTGCACATCGACTCGACGGTCTTGTCCATGCCGAGCACGATCAGACCGCCGGTGTTGCCGCGGAGGATGCGCTCGAGCCCGTCGCGGAGGGCGGTGCCGGGGGCGACGGCACTGAGCGACGCACGCATCAGTGCCTCGTTGTCCTTGGCTGCCACTGCACTCCTCCGGCTCGTACGGATGGGCGAGACCAGGGCAAAGTCTAGCGACAACGCCCCGCCGCCCCGGGCCCCGCGCCACGAGCACCCGCCCGGCCGGGCCCCGGACGCCCCCTCGGGCGTCCCTTCGGAAGCCCTCCCGGAAGCCCTCCGGTGCGGGGACCGGCCCCGCCCCAGGGCCCCTCCGCCCCTGGTCGGCCGGACATTCCCTAAACGCGCTCCTCCGGCTCCCGCTCGGTCCGCGGACGGCGGCCGCGGGGCAGGACGCGCAGGGCGTCGCCCATGTCCGCGACCTCCGTGACCTTCATGCCCGGCGGGACCTTGCCCGGGTCGGCCGGGACCAGGGCGTGCGTGAAGCCGAGCCGGTGCGCTTCCGCGAGGCGGCGCTGCACGCCCGTCACCCGCCGGACCTCGCCCGCGAGGCCCACCTCGCCGATGGCGACCAGGTTCTTCGGCAGCGGGGTGTCGCTCGCGGCGGAGGCGAGCGCGAGGGCGATGGCCAGGTCGGCGGCCGGCTCGGACAGCTTCACGCCGCCGACCGTCGCGCTGTAGATGTCCCGCTTGCCGAGCGCGCTGATCCGGCCGCGCTGCTCCAGGACGGCCAGCATCATCGACACCCGGGAGGTCTCCAGACCGGAGGTGGTGCGGCGCGGCGACGGGATCTGCGAGTCCACCGTCAGCGCCTGCACCTCGGCCACCAGCGGCCTGCGGCCCTCCAGCGTCACCGTCAGACAGGTGCCGGGAACGGCCGTGTCGCGCCGGGTGAGGAAGAGGCCGGACGGGTCGGCGAGCCCGGTGATGCCCTCGTCGTGCAGCTCGAAGCAGCCGACCTCGTCCGTCGCCCCGTACCGGTTCTTCACGCCGCGGACCAGGCGGAGCCGGGCGTGCCGGTCGCCCTCGAAGTGCAGCACCACGTCCACCAGGTGCTCCAGGAGACGCGGACCCGCGATGGCGCCGTCCTTGGTGACATGGCCGACGAGCAGCGTCGACATGCCCCGCTCCTTGGAGGCGCGGATCAGCGCGCCGGCCACCTCGCGGACCTGCGCCATGCCGCCGGGCGCGCCGTCGATCTCGGGGGAGGCGACGGTCTGCACCGAGTCCAGGATCAGCAGCGAGGGCTTCACCTCGTCGAGGTGCGCGAGGACGGCGGACAGGTCCGTCTCGGCCGCGAGGTAGAGGTGCTCGCTGAGCGCGTTGATCCGGTCGGCGCGCAGCCTGACCTGGCTCGCGGACTCCTCGCCCGTCACATAGAGGGTGCGGTGCTCGTCGCTCGCGGCCTTGGCTGCCACGTCGAGCAGCAGCGTCGACTTGCCGACGCCCGGCTCACCCGCGATCAGCACGACGGCGCCGGGGACCAGACCGCCGCCCAGGACCCGGTCGAGCTCGTCGACGCCCGTGCCGCGCGCGGTCGCCTGCCGGCCGTCGACCTGCCCGATCGGGAGCGCGGCCGAGGACACCCGGCCGGCGGCCGTGGTCCGCACGGCGGGCGCGCCGTACTCCTCGACCGTGCCCCAGGCCTGGCACTCGGGGCAGCGGCCGAGCCACTTGGCGGTCTGCCAGCCGCACTCGGTGCAGCGGTAGGACGGCCGGTCCTTGGCGGTTTTGGTACGAGCAGCCATGACGGACACCGTAGCGGCAGCCACTGACAACGAGGACGGGCAGCGAGGACGGGCAGCGAGGACTGGCAACGAGGACTGACGGCGAAGACCGACAGCGAGGCCGACGGCGAGGTGAGGGAGGTTCCCCGGCCCGACCCGGCTCGGCCCCGCCACCGTCGAGCGTGCCGTGGCCCGAGATCGCGGGGCTGGTGTCCCCTTTCGGGCGATACCTTCACCCGTACGGATTAAAAGTGTGCAAGGGGTGAGAAGTGCCCCCGCCCTCCTGCCTACGGTCGCCCAGTGACGAGCAGCAGTCTGGAACACCCCACCCGAAGCACCGGCGGTCCCCGCACCCTCGGCCAGCGGCCCCCCGCGCGCTACGAGGAGTACCTGGACGGCCTGTTCACCTACTGCCTCTCGGTGCTCTGCGACCACGACACCGCCACCGCCGTCCTCGGTGACGTCCTCGCCATCGCCGAGCGCCATCACGGTCGCTGTCCGGCCGACGAGAGCGGGCGCAGGGCCTGGCTGTACGCGCTGGCCCGCTGGGCCTGTCTGCGCAGCCTCGGCGAGCAGCGCCGCCGACGCCAGGGCGCGCACACCGGCCGGCCCGTCGCCGCCGCGCCCGAGCCGGCCCGCGTCGCGCCCGAGGTCGCCGAACGCCGGCGCGCCGAGCTCGCCGCGCTCGCCTGGCCCGAGGCCGCCGGCACCACGCCGGAGCAGCGCGAGGCCCTGGAGCTCTCCGTACGGCACGGGCTCGGGCAGCGCGAGGTCGCGGCCGTGCTCTCGCTCGACCCGGTCGCCGCCCGCGAACTCCTCGCGTCCGCGGGCTGCGAGGTCGAGCGCACCCGCGCCGCGCTCGCCGTCGTCGAGACCGGCGACTGCCCCACCGTCGCCCGGCTCACCGGCGACCACCAGGTGCTGCTCTCCGCCGCCCTGCGCGCCGAGCTGGTCCGGCACGTCGACGACTGCCCGCGCTGCCGCCGGGCCGCCGAACGGGCGGGCGCCGCCGGGCCCTGGCCGGGCGCCGCCGCCGCACCGACGGGGCGGCTGCCCGTCGTCGAGGCGCCGCGCGCCGCCGCGTACGTGGCGATGATGCACGTGCCGCGGGCCCGCGCCGGCGCGCCCCGCTTCGGCCCGACCGGCTTCCCGATGGACCCGAAGGACCACGCGGCCCGCCGCGACCGGATGCGGGCCCGGGCGGTCACCACGACCGTCGTCGCCGCGGTCGTCGCCGCCCCCGTCCTCGCCCTGTGGGCCTCGTACCGCGGCACCCCGGCCGGCGACGAGGGGCAGGACGCGGCCCGGATCAGTGCGCGCGAGGCGGACGGGCCGGGCGACGCGCAGGGCGGTTCCGGCGGCCGCCCGTACGACCGCTACGAGAACACGGGCAACGCCCGCACCACACCCGATCCCCGCTTCACCCGCGGCAGCCGTTCGCCCGACGTCTCCGTCGAGGTGATCAGCCCCGGCGCGCCCGCCGGCCCGGCCCTGCCGGGGCAGGCCGCGCCCGCCCGGCTCACCGTCTCCGCGCGCGGCAGCGGCGCGACGACCCTGCTCACCCTCACCAACGAGGGCGGCTCGCCGTCCGCGTGGGCGCTCTGGTCGGACGCGCCCTGGCTGTACGTGAGCCAGGCCTCCGGCACGCTGCGCCCGGGGGAGTCGGTCACCGTGCGGATCTTCGTCGACCACGCCCACGAACCGGCCGGCGCCTGGAGCGCCCGGGTCGGCGTGAACCCCTCGGGCGCGGTGGTGCGGATCGACGGCCACGGGGCGGCTCCGCCGCCCACCACGACCCGCCCGACCACCCCGCCGCCGACCCGCACGGACGAGCCGACGACACCGCCGCCCACCAGCGAGCCGCCGACCACTCCGCCGCCGACGGGCGAACCCACCACGGAGCCTCCGACGACGGAGCCGACGACCGGACCGACGACCGGACCCACGCCCGAGCCGACGGCCTCGGCGACCGACGCCCCGAGCACCGACCCGGCGCCTTCCCCGTAGGTTCGCGTTTCCCGTAGGTCCCCGTGGCCCTGCGGGGCCGGCCCCGCAGGGTGCGGCCCGGGTGCGGCCTAAGGAGCCGGGTCGGCCGGGTGCGGTGCGACCAGCGGGAGCTGGGAGGCGAGCCGCGCCTCGCACAGCCCGGTCAGGACCTCGTACGCCGCGAGGCCCATCATCTCGACCAGCTCGGGCCGGTACGAGACGTACACGGGCTCCTTGCCCACGTGCGCCGAACTCGCGGTGGTGCAGTACCAGTGCAGGTCGTGGCCGCCCGGGCCCCAGCCGCGCCGGTCGTACTCGCCGATCGACACCTGGAGGACCTTGGTGTCGTCGGGGCGCTCGATCCAGTCGTAGGTCCGCCGCACCGGCAGCTGCCAGCACACGTCCGGCTTGGTCTCCAGCGGCTCCCGGCCCTCCTGCACGGCGAGGATGTGCAGCGAGCAGCCCGCGCCGCCCGCGAAGCCCGGGCGGTTCTGGAAGATGCAGGAGCCCTGCCAGCGGCGGGTCTGCCGGTCGCCGTCCTCGTCGACCTGCACCCAGCCCGTCTCCGTGCCGACGTCGTGGAACTGCCACAGCTCCGGGGTCAGACGCGCCACGTGCTCCGCGACCCGCTTCTCGTCGTCCTCGTCGGAGAAGTGCGCGCCGAGCGTGCAGCAGCCGTCGTCGGCGCGGCCCTCCTGGATGCCCTGGCAGCCGTTGCCGAAGATGCAGGTCCAGCGGGAGGTGAGCCAGGTCAGGTCGCAGCGGTAGACCTGCTCCTCGTCGTCCGGGTCGGCGAACTCGACCCAGGCGCGCGGGAAGTCCAGGCCCTTCTCGTCGGGCTCGGCGTCCCTGGCCTTCTTGCCGGCCTTGCCGGCCTTGACCGCCTTCACGGCCTTGGCCGCGTGGGCCACCCGTGCGGCCTTCGCGGCGTTCTCGCTGGCGTGCTCGCCGGCACTGCTTTTGCCCGGCTTCGCCTTTTTCGTCTTTGGCACAACGCCAAGCGTATGCGGGCGGGCGCAGTAGCGTTTCCGTTCATGAGACTCGGAGTCCTCGACGTCGGTTCGAACACAGTGCACCTGCTGGTGGTGGACGCCCACCCCGGCGCCCGCCCGCTGCCCGCCCACTCCCACAAGGCGGAGCTGCGTCTCGCCGAGCTGCTCGACGAGCGCGGGGCCATCGCCGACGCGGGTGTGGAGCGGCTCGTCGGCACCGTCCGCGAGGCGCTGACGGCGGCCGAGGACAAGGGCTGCGAGGAGGTCCTGCCGTTCGCGACCTCGGCGGTGCGGGAGGCGAGCAACGCCGACGACGTGCTCGCCCGGGTCTACGCCGAGACCGGGATCGCGCTCCAGGTCCTCACCGGCGAGGAGGAGGCCCGGCTCACCTTCCTCGCCGCCCGGCGCTGGTTCGGCTGGTCCGCGGGGAAGCTGTTCCTGCTCGACATCGGCGGCGGCTCGCTGGAGGTCGCCTTCGGCATCGACGAGGAGCCCGACGCCGCCGTCTCCCTGCCGCTGGGCGCGGGCCGGCTCACCAAGGGCTGGCTGCCGGGCGACCCGCCGGAGACCGACGACGTGAAGGCGCTGCGCCGTCACGTCCGGGCGCAGATCGCGCGTACGGTCGGTGAGTTCAGCCGCTTCGGCCGGCCCGACCACGTGGTGGCCACCTCCAAGACCTTCAAGCAGCTCGCCCGCCTCGCCGGCGCCCCCGGCTCGGGCTTCGGCCTGTACGTCGAGCGCACCCTGTCCCGCGCCTCCCTGGAGGAGTGGGTGCCGCGGCTCGCCGCCATGTCCTCGTCCGAGCGCGCCGTGCTCCCCGGCGTCTCCGAGGGCCGTGCCGCCCAGCTCCTCGCCGGCGCGCTGGTCGCCGAGGGCGCGATGGACCTCTTCGGCGTCGAGCAGCTGGAGATCTGTCCCTGGGCCCTGCGCGAGGGCGTGATCCTGCGCCGCCTGGACCACCTCCCGTAGGGCCTGCCCGGCGGTTCGGAGACCGGGTGGGCGGCTCCGGGGGTGACCGGAACCACCCTCCGGGCGCCCGGCCCGCCCCGTACCCTGTCTCCGTGGCAGAACCAGCGGTGCGCGTCCCGGATGCGAAGGTCGCCCTGTCGACGGCCTCGGTCTATCCGGAGTCGACGGCGACGGCCTTCGAGGTCGCCGCGCGCCTCGGCTACGACGGTGTCGAGATCATGGTGTGGACCGATCCGGTCAGCCAGGACATCGAGGCGCTGCGCCGCCTGTCGGACTACCACCAGGTGCCGATCCTCGCCGTGCACGCGCCATGTCTGCTCATCACCCAGCGGGTCTGGTCCACCGACCCGTGGGTCAAGCTCCAGCGGGCCCAGGCCGCCGCGGAGAAGCTGGGCGCGTCGACGGTGGTCGTGCACCCGCCGTTCCGCTGGCAGCGGCAGTACGCGCGGGACTTCGTCACCGGCATCTGGCGGATGGCCGACGAGACGGACGTCCGCTTCGCCGTCGAGAACATGTACCCGTGGCGGTACAAGGACCGCGAGATGCTCGCGTACGCGCCCGAGTGGGACGTCACGAAGGACGACTACCGCCACTACACGCTGGACCTGTCGCACACCGCGACCGCCCGTACCGACACCCTCGCCATGGTCGACCGCATGGGCGACCGGCTCGGCCACGTCCACCTCGCCGACGGGCGCGGTTCCGCGAAGGACGAGCACCTGGTGCCGGGCCGCGGCAATCAGCCGTGCGCCGAGCTCCTGGAGCGGCTGGCGCTGAGCGGCTTCGACGGCCACGTCGTCATCGAGGTCAACACCCGGCGCGCGATGTCCTCCGCCGAACGCGAGGCCGACCTCGCCGAGGCCCTCGCCTTCACCCGGCTCCACCTGGCCGCCGCCTCGCGGGGCACACGCGCGTGAGCGAAGGGGCGAGCGGAGGCACGGGCGGGGAGGCCGGCGCGGAGAAGAAGGCCCGGGCGGACGGCGCGGGCGACAGCACCGGCGCGGGCGGCAAGGCCGCCCGGCGGCGCGGTCGGCCCTCCCGTACGGCCGCCGAGGACAGCGGACCGGGCGCGCGCGAGCGGATCCTCGAAGCGGCGCGCGAGCAGTTCGCCGAGCGCGGCTACGACAAGACCTCGATGCGCGGCATCGCGAAGGCGGCGGGCGTGGACGCGGCGCTCGTGCACCACTACTTCGGCACGAAGGACGAGGTCTTCGCCGCGGCGATCGAGGTCTCCTTCGAGCCCACCGCCGTCGTCCCGGCCATCATCGGCGGCCCGCGCGAAGCCATCGGCGAGAGGCTCGCGCGCTTCTTCATCGGCGTCTGGGAGAACCCGGCGACCCGGGCCCCGCTGCTCGCGATCATCCGTTCCGCGCTGACGCACGAGGCGGCGGCCAAGGTGCTGCGCGGATTCGTGCTGCGGCGGCTCCTGGAGCGGATCGCCGCCGACCTGGACGTACCGGAGCCGAAGTTCCGGGCGGAGCTGGCCGCTTCGCACATGATCGGGATCGCGATCCTGCGGTACGTGATCCAGGTGGAGCCGCTGGCCTCGGCGGACCCCGAGGAGATCGTGGCCCAGGTGGCGCCGACCCTGCAGCGCTACCTGACCCGGCCCTGACCGAAGGGCGAGCGGACCGTCCGCCATACGGACACCCTTGTCCAGATCTTGGAGTCGAAGCGTACGCTCGACTCCAGACACACCCATCACGAGGAGCGAGCGACGATGCCCGAGCTGAGGTCCCGCACAGTCACCCACGGCCGCAACATGGCGGGCGCCCGCGCCCTTATGCGCGCCTCCGGTGTACCGGGCGCGGACATCGGGCGGAAGCCGATCATCGCCGTGGCGAACTCCTTCACCGAGTTCGTCCCCGGCCACACCCACCTCCAGCCGGTGGGCCGGATCGTCTCCGAGGCGATCACGGCGGCCGGCGGCATCGCCCGCGAGTTCAACACGATCGCCGTCGACGACGGCATCGCGATGGGCCACGGCGGCATGCTCTACTCCCTGCCGTCCCGCGACCTGATCGCCGACAGCGTGGAGTACATGGTCGAGGCGCACTGCGCCGACGCCCTGATCTGCATCTCCAACTGCGACAAGATCACCCCCGGCATGCTGATGGCCGCCCTGCGCCTCAACATCCCGACCGTCTTCGTCTCCGGCGGCCCCATGGAGTCCGGCCGCGCGACGCTCGTCGACGGCACGGTCCGCACGCTCGACCTGGTCGACGCGATCTCCGAGGCCGTCAACGACAAGGTCTCCGACGAGGACATCCTCCGCATCGAGGAGAACGCCTGCCCGACCTGCGGGTCCTGTTCCGGCATGTTCACCGCCAACTCGATGAACTGCCTGACCGAGGCCATCGGCCTCTCCCTGCCGGGCAACGGCTCCGTCCTCGCCACCCACACCGCCCGGCGCGCGCTGTACGAGAACGCCGCCCGCACGGTCGTCGACATCACCCGGCGCTACTACGACGAGGACGACGCCTCCGTCCTGCCGCGCAGCATCGCCACGAAGGCCGCCTTCGAGAACGCCATGGCGCTCGACATCGCCATGGGCGGCTCCACCAACACGATCCTGCACCTGCTCGCCGCCGCTCAGGAGGCCGAGCTCGACTACGGCCTGAGCGACATGGACGAGGTCTCGCGCCGCGTGCCCTGCCTGGCCAAGGTCGCCCCGAACGTCGCGCCCCGCGGCACGTACTACATGGAGGACGTGCACCGCGCCGGCGGCATCCCCGCCATCCTGGGCGAGCTGCACCGCGCCGGCCTGCTCAACGAGGACGTCCACGCCGTCCACAGCCCCTCCCTCGCGGACTGGCTGAAGAGCTGGGACGTGCGCGGCGGCTCCCCGTCCGAGGAGGCCGTCGAGCTGTGGCACGCGGCCCCCGGCTGCGTCCGCTCCTCCGAGGCCTTCTCCCAGTCCGAGCGGTGGGACACGCTCGACCTGGACGCGGCGGCCGGCTGCATCCGCTCCGCCGAGCACGCCTACTCCAAGGACGGCGGCCTTGCGGTGCTCCGCGGCAACATCGCCGTCGACGGCTGCGTCGTGAAGACCGCCGGCGTCGACGAGTCGATCTGGACCTTCGAGGGCCCGGCGGTCGTCTGCGAGTCGCAGGAGGAGGCCGTCGAGAAGATCCTCAACAAGCAGGTCAAGGACGGCGACGTGGTCGTCATCCGCTACGAGGGCCCCAAGGGCGGCCCCGGCATGCAGGAGATGCTCTACCCGACCTCCTTCCTCAAGGGCCGCGGCCTGGGCAAGACCTGCGCCCTGATCACCGACGGGCGCTTCTCCGGCGGCACCTCGGGCCTGTCCATCGGCCACGCCTCCCCGGAGGCCGCCTCGGGCGGCACGATCGCCCTGGTCGAGGACGGCGACCGCATCCGCATCGACATCCCGTCCCGCTCGATCGACCTCCTCGTCGACGACGAGACCCTCGCCGCCCGCCGCGAGGCGCTCGGCGGCGTCTACGCGCCGAAGAATCGCGACCGCAAGGTCTCGGCGGCGCTGCGGGCGTACGCGGCGATGGCCACGAGCGCGGACAAGGGCGCGGTGCGCGACGTGACGAAGCTGGGCTGACGGCTTCCCTCCCGGACCGGCCCAGCGGACCGGCTCACCGGACCAGCCCACCGGGCCGGCCGGACGGCGGACGAAAGGCGGCGGTGCGGACCCCGAGAGGGGTTTCCGCACCGCCGTTTCGCGTGTCCGTCGCGGCCCTGGCCCTGGCGCTGGCCCTGGCACTGGCCGGCTTTCCCGGGCACTCACCAGCCTTCCGGCGCGCTCCCGTCCACCGCGAAGACGGAGCCGTCCGGCGCCGTCCCGTAGACGCGCTCACCGGCGGCGACCGGGGCCGGGACGGAGGTCACGTAGCCGAGGCGGCCCGCCGACAGGCGCGGAGCGGTCTGGGCGAGGAGGGAGCCGCGCGCGGTGTCGACGGCGATGAGGCGGCCGTCGGAGGCGGAGAGGTAGAGCCGCTCTCCGGGCCCGGGCGTGAGGGCCGAGACGTTGCCGCTGCCGGTCTCCAGCTCCCAGCGGACCCGGCCCGCCGAGGGCGCGGCGGAGAGGTCGACGGCGGTCAGCCGGCCGAGCGCGTCGAGGAGGTACGCGGTGGAGCCGCGCACGGCGATCGACGGGCTCGCGACGCGGTACGGGAGGGGGACCCGCCGCGCCTCGCGCCGGTCGGGGTCGTAGTGGACCAGAGCCTCTGTCTGGATCTCGCGGTAGGTCGCGGCCAGGACGAGCGCCCCGTCCGAGCCGTACGCGACGGGCACCAGGTTGCCCTTCAGGCGGTGCTGCCAGGCGACGGTGCCGGTGGCCGGCCGTACCGCGCTGAGCAGCGTGTGCGTGCCGTCGGCGCTCGGCTCGTACGCGGTGAGCAGACCGGTGGCGGTGTCGTACGGGCCGAGCTGCGGCGCGCTGTGGCCGGCCAGTGCGTGCCGCCACACCTGGCGGCCGGTGGCGCCGTCGACCGCGCGCAGCTGCCGCGAGCCGCCGCTGAGGACGACCACGGCACCGGCCGGCCGGTTGCGCTCGGCGGCGGCCGGCCGGGTCCGCCAGCCGGGAGCGCCGTCCTTCGCCGCGTAGGTCCGCAGTTCGCCGGTGGCGCCGGTGACGGCCACGGTGCCGCCGGGCAGCACGACGGGGGCCGTCGGCCGCTCCGTACCGTCCGCGTCGCCTCCGCCCGGGCCGTCGCCCGCGCCGGCACCGCTCCCGGCGGGCCGTGACCAGACGACCCGTCCGGTCGCGGCGTCCAGGCGGGCGGCGTCGACGCCCGGCGCCGAGCAGTAGAGGGCGCCTTCCGCGAACGCGCAGGCGGGTGCGGCCGGTGCGGCGGAGCCTCCGTCCGCCGTGCCGAGCGCGGTCTGCCAGCCGGTGAAGGACGTGGCGGCCTGCGCCGGGTGCGGCGAGGCGGCCGACGGCCGCGCGTCCCGCGCCGCGAGGGCGGCGACGGTGCCGCCCGCCGCGACGGCGAGCAGCACGCCGAGCGCGATCGGCACCCGCCTGCCGCGCCGGCCCTGTCCGCCGCGCCGGTCGTGTCGCTCGCGTCCGGCCCGCTGCTCCTGCCCGCCGCGCTGCCTGCGCCCGCCGCGTCCGGCGCGCGGCACCTCGGCCCGTACGGGAGTGTCCGCGTCCCACGCCCCGGCGGGCGCCGGCATCTCGCGCACGGCGCCCGCGCCGGACCCGCCGGCGGGGGGCCGCCGCTGCGCGGGTATGAACGCGGTCGCCTCGTACGAGGGCGGCAGCAGCGCCGCCATGATCTCGGCGGGCGTCGGCCGCTCGGCCGGTTCCTTCGCCAGGCAGCGGGCCACCAGCGGCGCCAGCTCCTCCGGAACGCCCGTCAGGTCCGGGTCGTCGTGGACCACTTGGTACGCGACGATGTACGGGCTGTCGGAGTCGAAGGGGCCGTGCCCGGTCGCCGCGTGCACGAGCACCGAGCCGAGCGCGAAGACGTCGGCGGCGGGTCCGACCTCCTTGGGCCGCTGGAACTGCTCGGGCGCCATGAACGGCGGCGAGCCGATCAGCTTCCCCGTCTCCGTGTGGAGGTCGCTGTCCAGGGGCCGGGAGATCCCGAAGTCGATGACCTTCGGGCCCGAGTCGGTGAGCAGCACGTTGCTGGGCTTGAGGTCGCGGTGCACCACGCCCGCCCGGTGGATGTCGCGCAGCGCCTCCGCGAGTCCGGCGGTGAGCCGGCGCAGCTCGGCGGGGGACAGCGGGCCGCTCCGCTTCACCTGGTCGGCGAGGGTGGGGCCGGGGACGTAGAGGGTGGCCATCCAGGGGCGTTCGGCGTCGGGATCGGCGTCCACGACGGGTGCGGTGAACGCGCCGCTGACCCGCCGCGCGGCGGCCACCTCCTGCCGGAAGCGGGCCCTGAACTCGGGGTCCTCCGCGTACTGTTCGTGCACCACCTTGACCGCGAGCCGCAGCCCGGAGGCGGAGGTGGCGAGGTGGACGACGCCCATGCCGCCGGCGCCGAGGACGGCCTGGAGCCGGTACTCGCCCGCGTAGTCGGGCTCTTCCGCTTCCCGGCCGGCACCGGTCCTGCGCAACGGCGGCATCGCCGACCCCCGTGTGGTTCCCCGTCGTGTCCGCGCGCCTGCGCGACGCACGGAGCCTAGTCCATGGTGCGGCCGAAGTCGGCGGGGCTTGCTAGCCTGCGCGTCGCGGAGGGTGAATTTCTCCGCAGTGCTTCTGGCAGGCGCTCGCGCGCACCGGACGGGGGAGTGGCAATGGGCAGCGAGAACGAGTCGACGGCCGTGGCGGCGAAGACCGCGGACACCGCGGACACCGCGGGCACGGTCGGCACGGAGGCCGTCGCGACCATGGCGACGGAGGACGTCGTGACCACCGCCGGCGAGGTCCCGGCCTACCCGGTCGCTCCCGGGTACCGGGTGAACGTCCGCTCGGGTCCGGGCACGAAGTACCCGATCGTCCGCACGCTCACGCTGGGCGCCTGGGTGCAGATCTACTGCCAGACGCCGGGCGAGTGGATCACCGGCCCCTACGGCACCACCAACCTCTGGGACAACATCGGCCCCGGTCAGTTCGTCTCCGACGCGTACGTGAAGACGGGCAGTGACGGCTATGTGACCCGCCGCTGCGGCTGACGACGGCCGCGTCCGCGGCCGGGGATAATCGATCCCGTGAGCGAGGAAAAGCAGAGCAAGACCGGCACCACCCCCGCCGGGCCGCAGCCCGAGGAGCTCCGTTTCTTCGGCACGACCTGGGTCGACCACCGCGACGGCTACGCCGTGCGCCGCGTCGGCGTCTCCGTCGGCTCGCTCCTCGCCGCGGTCGCGGGCTGCTTCGTGCTGCGCTTCGCGTACCAGGGCCTGGAGATCGCGAAGGTCGGCGGCTTCGTCAACACGCTCGTGGTCGTGATGTTCGCGGTGTGCAGCGCGATCGCCTTCCGCAAGACCTGGGAGGGCTTCGTCCGGCGCCCCGCCGACCCCGCCCGCGAGGACGCCCTGCGCAGCCTGAAGGCCATCGGCTTCATCGGCTCGCTGCTCGCCTACTTCGTCCGCAGCCTCACCGAAGCGCCCGGCGAGAAGCTCCTGCGCGCGGAGTACGAGGAGGCCGTCACGCGCTTCGAGAAGCGCCGCGCGAGCCGTACGGGCAACCCGTCGGGCCGCAGGAAGCCCAAGCGCTAGGGCCCGCCCCCACCCCGAGTCTTCCAGGACCCCCGGACATCGTCCGGGGGTCCTTGACGTGCGGCACCCGTGGGCCCACTATTCATCGCATGATGAATAAAAACGGTGAGGCCGGCCCCGCCGCCGGCCCCGAGGCCGCCCCGGCCACCGGCGCGGCCGTCACCGCCACCGCCCTCACCGTCGTCCGCGGCGACCGCACCGTCCTGCGCGACCTCGACTTCACCGTCCCCCGCGGCCGCATCACCGGCCTCCTCGGCCCCTCCGGCTGCGGCAAGACCACCCTCATGCGCGCGATCGTCGGCACCCAGGCCAAGGTCACCGGCACCCTCGACGTCCTCGGCCGCCCCGCCGGCGACCCCGCCCTGCGCTCCCGCATCGGCTACGTCACCCAGAGGCCGTCCGTCTACGACGACCTCACCGTCCACCAGAACCTCGACTACTTCGCCGCCGTCCTCATGCCCGGCCGCGCCCACCGCGACGAACGCCGCGCCGCCGTCACCCGGGCCATCGCCGACGTCGACCTCACCTCCCACGCCGACGCCCTCGCCGGCCGGCTCTCCGGCGGCCAGCGCAGCCGCGTCTCGCTCGCCGTCGCCCTCCTCGGCACCCCCGAACTCCTCGTCCTCGACGAACCCACCGTCGGCCTCGACCCCGTCCTGCGCCGCGACCTGTGGGACCTCTTCCACCGCATCGCCGCCGACCGGGGCACCACGCTCCTGGTCTCCTCCCACGTCATGGACGAGGCCGAGCGCTGCCACCGGCTGCTCCTCCTGCGCGAGGGCGAACTCCTCGCCGAGGACACCCCCGAGGCCCTGCGCCGCCGCAACGACACCGCCACCGTCGAGGACGCCTTCCTCCACCTCGTCGACGCCGCCGCGGCCCGCGCCCACGCCGAGACCCGGGCCACGAGCCAGACCCAGGCCCGCACCGTCACCAAGGAGCAGCCGTGAACCCCGACCGCACCCTCGCCACCGCCGCCCGGGTCCTGCGCCAGCTCCGCCACGACCCGCGGTCCATCGCCCTGATGCTCCTCGTGCCCTGCCTGATGCTCGTCCTGCTCCGCTACGTCTTCGACGGCAGCCCGCAGACCTTCGACAACATCGGCGCCTCGCTCCTCGGCATCTTCCCGCTCATCACCATGTTCCTGGTGACCTCCATCGCGACCCTCCGCGAACGCACCTCCGGCACCCTCGAACGCCTCCTCGCCATGCCCCTCGGCAAGGCCGACCTCATCGCCGGCTACGCCCTCGCCTTCGGCCTGGTCGCCGTCGTCCAGTCGGTCCTCGCCACCGGCCTCGCCCTGTGGTTCCTCGGCCTCGACGTCATCGGCAGCCCCTGGCTGCTGCTCCTCGTCGCCCTCCTCGACGCCCTCCTCGGCACCGCCCTCGGCCTGTTCGTCTCGGCCTTCGCCGCCTCCGAGTTCCAGGCCGTCCAGTTCATGCCGGCCGTGATCTTCCCCCAGCTGCTGCTGTGCGGCCTGTTCACCCCGCGCGACCGCATGGCCCCCGCGCTCGAAGCCGTCTCCGACGCCCTGCCCATGTCCTACGCCGTCGACGGCATGAACCAGGTACTCCGCCACACCGACGTCACCGCCGACTTCCTCCGCGACGCCCTGGTCGTCGCCGGCTGCGCCGTCCTCGTCCTCGCCCTCGGCGCCGCCACCCTCCGCCGCCGCACCGCCTGACCGCCCCTCGGACACGGAACGCACCGCACAGGCCCTCGGTGCAAGGATGTCCCTGCGGAGGGACGCGCCGTCCGTCCGCATGGACAGGCGCAGGCCCATCCCGGCGAGGTGAAAGACCCCATGACCCAGACCGTCGCAGTCCTCGGCACCGGCAAGATCGGCGAGGCGCTCCTCAGCGGCATGATCCGTGCCGGCTGGCGCCCCGCCAACCTCCTCGTCACCGCCCGCCGCGCCGAACGCGCCGAGGAACTCCGCGCCCGCTACGGCGTCGAGACCGTCAGCAACGCCGACGCCGCCAAGCGCGCCGACACCCTCATCCTCGCCGTGAAGCCCCAGGACATGGGCCGGCTCCTCGACGAACTCGCCCCGCACGTCACCGCCGACCGCCTCGTCGTCAGCGCCGCCGCCGGCATCCCCACCGCCTTCATCGAGGAGCGCCTGACCGCCGGCACCCCCGTCGTCCGCGTCATGCCCAACACACCCGTCCTCGTCGACGAAGGCATGTCGGTGATCTCCGCGGGCAGCCACGCCACCCCCGAGCACCTCGCCCACGCCGAGGAGATCTTCGGCGGCGTCGGCAAGACCCTCCGCGTCCCCGAGTCCCAGCAGGACGCCGCCACCGCCCTCTCCGGCTCGGGCCCGGCCTACTTCTACTACCTCGTCGAAGCCATGACCGACGCCGGCATCCTCCTCGGCCTGCCCCGCGCCCAGGCCCACGACCTGATCGTCCAGGCCGCGATCGGCGCCGCCGTCATGCTCCGCGACAGCGGCGAACACCCGGTCAAGCTCCGCGAGGCCGTCACCAGCCCCGCCGGCACCACCATCTCCGCCATCCGCGAGCTGGAGAACCACGGCGTACGGGCCGCCCTCATCGCCGCCCTGGAAGCTGCCCGCGACCGCAGCCGCGAGCTCGCCTCCGGCAACGGCTGACCCAGGGTCTCCCCGGCGGATCAGGGCCTGCCCGGCGGATCAGGCCCTACCCCGCCGCCTTCAGCACCTCCTCGGTCCGGACGACCCGGGCGAACCGCCCGCCGTGCAGCGACACCGCCGTCGCCCGGGTCAGCTCCTCCGCGCTCCGCGTCCACCCGAAGGGCCCGGCCAGGTCGAACGTGTGCATCGCGTCGATCACGAACACCACGTCGTACCCGAGGTTCCCGCCCATCCGGGCCGTCGTCTCGTTGCACATGTTCGTCTGGATCCCGACGATCACGATCTGCCCGATACCGCTCCCCTTCAGCCAGGCGTCCAGATCCGGCTCCCCGTAGAACGCCGAGTTCACGCTCTTCGTCACCAGCAGCTCCGCCCCCGCCCCCTTCCCCCGCCGCTCCGCGACGAAGTCCTTGAACTCGTTGCCCACCGACCCCGACCGCAGCGGCGACCCCACCTGCACCGAGTCGTGCCGCACGAACACGACCGGCCGGCCCGTCCCCTGCCACAGATCGATCAGCGCCGCGATGTTCGCCTCGGCGTCCGGATTGTCCCGACGCCCCCAGAAGCCCTCGTCGTCGAAGCCCTTCTGCACATCGACGACCACCAGCGCCGCGTTCTCGTCCATCTCCGTGACCTCCCTGCTCTCCATACCGACGATCCTGCCGCCGCACGACCGCCCGTCCCAGAGGCAGAAAAGCCCACGATCGATGGTTTACTGCCAGCCATGTCGGCAGACCACACGAGCCCCCAGCGCATCGCCCTCCTCTCCTTCCCCGGCATCCGCGCCTTCGACGTCTCCGTCATCACCGAGGTCTGGGGCAGCGACCGCACCCACCGCGGCGTCCCGCCCTTCGACCTCCGCCGCCCCGCCGCCGACCCGCACACCCCCCTCCCGATCCGCGGCGGCCTCAGCCTCACCCCCGACCGGCCCCTCGACTGGCTCGACACCCTCACCCCCACCGACCTCGTCCTCGTCCCCGGCATCGAGGACCCCGACGCCGACATCTCCACACCCGTCCTCGACGCCCTGCGCCGCGCCCACGCCGCCGGCACCCCCGTCGCCTCCCTCTGCGCGGGCGCCTTCGTCCTCGCCCGCGCCGGACTCCTCGACGGCCGCCGCGCCGTCACCCACTGGCACCTCGCCCCGACCCTCGCCGAGCGCTATCCCCAGGTGAAGGTCGAACCCGCAGCCCTGTTCGTCGAGGACACCGGTATCTGGACCTCCGCCGGCACCGCCGCCGGCATCGACCTGTGCCTCCACCTCGTCCGCACCGCCCACGGCGCCGAGGCCGCCGCCACCATCGCCCGCTCCATGGTCACCGCCCCCTTCCGCACCGGGACCCAGGCCCAGTTCATCGAACAGCCCACCCCCCGCGCCGACCGCGACGCCGACGCCCTCGCCGCCGTCCGCGCCCACGCCCTGGCCCACCTCGACCAGCCCCACACCGTCGCGAGCCTCGCCGCCCACGCCGGCATGTCACCCCGGTCCTTCGCCCGGCACTTCCAGGCCACCACCGGCACCAGTCCCCTCCACTGGCTCATCACCCAGCGCGTCGCCGCCGCCCGGAAACTCCTCGAACTCACCGACCATCCCCTCCCCGAAGTGGCCCGCCGCGCGGGCTTCGGCAGCGAGGTCACCATGCGCCAGCACTTCGCCTCGCACCTCGCCACCAGCCCGCGCGACTACCGCACCGCCTTCCGTCAGACCGCCGGCAACAGCCCGATCGCCCGATAGGCCCGGTCCACCACCGGCCGCGCCATCCCCCGCGCCCGCTCGGCACCCTGCCGCAGCACCTTGTCCACGTGCCCCTGATCCGCCGCGAGCTCGGCATGCCGCTCCCGCACCGGCCGCAGCAGCTCCACCACCGCCTCCGCCGTGTCCTTCTTCAACGCCCCGTACGACTCGTATACACCGGCAAGCTCGTTCGGGTTCCCACCCGTCGCGGCCGCCAGCAGATCGAGCAGGTTCGCTACCCCCGGACTGGCCTCCCGGTCGTACACGACCTCACGACCGCTGTCCGTCACCGCCCGCATGACCTTCCGCCGGACGACGTCCGCGTCGTCGAGCAGATAGACGATCCCGGACCCGTTCTCGTGCGACTTCCCCATCTTCGACGTCGGGTCCTGCAGATCCATGACCCGCGCCGCCACCACCGGGTGCGTCGCCTTCGGCACCGTGAACACATGCCCGTACCGCTGGTTGAAGCGCACCGCCAGGTCCCGCGTCAGCTCCACGTGCTGCGTCTGGTCCTCACCCACCGGCACCTCGTCCGCGCCGTACGCGAGGATGTCCGCGGCCATCAGCGCCGGGTACGTCAGCAGCGACAACCGCACGCTCTGCCCGGCCGCCCGCGCCCGCGCGCTCTTCTCCTTGTACTGGATCATCCGCCGCATCTCGCCGTCCGTGGCCACGCACTCCATCAGGTACGACAGCCGGGCGTGCTCGTCCACGTGGCTCTGCACGAACACCGTGCACCGCTCCGGATCCAGGCCGGCGGCCAGCAGCAGCGTCGCCGCCTGCCGGCTCAGCCGCGTCACCCGCGCCGGATCGTGCTCCACGGTCAGCGCGTGCAGGTCCACCACGCAGAACAGCGCGTCCGCCTGGTGCTGGTCCACCTCGACCCACCGCCGGACGGCCCCGAGGTAGTTGCCCAGCGTCAGGTGCCCGGTCGGCTTGACCCCACTGAAGATCCGCTTCATCGGTTCGTTCTCCCTCTCTCCTGGCTGCTCTCTGTCTGAGCACCGCCGGCCCGTCGGCCGGGCTCCCGGAGGGGGATACGCGAACGGCCGCCGAGTCGGCGGCCGTTGTCTGCATGCGTGAGTACGGGCCGCCGGTCAGGCGGCCCACCACTGGGTGGTGTGCGCATGCGTCGTCATACGCACAGGGTACGCATCAGGCCCGGGGTTGACACGGGATTACGCGATCCGTAGTGTTCTCCGGGTTGTCCGACGTGAGCACCGACTCCGGTCGGCCCCGGACAGCCATTCCGCAAGAACCACCAACGCCTGACGGCGTCGATTCGTCGTGCCGTCCTGTGTTTCCGTGCGTTTTTGCGAAATGAGGAATCCGCGTTCGAAGGTTTGAACGCCGGCCCCCGATTAGCGTCGGGGCCAAGGAATCCGCTAAAGTCTCACTCGTCGGAACGGCCCAACAGCCGGGAAGACAACCCCCTCTGACTGGGAATCAGACGCCGAAAGGATCTGATAGAGTCGGAAACGCCGGAAGGGCCC
>NZ_JBHXFE010000058.1:0-23521 GCF_042722475.1 Streptomyces sp. NPDC127092
GCTGCGGCCCGTGCGGTGGCGCGGCCCCCGAGGCGACGCCTGCCGCCGAGGCGCCGGCCGCCGCGGAGGCGCCGGCCGCCTCCGGGGCCAGGACGGACCTGGTGGCGGTGCGCCGCCGCGGTGCCGGCACGGACCTCGCCCCGAATGCGTAACGACGAACTCCTCGCCCTGGACCGGGCGCACGTCTGGCATCCGTACGGCCCCATGCCCGGCCGTACGGACCCGCTGGTCGTCGCGTCCGCGTCCGGGGTACGGCTCCGGCTCGCCGAACCGGTCGAGGGACGGACCGAGTTGGTCGACGGCATGTCGTCGTGGTGGGCGGCCGTCCACGGCTACAACCACCCGGTGCTCAACGAGGCGGTGCGCGACCAGCTCGACCGCATGAGCCACGTCATGTTCGGCGGGCTCACCCACGAGCCCGCCGTGCGGCTCGCCGCGCGGCTCGTGGAGATCACGCCCGAGCCGCTGCGGCACGTCTTCCTCAGCGACTCCGGCTCGGTCGCGGTCGAGGTCGCCGCGAAGATGTGCCTGCAGTACTGGCGCTCGGTCGGCCGGCCGGGCAAGCGGCGGCTGCTCACCTGGCGCGGCGGCTACCACGGCGACACCTGGCAGCCGATGTCGGTGTGCGACCCCGAGGGCGGCATGCACGAGCTCTGGTCGGGCGTGCTGCAGCGGCAGGTGTTCGTGGACGCCCCGCCGGCCGGGTACGAGGAGTCGTACGCCGAGCTGCTGCGCGAGGCGATCGGGCGGCACGCCGACGAGCTGGCCGCGGTGATCGTGGAGCCCGTGGTGCAGGGCGCGGGTGGCATGCGCTTCCACAGTCCGGAGTACCTGCGGGTGCTGCGGGAGGCGTGCGACGCGCACGACGTGCTGCTGATCTTCGACGAGATCGCGACGGGCTTCGGACGTACGGGCGCGCTGTTCGCCGCCGACCACGCCGGGGTCTCCCCCGACGTGATGTGCCTCGGCAAGGCGCTGACCGGCGGCTATCTGTCGATGGCGGCGACGCTCTGCACGAGCCGGGTCGCGGAGGGCATCTCGCGCGGCGAGGTCCCCGTCCTCGCCCACGGCCCGACCTTCATGGGCAACCCGCTGGCCTCGGCGGTCGCCCTCGCCTCGATCGACCTGCTGCTCGGCCAGGACTGGCGGGTGGAGGTCAAGCGCATCGAGGCGGGCCTGCGCGAGGGGCTCGCCGATGTGGCCGGTCTGCCGGGTGTCCGTGACGTCCGCGTCCTCGGCGCCATCGGCGTGGTCCAGCTCGACCATGACGTCGACATGCGGGCCGCGACCCGCGCGGCCGTCCGAGAGGGCGTCTGGCTCCGGCCCTTCCGCGACCTCGTGTACACGATGCCGCCGTTCGTGACGGGCGACGAGGACGTGTCGCGCGTCTGCGAGGCGGTACGGGCGGCGGCGGTCGCGGGCTGAGCCGGCACTCCGACGGTCGCGTCCCGTCGCACGGCAGTCTGTGTTCACGGATTCACGGAAGGAAGAGGACATCCCCTTGAGCGTCATCGTCATCACCGGCACCGGTACCGAGATCGGCAAGACCGTCGTCACCGCGGCCGTCGCGGCCCTCGCCTCCGCCGGCGGGCGGTCCGTCGCCGTGCTCAAGCCCGCGCAGACGGGTGTCGGTGCCGGGGAGGCCGGCGACGCCGACGAGGTCGTGCGACTGGCGGGGGCGGCGGTGACGGGCGCGGAACTGGCGCGCTTTCCGGAGCCCCTGGCTCCGGACACCGCGGCGCGCCGGGCCGGGCTCGCGCCGGTGGCACCCGCGGACGTCGCGGACGCGGCACGGAAGCTGGCGGAGGAGCACGACCTGGTCCTCGTGGAGGGCGCCGGCGGGCTCCTCGTACGGTTCGACGAGGAGGGCGGGACGCTCGCGGACGCCGCGCGGCTCCTCGGCGCCCCGGTCCTCGTCGTCGTCCCCGCCGGTCTCGGCACGCTCAACTCCGCCTCCCTGACGGCGGAGGCGCTGCGGGCGCGCGGCATCGAGCAGCTGGGCGTGGTGATCGGCAGCTGGCCGGACGCTCCGGACCTGGCGGCGCGCTGCAATCTGACGGACCTGCCGAAGGCGGCGGGCGCCCCGCTCCTCGGGGCGGTACCGGAGGGGGCGGGCGCGCTGACGCCCGAGGCGTTCCGGGCGGCGGCACCGGGCTGGCTGGCACCGGCGCTGGGCGGCGCCTGGGACGCGGCCGGGTTCACCGCGACGGCCGGCGCCTGATCCGCGGACGCCCGGCAGCGGACGCCGCCGGGCAGCGCACCGCACAGCCCCAGGGCCGACGGCCCCACGGCCAACCGCCCCACGGCCCCACGAGGCCCACGGCCAACCGCCCCACGGCTTACGGCCCACGACCTAGGCTGGGCCCATGCCTCGTGCCCGTGTTCAGGAGATCGTCTTCGACTGCGCCGCCCCGGCCGCCCTCGCGCGGTTCTGGTCGGCGCTCCTGGGCGGGGCTCCGGTCGACCGGAGTCCGGACTGGTCGTACGTCGACCCGCCGGGGTTCGTACGCCTCGCCTTCCAGCGGGTTCCGGAGGGCAAGGCGGTGAAGAACCGCCTCCATCTGGACCTGGAGGTCGGCGATCCGGCCGCGGCGGCCGAGGAGGCGCTGCCGCTGGGCGCGAGCCGGTCCGGCGGGATCGTGACGGACGAGCAGGGTTCGTTCCAGGTGATGCGGGATCCGGAGGGCAACGAGTTCTGCTTCGTGACAGGCTGAAGGTCCGTCAGGCGCGCGTCCGGGCGCGCCGGGCCCGATCCTGGAGGTAGCGCCGTGGTGCCGCCGTTCCGCTTCGCCGTCAACATGCTCAGGCCCGGCTCGGGCGGGGAGTGGCGGACCCGCTGCCGCCGCGCCGAGGAGCTCGGTTACGACCTGATCCTGGTCGCCGACCACCTCGGGATGCCCGCCCCGTTCCCCTCGCTGGTCGCGGCCGCGGAGGCGACCACCCGGCCGCGTCTCGGGACCTTCGTGCTCAACGCGGGATTCTGGAACCCGGCGCTGCTGGCCCGTGAGGTGGCCACGACGGCCGCTCTGACCGGCGGCCGGCTGGAGCTCGGTCTGGGCACGGGCTACGTGCGCGCCGAGCACGAGGAGGCCGGGATCCCGTTCCTGCCGCCGGGCGAACGCGTCGCCCATCTGGCGCGTACGGTCGAGGAGTTGGCCGGGGCGCTGAAGGGCGACGGGACGAGCCCCCGCACCCCGCTGCTCGTCGGCGGCAACGGCGATCGCGTGCTGCGGCTCGCGGCCCGGCACGCCGACGTGACGGCGTTCAGCGGCGGGCGGTTCACCGGCGAGTCGGTGACGGTGCTGACCGCCGAGGAGCTGGCCGGGCGGGTCGGGACGTACCGGGGCTTCGAGGCGGAGGCCGGGCGGGAGCGTCCGGCGGAGCTCAATCTGCTGCTCCAGCGCGTCCTCGTGACCGACGACCCGGCCGCGGCGGTGGCGGACTTCCTTCCGCGCGTCCCGTACCTGACCGAGGAGCAGGTGCTCGACCTGCCCATCCTCGCGATCGGCACGGTACGGGAGATCGCCGACCGGCTGACGGCACTCCGCGAGCGGCTGGGACTCTCCTACTTCACGGTCCTGGACGACGCCATGGAGGCCTTCGGTCCGGTGATCGCCGAACTGCGCCGGCGCGAGCGGCCCGGGCACGCGGCGTCCTGACCGGTGAAACGCGCTCGACGCCCGGCGCCGCCGGTGGTGGGATGCGGGCATGGACGATCTTCGGATACGGGCCGCGGTCGCGGCCGACATCGACGCGGTGCTCGCCTTCTGGAAGGCCGCCGCCGAGGGCACGAGCATCAGCGACGACCCGGCGGGCGTCGCCCGGCTCGTGGAGCGGGACCCCGAGGCGCTGCTGCTCGCCGAGCGGGCCGGTGAGCTGGTCGGGACGGTGATCGCCGGGTTCGACGGCTGGCGCTGCCATCTGTACCGGCTCGCCGTCCACCCCGGGCACCGGCGGCGCGGCATCGGCGGCGCGCTCCTCGCGGCGGCCGAGGAGCGGTTCGTACGGCTCGGCGGGCGGCGCGCGGACGCGATGGTCCTCGACCGCAACGCGCTCGGGCGGGCGGTGTGGCGGGCGGCCGAGTACGGCCCGGAAGAGCAGTGGACGCGCTGGGTGAAGCCGCTGCCGGCCTGACCCGGGCCGCCTTCCCGCCCGCCGGGCCGGTCGGCCGCCGGGCCGGTCGGGGGGCCGCCGCCGGCCACCACGCCGCTTTGCCGATCCTTTACTATGGGTGGGCAGAATCCGATCATCCGACCGAAAGGTGTGAGCGTCCGCCCATGGGCGAGCCTCCCAGTAGCCGTTCCCGCTTCCGCAGCCGACATCGCGCGGTCCTCCCTCCTCTGAGTGATCATGGGACTCACCCGGGGAAGGAGGTGAACCGATGACCGAGGTACTGCTGCTCCTGGTGGCGCTGCTGCTCGCCGTGGCGTGCGGTGCGTTCGTCGCGGCCGAGTTCTCGCTGACCACGGTCGAGCGCGGCGAGCTGGAGGCCGCGGCGAAGCGCGGCGAGCGCGGCGCGGCCGGCGCGCTGAAGGCGGTCAGGTCGCTCACCTTCCAGCTCTCGGGCGCCCAGCTCGGCATCACCGTCACCAATCTGGTCGTCGGCATGCTCTCCGAGCCCTCGATCGCCGCCCTGATCCGCGGACCGCTGAAGTCCCTCGGCTTCTCCGAGTCGATCGCCTCCTCGCTCGCCCTGGTGATCGGCACCGCCCTGTCGACCGTGGTCCTCATGGTCGTCGGCGAGCTCGTGCCCAAGAACTGGGCGATCTCCTCGCCGCTGGCGGTCGCCAAGGTGGTGGGCAACCCGCAGCGGTTCTTCACCGCCGCCTTCAAGCCGCTGATCAGCCATCTGAACAACACGGCCAACCGGGTTCTCCGCCGGCTCGGCATGGAGCCGACCGAGGAGCTGGCCTCCGCCCGCTCCCCGAAGGAGCTGGTGGCGCTGGCGCGGCACTCCGCGAAGGAGGGCGCGCTGGAGGCGGACACCGCCGAGCTGTTCGTCCGCACGCTGAACCTGGCCGAGCTGACCGCGGAGAACGTGATGACCCCGCGCGTCCAGGTCACCGCCCTGGACGTGCAGGCCACCGCCGAGGACGTCGCCAACGCGACGCGCGCGACCGGCCTGAGCCGCTTCCCCGTGTACCGCGGCAGCCTCGACTCGGTCGTGGGCATCGCGCACATCAAGGACGTGCTGGCCATACCGGCCGACGAGCGGCGCCTGCGCCCGGTCGGCGACATACTGCGCGAGCCGCTGCTCGTGCCGGAGAGCCTGACCGTGGACAAGCTGCTCGACCGGCTCTCCGGGAAGCAGACCATGGCCGTCGTCATCGACGAGTACGGCGGCACGGCGGGCGTCGCGA
Organism: Streptomyces sp. NPDC127092; assembly: GCF_042722475.1. Taxonomy (NCBI): domain Bacteria; kingdom Bacillati; phylum Actinomycetota; class Actinomycetes; order Kitasatosporales; family Streptomycetaceae; genus Streptomyces; species Streptomyces sp. NPDC127092. The sequence goes on from NZ_JBHXFE010000058.1 coordinate 5,361, forward strand.
CGCTGGAGGACATCGTCGAGGAGGTCGTCGGCGAGGTGCGCGACGAGCACGACCCGCACGAGACGCCGGACCTGGCGCGGGCGGGCGAGGACGCCGACGGCCGCGAGCTGTGGTCGGCGGACGGCGCCGCCCGCACCGACCAGCTGCAGGCCATCGGCCTGAAGGTGCCGGAGGGCCCGTACGAGACCCTGGCGGGCGTGCTCGCCACCGAGCTCGGCCGGATCCCGGCCGTCGGCGACAGCATGGAACTGGCCGGCTGGCGGCTCGACGTGGTGGACGCGTCCGGGCGGCGCGCGGCGCGCGTGCTGCTGCATGCCCCGCTCCCCCGCTCCGGCGACACGGACGAGGAGGCCGGCCGATGACCGTGATCCAGCTGCTGATCGGCCTGGCGACCCTGGTCGTCAACGCCTTCTTCGTCGGCGCCGAGTTCGCCATGATCTCCGTGCGCCGCAGCCAGATCGAGCCGCACGCCGAGTCCGGCGACCGGCGGGCGCGCAGCGTCATCTGGGGGCTCGAGCACGTCTCGGCACTGCTCGCCGCCGCCCAGCTCGGCATCACCCTGAGCACCCTGGTGCTCGGCATCGTGGCCGAGCCGGCCATCGCGCACCTGCTGGAGCCGGTGTTCGACGCCGTCGGCGTGCCGCACGGCCTGGTGCACCCGATCTCGTTCGTCATCGCGCTGACGCTCGCCACGTACCTGCACATGCTGCTGGGCGAGATGGTCCCGAAGAACATCGCCCTGGCCGAGCCGACCCGCACGGCGCTGCTCCTCGGCCCGCCGCTGGTGGCCCTCACGCGCGCGCTGAAGCCGGTGATCTTCTCGATCAACGCCTTCGCCAACGGCATCCTGAAGCTGCTGCGGGTGGACGCCAAGGGCGAGGTGGCCGCGACGTTCTCGGACGACGAGCTGGCCCGGATGGTCACCGACGCCGGCGACGCGGGTCTGCTCGACGACCGCGCGGCCGAGCGGCTGCACGACGCCCTCGAACTGGGCCGGCGCCCGGTGCGTGACGTCGTGATGCCGGTGGAGAAGGTCGTGTACGCGCAGGTGGGCACGACTGCGGAGGAGATCGAGGCGCTGTCCGCGCGCTCCGGGTTCTCCCGCTTCCCGGTGGTCGACGCGGACCGCGGGATCCTGGGCTATCTCCACGTGAAGGACGCCCTGGACATCTCGCCGCGGGACCTGCCGTTCCCGGTGTCGGCGATGCGGCCGATCGCCCAGGTGAAGGCGGCCACGCCGCTGGACGACGTGCTGACGGCGATGCGGCGCAGCCGTACCCACCTGGCGGCGGTCGTCGACGAGGACGGCAAGCTGGCCGGCCTGGTGACGATGGAGGACGTGCTGCGGGAGCTGGTGGGACGCCCCTCGGCGCCGTAGCCCTCGCCGCTCCGCCGGAGGGCCCGGGACGCGAGGAGCGTTCCGGGCCCTCCGCGTTCGTGGCGCGGTCCGCCTCCGGCCCTCGGGTCAGAGCGCGGGCGCCCGCAGCCAGGCGCTCGCTCCCGGTTCCCCGTCGTCGCGCGCTCCATACCGGGCGGTATGATCGCGGGGTCATGGAGATCAATGCCACGTACACCAGTCTCGTCGCCGTGGGCGACAGCTTCACCGAGGGTATGTCGGACCTGCGGCCGGACGGTTCCTACCGGGGCTGGGCCGACGTCCTCGCGGGCCGGCTCGCCGCCCGCACGCCCGGCTTCCGCTACGCCAACCTGGCCGTGCGCGGCAAGCTGATCGGGCAGATCGTCGACGAGCAGGTGGACGCGGCGGCGGCGATGAAGGCCGACGTGGTGACGCTGGTCGGCGGCCTCAACGACACCCTGCGCCCCAAGTGCGACATGGGCCGGGTGCGGGCCCTGCTCGGCGAGGCCGTCGAGCGGCTGGCCCCCTCGTGCGGGCGGCTGGTCCTGATGCGCAGCCCGGGCCGCAACGGCCCGGTCCTGGAGCGCTTCCGGCCCCGCATGGAGGAGCTCTTCGCGTACGTCGACGAGCTGGCCGCCCGGCACGGCGCCCTGGTGGTCGACCTGTACGGCGCCCCGGCGCTCGCCGACCCGCGGATGTGGGACGTGGACCGGCTCCACCTGACCGCCGAGGGGCACCGGCGGGTCGCGGAGGCGGTCTGGCAGACCCTCGGTCTGCCGGAGGAGCACGACTGGCGTTCGCCGCTCGCCCCGACCGTCCGCCCGGGCTGGGCCTCCCGCCGGATCGCCGACGCCCGGTTCGCCAGGGAGCACCTGGGGCCGTGGATCGGCCGCCGGCTCACCGGCCGCTCCTCGGGCGACGGCCGCCCGCCGAAGCGTCCGGAGCTGCTGCCGTACGAGGCGCCGGAAGCGCTGACGTGACCCCCGTCTCGTAGCAAGCTCCAGCCCGGACCCTGGCGCTGGCCTGCAGAAATCACCAGTAAACTCTGGACACGTGACTGCTGCGACTGCGAAGCCCCGCATCCCCAACGTCCTGGCCGGCCGCTACGCCTCCGCGGAGCTCGCCGTCCTCTGGTCCCCCGAGCAGAAGGTGAAGCTGGAGCGTCAGCTGTGGCTCGCCGTGCTGCGTGCGCAGAAGGACCTCGGGATCGAGGTTCCCGACGCCGCCCTCGCCGACTACGAGCGCGTGCTCGACCAGGTCGACCTCGGCTCGATCGCCGAGCGCGAGAAGGTCACCCGCCACGACGTGAAGGCCCGCATCGAGGAGTTCAACGCCCTCGCCGGCCACGAGCACGTGCACAAGGGCATGACCTCGCGCGACCTCACCGAGAACGTCGAGCAGCTCCAGATCCGGCTCTCCCTGGAGCTGATGCGGGACCGTACGGTCGCCGTCCTCGCCCGCCTCGGCAGGCTCTCCGCCGAGTACGGCGAGCTCGTCATGGCCGGCCGCTCGCACAACGTGGCCGCGCAGGCCACCACCCTCGGCAAGCGCTTCGCGACCGCCGCCGACGAGCTGCTCGTGGCGTACGCGCGCCTGGAGGACCTGCTCGGCCGCTACCCGCTGCGCGGCATCAAGGGCCCGGTCGGCACCGCCCAGGACATGCTCGACCTGCTCGGCGGCGACGCCTCGAAGCTGGCGGAGCTGGAGCAGCGGATCGCCGGTCACCTCGGCTTCGCCCACGCCTTCACCTCGGTCGGCCAGGTCTACCCGCGCTCGCTCGACTACGACGTGGTCACCACGCTCGTGCAGCTGGCCGCCGCCCCCTCCTCGATCGCCAAGACGATCCGTCTGATGGCGGGCCACGAGCTGGTCACGGAGGGCTTCAAGCCGGGCCAGGTCGGCTCCTCCGCGATGCCGCACAAGATGAACACCCGCTCCTGCGAGCGCGTCAACGGCCTGATGGTCATCCTGCGCGGCTACGCGTCGATGACCGGCGAGCTGGCGGGCGACCAGTGGAACGAGGGCGACGTCTCCTGCTCGGTGGTCCGCCGGGTGGCCCTGCCGGACGCCTTCTTCGCCTTCGACGGTCTCCTGGAGACCTTCCTCACCGTGCTCGACGAGTTCGGCGCCTTCCCGGCCGTCGTCGCCCGCGAGCTCGACCGCTACCTGCCGTTCCTGGCCACCACCAAGGTCCTCATGGGCGCGGTGCGGGCCGGCGTGGGCCGCGAGGTCGCCCACGAGGCGATCAAGGAGAACGCCGTGGCCTCCGCCCTCGCCATGCGCGAGCAGGGCGCCGAGCGCAACGAGCTGCTGGACAAGCTGGCCGCCGACGACCGGATCCCGCTGGACCGTGAGCAGCTGGACGCGCTGATGGCGGACAAGTTGTCCTTCACCGGTGCCGCCGCCGACCAGGTCACCTCCGTGGTCTCCCGGATCGAGGAGATCGCCAAGCAGCACCCCGAGGCCGCCGGCTACACCCCCGGGTCGATCCTCTGACCCGCTTCACCCCGCAGCAGCTGGAGGCCGCCCGCGACCGTCTCGTCCCCGACGTGACCGCGGGCGGCCTTTCGGTGCTGTTCTGCGGGATCAACCCGGGTCTGATGACGGCGGCGACGGGCCTGCACTTCGCCCGCCCGGGCAACCGGTTCTGGCCGGTCCTGCACCTGTCCGGTTTCACGCCGCGGCGGTTCGCGCCGGCGGAGCAGGAGGAGCTGCTGGCGTACGGGCTCGGCATCACCAACGTGGTGGCGCGGGCGAGCGCGCGGGCCGACGAGCTGACCGCCGAGGAGTACCGGGAGGGCGGCCGGATCCTCACCGAGAAGGTGGCGCGGCTGGCCCCGCGCTGGCTCGCGATCGCCGGTGTCACCGCGTACCGCACGGCCTTCGGCGAGCCCGGGGCGGCGATCGGACCGCAGGAGCGGACGATCACCGGGCCGCACGGAACCACCCGGATCTGGGCGCTGCCCAGCCCCAGCGGCCTGAACGCCCGCTGGACGGCGCAGAGCATGGCGGAGGAGTTCGCCCGGCTGCGGGAGGCGGCGGGCGTGCCGGACCGACGGGCCGCCTAGGGCCTGTCAGGGGACTCAGGTCTCATGGCGGGTCCACGACGGTGACGCAGACGAGTATGCGGTGCTCGTCCTCTCCCGTCCGTACGACTCCGAGCGCGATCCACCTCCCGTCCGCGCGCCACAGCTCGACGCCGGCCGCCGCCTCGCTCAGCAGGTCCCAGGGCGCGGGTATGTGCTCGCCGCGTTCGGCCCGGAGCAGCAGCGAGCCGAGGCCGACGTGCTGCGGCGGTCCCCAGCGGTCGGCGAGACGGCCGGCGAGTGCCGTCCGCTCCGCCTCCGTCTGTTCCTCGGAGGCGTCGGCGGCGGATAACTCGGCCAGGTGGTGCCCGCCGTCGCGGAAGGGGCGTCCGCGCAGCAGGTCGAGTGCGGCGACGTGCCGTGCCAGGGTCATGGGTCCAGTAAAGCGCCGGGCACTGACAACTGGCGGCGCGTCAGACGCCCGGGTGCGCTCCGCGGCCCGGCGGGCCCCGGGCGGCGCTCGCCGCTCCCGGGTCCATTGAGTAACATCCGGCCAAAGAGGCGCACGAGCTGGGAGGACACACGGTGGGGCGGCTGACCGGCGGGGATCCGTCTCTGCTGCGGCGGATCAATTCCGCGGTGGTACTCCATGCGCTGCGGGGCTCCGACGCGCTCACGCTCACGGACCTGACCCGGATCACGGGGCTTTCCCGGCCGACGGTCGAGGGGGTGACCGAGGGGCTGATCGAGGGCGGTCTGGTCGTCGAGGCGGCGCCCGAGGAGGGCGAGACCCGGCGGCAGGGCCGGCCGGCCCGGAGGTTCCGCTTCCGGGCGGAGGCGGGTCATCTGCTCGGCATCGAGATCGGGCCGCACCGGGTCGCCGCGCTGATCTCCGGTCTGGACGGCCGGATCATCGGCGCGGGTTCGCGTGAGGTCGCGGAGACCGCGCCGGAGGACGAGCGCCTCGACCGGGTGCGGACGGTGGTGGCCGACGTGCTGCGGCGGACCGGGGTGCCCCGCTCGAACCTGCGGGCCGTGGGCGTCGGCACGCCGGGGATCGTGGAGGCGGACGGGACGGTCCGGCTGGGCACGGCGCTGCCGGGCTGGACGGGGCTCGCGCTGGGCGAGCGGCTGCGGCGCTCCTTCCGCTGCCCGGTGATCGTGGAGAACGACGCCAACGCGGCGGCGGTCGCCGAGCACTGGAAGGGTGCGGCGACCGATTCCGACGACATCGTGTTCGTGCTCGCCGGGCTGAGCCCCGGTGCCGGTTCGCTGATCGGCGGGCGGCTGCACCGCGGTTTCGGCGGGGCGGCCGGCGAGATCGGGGCCCTGCACCTGCTGGGCCGCGGGGTCACGCCCGAGCACCTGCTGTCACCGACCGACGAACCGCTCCACCCGCTCGACGAGCAGGCGGTGGCGGAGGTGTTCGCGCTGGCCCGGCAGGGTCACGCGCCGGCGGAGGCCGCGGTGGAGCGGTTCATCCAGCGTCTGGTGCACGACGTGGCGGCGCTCGTCCTCGCGCTCGATCCGGAGCTGGTGGTGATCGGCGGCTGGGCGGCCGGCCTGGACGGCGTGTTGCAGCCGCTGCGCGACGAGCTGGCCCGGTTCTGTCTGCGGCCGCCGCGGGTGGTGCTGTCGATGCTGGGCGAGGCGGCGGTGGGCACGGGCGCGCTGCGGCTCGCGCTCGACCACGTGGAGGAGCAGCTCTTCGCGGTGGACGGCAGGGTCACGGCCCGGCGTTAGGCGTCCGCGCGGTACGAAGAACGGGACGGCGGCACGGGGAAGGCCCCGGGCACGTGCCCGGGGCCTTTCCGCAGAGCTTGCGTGGCGTCAGGACGCCATGGCCAGGTCGCCGGAGTCGCCGAAGGTGAGGCGGCAGGTGTCGGCGCGGTAGGTGGCCACGGACACGGCCGCGGTCCGGCCTCCGGAGAGGTAGCGGGTGGTGACGACGAGGACCGGGGAGCCGGGCAGCCGGTCGAGTTCCTTGGCGTCGTCGGCGCGGGCCGAGCCGAGTTCGACGGCGCGGTCCTGGCCTTCGAGGTCGAGCCGCCGCAGTTCGCGCAGCACGGCACGGGCGCGGGTGGCGCCGTCGGCGCTGTCGGCCGTGACGAGGCCGGGCACCGAGCCGGCGGGCACGTAGAGCAGTTCGGCCGCGACGGGCCGGCCTTCGGTCACGCGCAGCCGGCGCACGATGTGGACGCGCTCGCCGGACTGGACGTCGAGGAGGCGGGCGACGGCGGCCGGGGCGGTGTCGGCGGCGCAGTCGACGGACTGCCAGGTCTCCTCGCCGGCGCCGGGCCAGGCCTGCTGGGTGGTGGAGACGTCGACGCCGACGCGCGGCGGGGCGACCGTGGTGCCGACGCCGCGGCGGCGCTGCAGACGGCCTTCCAGCTCCAGCTGCTCCAGGGCCTGCCGGAGGGTGGCGCGGGCGACGCCGAAGCGGGCGGCCAGCTCGCGCTCGTTGGGCAGGATCTCCCCGACCGCGAACTCCGAGTCGAGGGCTTCGCTGATCACGGTCTTGAGGTGCCAGTACTTCGGCTCCGGTGCTGCTTCGAGCTGCGTGGTCCCCACCCTGATCCTCCGCACATTCGCCGTGTCCCGCGGCGTTTTCCGCGCCCTTGTTTATTAAAGGTTCCTGCACTAACTCTGCGACCATAAGGCGCGACCCACCCTTGGTCAAGACCAATCCTCCGTCGTGCGGCCCCGAATGTGACCCTCTGACCTAGATCGTTCACAGGACGTTCGCGTCCCGGTGGGCCCCGGGCAGCAGAAGGCCCGCCCCGGAGCGTTCGGCTCCGGGGCGGGCGGGCGGTCGGGAGGCTGGCGAGCGGGAAGGCGGCCGGAAGCGGCGGCCTGGAGGGGGCTCAGTCCAGGGAGAGGCCCTGGAGCTTGTCGGGGTTGCGCAGGATGTACATGCAGGCGATCCGGCCGTCGCGGACGTCGACCTGGTAGACGGCGTCGACCCGGCCGCCGACGAGCGCGACCAGCGCCGGGCCGCCGTTGATCTCCTCGAAGCGGAAGTCGAAGTCCGCTCCCGCGCCCTGGGCGACGGCGACCATGAAGCGGCCGATCTTGTCGGCGGTCTCCATGATGCGCAGCGGGGCCTTGGCCTTGCCGCCGCTGTCGCCGACCAGCCGGACGTCCGGCGCGAGGAGGGCGAGCAGGCCCTCCAGGTCGCCGTTCGTGGCGGCGGCGAGGAACCGCTCGGTGAGGTCGCGCCGTTGGGCCGGGTCGACGTCGTAGCGCGGGCGGCCCTCGTCGACGTGCCTGCGGGCGCGGGCGGCGAGCTGGCGGACGGCGGACTCGCTGCGGTCGAGGGTGGCGGCGATCTCGGCGAAGGGGAAGCCGAAGGCCTCGCGGAGCACGAACACCGCGCGCTCCAGCGGCGAGAGGGACTCGAGGACGACGAGCAGGGCGAGGGACACCGAGTCGGCGAGCAGGGCGCGTTCGGCGGTGTCGGGCACGGAGGGCCCGAAGTCGGTGACGACGGGCTCGGGCAGCCAGGGGCCGACGTAGGACTCGCGGCGGGACTGGATCTGGCGGAGCCGGTCGACGGCGAGCCGGGTGGTGATGCGGACGAGGTACGCGCGCGGCTCGCGGACCTCGGCGCGGTCGCCGGAGGTCCAGCGCAGCCAGGCCTCCTGCACCACGTCCTCGGCGTCGGCGGCGCGGCCGAGCATGCGGTAGGCGACGCCGGTGAGCATCGCGCGGTGTTCCTCGAAGAGGTCGGTGGGGTCGGTCAGCATCTCGGTCGGCACGCCCTCCATCCCAGCCGACCCGTTCTCCTGTGTCCAGTTGGATCCCGTTGCGACCCCGGATCCTGAACTGGACCCCCGTTGGGATCCCGTTGCGGCCCCGGTCTTGAACTGGACTCTACTCACCGGTAATTCTTGCTGACAGGGTGTCTTGCAGAGTGCCGGTACGCACGACCACGCACGACAGGGAGAACCATGTCCGCACAGATCTCGTTCCCGGTGGAGTCGACGGCCGGGCCGCGCACGGTCACCGAGACGTACGAGCGCCGGGGCGCGGGTGAACCCCTGCTGCTGCTCCACGGCATCGGTCATCTCTGGCAGGCGTGGGAGCCGGTCATCGACATCCTCGCCACCGAGCGGGACGTGATCGCCGTCGACCTGCCCGGCTTCGGTTCCTCACCGGCGCTGCCGCCCCCGCTCGCGTACGACCTGCGCACGGTGGTGCCGGTGCTCGACGCGTTCTGCGGTGCGCTCGGGATCGAACGCCCGCACGTGGCGGGCAATTCGCTGGGCGGGCTGCTCGCCCTGGAGCTCGGCCGCGAGAAGCTGGTGCGCTCGGTGACGGCGATCTCGCCGGCCGGCTTCTGGTCGCAGGCGGAGCGGCGCTACGCGTTCACCACGCTGCGCGCGATGCGGGGCGCCGCACGGGCGATGCCGGTCCCGCTGGTCGAGCGGCTGTCCCGGAGCGCCGCCGGCCGCACCGTCCTCACCAGCTCCATCTACGCCCGCCCCGGGCGGCTTTCACCCGAGGCAGCGGTCGCCGAGACGCTGTCACTGAGCCGGGCCACCGGCTTCGAGGAGACCCTCGCGGCGGGCCGGAACGTGCTGTTCACCGAGGACGTCCCCGCCGTACCGGTGACCGTCGCGTGGGGCACCAGGGACCGGCTCCTGCTGCGCCGCCAGGGAATCCGGGCCAAGCGCGCCATCCCGGGCGCCCGGCTGATCCGGCTTCCCGGCTGCGGTCACGTCCCCATGAACGACGACCCCGCGCTGGTGTCCCGGGTGATCCTGGACGGCAGCGCCGGCAGCGCGGTCTGACGCCCCGCCGGTCCGGGTCCGCCCGTCGAACAGGCCCGAGCCCAGGGCCGCCCCGGCCCCCACCAGGAGTCCGCCGGCGGCCTGCGCCGGGCCGAAGGAACCGTGCGAGACCGCGACCGCGGTGAGCGCGGCGGCCACCGGGATGGCACCGGTGAACAGCGTGGCGCGCTCCATGCCGATCCGCTGGACACCCATGTAGAAGAGGACGAAGCCGACGACGGTCGCCAGCGCCGCCTGCCACACCAGCGCCCCGGCCTCCACGGCCGTCGGCATCCGCAGCGCCGCGGTGCCCTCGACGAGCAGGCCGAGCGCCGTCGCCTCGACGGCGGCCACGCCGCACACGACGGACGTCAGGAGCTTCGGCCCGAGCAGCCGCAGCACCGGCACCGCGAGCACCGTGAAGCCGACCTCGCCCGCGAGGGCGGCCGCCGACCAGCCGAGCCCGGCGAGGTCGGTGCGGCCCCAGCCCTGCACGGTGAAGGCCCCCGCGGCCACGAGCACCGCGCCGTACAGCACCGCCCTCGTGGGCCGGCGCCCCTCCGTCAGCGGCACCAGGACGGCGACCACGACCGGCGCGCAGCCGACCAGGACGCCGGGCACGGCGGGCTCGGCGGTCCGCTCCGCGGCCAGGATCGCCAGGTTGAAGCCGACCATGCCGACGGCCGCGACGAGGGCGATCCGCAGCCACAGCCGGACGGTGAGCGCGCGCAGCGGGGCGAGCGCGCCCCGGCCGAGCAGCGGCAGCAGGAGCAGGCAGGCGGCGGCGTAGCGCAGGGCCTGGCCGCCGGCGTAAGGGTAGGAGCCGAGCAGGCTGTTGGCGGTGAAGGAGGCGCCGACGAGGGCGTAGGCGACGGTGACCAGGAGGGCGCCGCGCAGGGAGTTCGCGTTCATGCCACCGACGCTAGGAACCGGACCGGCCTGTTTGGAGGTCCACTTCCACGACGGGATCGGGGACCACTTGGGGGGCGGCGGCACATGGACTGGTTCGACGGGGACTCGGGCGGGCGGGATTCCCACGACGTCGACGCCGGCGGCGACTGGAACTGGGTGAACGTCGGGTGCGTCGCCGTCTTCGTGGTCCTGGCGGTGGTCATGTTCACGGTCCTGGACCGGGTGCGGGACCTGCTCTTCTAGGGGGTGCCCCGGCCTCTGCCGGTACGCTCCGCTCCTGGGCGACGCGGAGGACGAGGGGGCGTGGGAATGCGCGGGCAACCGGCCTGGGAACTGCTGCTGCCCGCGGCGGCGGCCCCTGCGCGACAGCGGGGCCGTGCGCTCCAGGAGGCGCTTCGGGAGGCCGTGCGGACGGGACGGCTCGCCGCCGGGACCCGGCTGCCGTCGAGCCGCGCGCTCGCCGCCGACCTCGGCGTCTCCCGGGGCCTGGTGACGGAGGCGTACGAGCAGCTCACGGCGGAGGGCTATCTGCGCAGCGGCCGGGGGTCCGGGACCTGGGTGGGCGGAACGGCGCGCGCCGCCGCGCCCGGCGTACGCGACCTCGCGCCGCGCACGCCGGGCGTGCGGGTGGACTTCCACCCCGGCACGCCCGATCTGTCGCTCTTCCCCCGGTCCGCCTGGGGCGCCGCGCAGCGCGCCGTACTGACGGAACTCGCGCACCGGCGGCTCGGCTATCCCGATCCGCGCGGCCTCCCGGAACTGCGGGGCGCGCTCGCGGCGCTGCTCGCGCGGCGGCGCGGCGTCGTGGCCGACCCCGAGCGTCTGGTGGTGTGCTCCGGCGTGGCGCAGGCGGCCACGCTGCTGGGCTTCGCGCTGCGGGCGCACGGGCACGGCGCGGTGGGTGTCGAGGATCCGGGCAGTCCGGAGCACGGCAGGCTGTTCGCCTCGACCGGCCTGGACACGGTGTGGCTGCCGGTCGACGCGGAGGGCCTGGTGCCGGGACCGCTGGCCGCTTCCGGCGTGCGGGCGGTGGTGGTGACGCCGTCGCACCAGTTCCCGTCCGGCATCGCCTACACGGCGCGGCGGCGGGCCGGACTGCTCGACTGGGCACGGTCGGTGGACGGCTTCGTCCTGGAGGACGACTACGACGGCGACTTCCGCTACGACCGGGCGCCGGTCGGCGCGCTGCAGGGCCTCGACCCCGAGCGGGTCGCGTACGCGGGCTCCGTGAGCAAGTCACTCGCGCCGGGCATGCGCCTGGGCTGGATGCTGGTCCCCGAGGCGCTGCTCGGCGAGGTCGTGGAGCGCAAGCGGACGATGGACCTCGGCAACCCGGTCCTCGACCAGGCGGTGCTCGCCCGCTTCGTGACGAGCGGCGGCTACGACCGCCAGCTGCGGCGCTGCCAGCGCGCCTACCGCGAGCGGCGGGACGCCCTGGTGACCGCCCTGGAGCAGCACTTCCCCGGCACCGAGGTGAGCGGCATCGCCGCCGGACTCCACGTCATCGCGCGCGTGCCGCACGCGTACGGCCCGACGCCCCGCCTCCTGGAACGGGCCCGCACCGCCGGAGTGGCCCTGCGCCCCCTGGAGGACTACGGCACGACCCGCCCCGACGACGGTGCCGTACGCCTGGTCATCGGCTACGCCCACCTGACGCCCTCGGACATCGCCCTCGGCGTACGGCTGCTCGCGGAGGCGTACGAGGCGGAGGAGGCGTACGGGGCGGAGAACGCGGGCGGCGCGGAGGAGGCGGGGACCGCAGGGGAGGCGGCGGGCCGGGCGGGGCCGGCGGGCGGCGTGGAGGAGGCGGGCGGGGCGGGGGCGCTTTCCCGGCCCGCCCGTTGTTCACGCGAGGTTCGGCTGGACGCCGCAACCGGGCGCTAGGCATGGGGCGTTCCGTTCCGCACCGTCCTCCGGAGGCGCTCGATGTCCCAGCCCACACCCGGCCCGGCAGCCGCCGCTCCCGCCCGTCGCACGGTCCTGCGCGGGTCGCTCGCCGCGTCCGCGGCCGCCCTGACGGTCGGAGGCGGGGCCTTCGCGGGCCCGGCCTTCGCGCTGTCGGGACGGCCGTCGGCCGCGTGGGGCGTGCAGACCGGTGACGTGACCGCGCACTCGGGCCTGGTGTGGGTCCGTTCGGACCGGCCCGCCCGCATGATCGTGGAGACCTCGTCCGGCGAGTCGTTCCGGCGGGTCCGCCGGCACCTCGGGCCGCTCCTCGGCCCCGGCACGGACTTCACCGGGACCACCGCGCTGCGGGGCCTGCCGGCCGGCGAGCAGATCCACTACCGGGTGACCCTCGCCGACCCGGACGACCCGCGCCGTACCGGCGAGCCGGTCACCGGCACCTTCCGTACGGCGCCCGCGCGGCGCCGGGACGGCGTGCGCTTCCTGTGGTCGGGCGACATCGCCGGGCAGGGCTGGGGCATCAACCCGGACATCGGCGGCTTCCGCGCGTACGAGGAGATGCGCCGGCTCGACCCGGACTTCTTCCTGTGCAGCGGCGACACGATCTACGCGGACGGCGTCATCCAGCCCAGCGTGACCCTGCCGGACGGCCGGATCTGGCGGAACGTCACCACGCCCGAGAAGTCGAAGGTCGCCGAGACCCTGGCCGAGTACCGGGGCAACTTCCGCTACAACCTGCTCGACCACAACGTCCGCGCCTTCAACGCACAGGTGCCGACGATCGTCCAGTGGGACGACCACGAGGTCCGCAACAACTGGTACCCCGGACAGATCCTCGACGACGCCCGCTACACCGAGAAGGACGTCGACGTCCTCGCCGCCCGGGCCTCGCGGGCCTTCGCCGAGTACTTCCCGGTGTCCACGCTGCACGCGCGCGCGGGCGAGAGCCGGGCGGAGGGCCGGATGCACCGGGTGGTGCGGCACGGACCGCTGCTCGACGTCTTCGTGCTCGACATGCGCTCGTACCGGAACGCCAACTCGCCGGGCCGCCAGGCCGACGCCACGACGGGCATCCTGGGCGCGGAGCAGCTGGAGTGGCTGAAGCGCGAGCTGAGCCGCTCGCGCGCGGTGTGGAAGGTGCTCGCGGCGGACATGCCGCTCGGGCTCGTCGTCACGGACGGCGCGACGGACTTCGAGGCGGTCGCGCAGGGCGACCCGGGCGCACCGCTCGGCCGCGAACTGCAGATCGCGGAGCTGCTGCGGTTCATCAAGCACCGGCGGATCACCGGCACCCTGTGGCTGACGGCGGACGTGCACTACACCTCGGCACAGCACTACGCGCCGGAGCGCGCCGCGTTCCAGGACTTCGCTCCGTTCTGGGAGTTCGTGTCGGGGCCGCTGGCGGCCGGCGGCTTCCCGGCGAACAGGCTGGACGGCACCTTCGGGCCCGAGCGGGTCTTCGTGCGGGCTCCGGAGCGGGCCAACCTGTCGCCGATGGAGAGCCCGCAGTACTTCGGCGAGGTCGACATCGACGGCGACAGCGGGGAACTGACGGTCCGGCTGCGCGCCGAGGGCGGCACGGTCCTGTTCTCGAAGGTGCTGCAGCCGGGGCGCGTGGGGCAGTAGAGGCTGGCTCACCGGGCGTGCGGCGGACCGGCGGGCGACAAGCGGCGTGCGTCCGGCGCCGGGACGGCGTGCGGCGAGCGGCGAGCGGCGAGCGGCGAGCGGCGAGCGGCGAGCGGACTGCGGTCCAGGGGTCGTTGTCAGTGCCGGGTCCTACCGTCGTTTCCATGACGCGATCCGTACAGGCGCTCGCCTACGCACGCCCGTCCGCCCTGGAGCCCGTGGGTTCCGGGCGGCTGCTCGGCCTGGAGACGGCCGGGGGCCTCACGCCGCTCGGCGCCGAGGCCAACCCCCGGTTCTTCTCCGGTTTCCTCACCTCGCCGCAGATCGCCGCGCGCGGGCTGCTGGCCGTGGCCGACGTGGCCGCGGCCCGCTACCACCAGCGGATACGACCGGGTTCGCTGGACCCCGTGGTGACGGGGAACGGGGACCGGCTGCGCTTCGAGTCCTTCTCGGGCTGCGGCGGGGTTTACGCCCGCCTGGACGTGCTGAGCGCGGGTCTGGACGGGGCGGAGACCGGTCACGGCACGACCAACGTGGACGTGAACAACCCGCTCCGGGAGGCCCTTTCCCGGCTCACCGGCGACGATCCGCTGCACCTCCGGGTCGGGCCCGAGGAGATGGCGGTGACCACGCTCGACGGGCCGGTCGTGGAGAAGAAGGTGCCGCTGCCGGACCGCTGGCTGCGCGGCTTCGCCGAGGCCCAGGTCTCCTCCGCCGGCTTCGACCTGCGGGCGGAGCTGTCCGGGGCGGAGGCGGTGCGCTTCCTGCGTTCACTGCCGCGTTCCCAGGCGCGGGGCCGGGGCCCGCTGTGGGTGGTGCGGTCCGGCCGGACGCTGCGGCCGACGACGCGGCCGGTCCCGGGTGCGGTGTGCCTGGCGGGGCCGGACCGGCTCGTGGCCCTGGAGCGGGTGCTGCGGCACGCGACCGCGCTGCGGGTGTACGGGCCGGTGCCGGACGGGACGGCGGCGGCGAGCGCCTGGGAGGTGGAGCTGCCGGGCATGCGGCTGACCCTGACCCTGTCCCCCGACCCGGCGCGCGGCTTCTCCGGCGAGGGCGGCGTGCTCGAGGCCCTCGCCACGGAGGAGGCGGCGCAGGACGCGGAGCTGGTCTCGGTGCTGCTCGCCTGGGAGCCGCGGATCGACCTCGCCGATCTGGCGGAGCAGTCGGGACTGACCGTGGACCGGGTGCGGGCCGCCCTCACCCGGCTCGGGACGGCGGGGCGCGTGGGCTACGACGTGGCGGAGGCCGCCTACTTCCACCGCGAGCTGCCGTACGACGCCGACCGCGCCGAGCGGCACAATCCGCGCCTGGTCGCGGCCCGGGCGCTGCTCTCGGAGGGCGCGGTGACCTTGGACGGCGACCTCGCGTCGGTGTACTCCGGTGAACGGCGTTACCAGGTGCGGGAGTCGGAGGGCGGGCGGCTGAGCTGCACCTGCCCGTGGTGGGCGGAGTACCGGGGCCGGCGGGGGCCGTGCAAGCACGCCCTCGCGGTGCGCATGGCGCGGCGGGGCGGCGCGGTGGAGACGGCGGGGACGACAGGAACGGCGGAGATGGCGGGGGGCGCGCGATGACGGGGACGACGACGGTGGAGGAGCTGCTCGGGGCGGTCCGCGCGGGGAGCCACGAGAAGGTGCCCGGCCTGCTGGCGGGGCTGGACGCCGCCGCCCGCAAGGCGGTGCTGCCGAAGCTGGGCGAGCTGCGCAAGGAGGTGCGGGGCTGGGGCTGGGACCGGTGGAACGAGCAGCGGGCGGTCCGTTGCGCCCTGCGGGTGGCGGGCGCCGGCTGCCACACCGGACCCGCCGCGGCGGCTGCCTGGATCGGCGCGCGTGACCTGTCGGACTGGGGTGGGAACACGGTCGACGACGTCCTCCGGGTGCTCGCCGACCGCGATGCGGACTGGCTCGCGAACGTGGCGCAGCGGCTCGCCGAGCGGCCGTCCGTGGCGGAGGAGCAGTACCGCCTGGTGCACACCCTCGTGGTCCGCTCCGGCTGCCCGGCGCCCACCACCGAGGCCTACCTCCGGGGCTGGACGCGGACGCTGACGAACGGGCGGCTGCTCGACCGGCTGCGCGAGGACCCCCAGACGCCGGTGCTCGTGCCGTACGTGCTCGCGCTGACGGAGACGCCCGACCGGCTCACCTGGTCGGCCGGGCCCGAGGATCCCGGGCACTGGCCGACCGCGCTCAGGGCGCTCACCGAGGAGGGACTCCTCGACCGGACGATGCTGGTCGACGGCTGCGTGTCCCGGCTGCTGCGCGGGGGACGGCCGCGGGACCTGCGCTTCCCGCTGGCCCTGCTGCGGCTGCTCGGCACGACGGACGAGGAGCGGCGGTCGCGGATCCCGGACTGGCTGGGCATGGCGGCGGACGCGCCCTCGCCGGTGGCGGCGTACGCCCAGGAGGTGCTGGCGGAGCTCGCGCTGAGCGGCGGGCTCGCGGTGCGGGAGCTCGCGGAGATGTCCGGTGCGGTGCTGTTCCGCAGCGAGAAGAAGCTGGTGCGGGCGCAGCTGACCCTGCTGGGCAAGGCGCTGCGGCGCGAGCCGGGAGCGGCGGCCGAGCTGCTGCCGGTGGTGACGGACGCCTTCGGGCACGAGGACACGACGGTCCAGGAGCGGGCGCTCGCCCTGGTGGGCCGGTACCTGAAGCACGTGCCGGACGAGCAGGTGCGGGAGGAACTGGCGGGCGCGGCGGAGCTGTTGAGCCCGGTGCACCGCGCGGCAGCCGCGGAGCTGTTCGGTCTGGCCGCCCTGGCCGACGACGTGCCGTACGTGGAGGTGCTGCCGCCGGTCCCGGAGCTGCGCCCGCTGGCGCCGGCGGCGGGGACGGTCGCGGAGCTGATGGAGGACCTGGTCGCCCTGGCGCGGAATCCGTACGCGTCCGTCGAGGAGTTCGAGCGAGCCCTGGACGCTGTCGTACGGCTGGCGCACCTGGACCGGGAGGCGCTGGCGGCGGCGGTGCGGGAGACGTTCGCCGGCGCGTACTGGATGGAGCACCGCGACCATGTGTCCCAGGGCTCGGAGGGCGTCCTCACCGTGCTGGCCGCCCTCGCGGGTGCGGTACGGCCGCAGCAGCTCGACATCGCCCGCAGGCGTCCCTCCGGCACGCCGAGTTGTGCCCACAAGGCCCTGACGCGGGTGATCGACGTGCGCGCCTGGGAGGCCGCGTGGCTGGTGGCCACGGCGGCACCCGTACCCTTCCTCCTCGCCACGCCCACCCACCACACGGGGGCGATCGATCCGCCGGTCCTGGTGGAGCGGCTGCGGGAGTACCGGGACGCCGGTGTCGAACCACTGCCGGTGGATCTGGCGCAGTCGCTGCTGCGGGTACGGAAGGCCGGCCCGGCGGCGGCGGAGGCGGCCGCCGCCGCGGCGGCGCTCGGCACGCGGGCGGGGACGCGGCTCGCGGAATGGCTGTCGGCGGACGAGTCGCTCTCACCGGGGACGCGGTTCCTGGCCCGTGGCCAGGACCGGCGGTCGGGGCGGTGGTGGCTGGCCGACCGGCTGGTGGTGTCGGTCCGCGAGCGCCGGGCGATACGCGAGGAGTTCCCGCCGGCGTTCCAGTGGCTGGGCGGGTCCGGGACGGAGATCGTCCGCGGATGCGACGGGTACCACTGGTCCGGTCTGCGCCCGCTCTGGCCCGGCGTCCTCCCCGACGACCGGGAGACGCTCGCGGCCTGGCTGCTGCCCACGCTTGCCGGCGGGGCCGAGTGGGAGGAGCGGGGTGCGGCCTCGGGTCTCACCGCGCTCGCCGAGGCCGACGGTCCGATCGGTCCCGCCGTCCACGCGGCCCTCGCCGTGGGTCTCGGCTGCCGGCACGTCGAGGACCGGCTGACGGCCGTCGACGCGCTGCTCGTCCTCGCCTCCCGCGGCGAGCTCGACCCGTCGCTGCTCGCCGCGCGCCTCGCCGAGCTCGTCGCCGAGGGGACGGTCAAGCCGAACCGGCTGGCGGACGCGGCCCGTACGGCGGCGGCGACCGGTGCGTACGCGACGGTCCGGGCGGTGCTGCTCGGCCTGCTGCCCTCGGTGCTCTCGGCGCCGAAGCCGGTGCACGGGGCCGGGGAGCTGCTGGCGGTGGCCGCCGAGTGCGTGGAGCGGAGCGGCGGTTCCGGGGAGGTGGCGGGGCTCGCCGGGCTGGCGGCCCGGCGGGGCTCGACGCAGCTGGTGACGCAGGCCCGGAGGCTGGCGGCCGCCCTCGGCCGGCGGACCGATCGTACGCCGACAGAAGCAGCGTAAATCGGTCACTAGTGCCCCAGATCGGCGCTTAACCCGTCAGTCACAAGGCGTTCGTGATCACGCAACACCGCTGGGTCACAGTGAGGTCATGACCGACATGACGCGCACGAAGAACGCCCGCCGCACCCACCACTGGCGGCACGACCTGATCGAGCTCGCGGCCCTGTTCACCGCCGTGGTGGTGGCCGACACGATCGCCAAGACCATCGCCAAGGGGCCCGACGGCCCGTACCTGCTGGTGTTCTCGGCGATCGCGCTGGTCGCCACGGCCGCCTTCCACACCTGGTGGGCCCGGCGGCACAGTCATGCGCCGCCCGCGGACGATCCCGGCG
>NZ_JBHXFE010000058.1:23531-52981 GCF_042722475.1 Streptomyces sp. NPDC127092
TTTGTTGGTTTTGTTTTTTTCCCCGTTTCTTTCCCCCCCTGTTGTGGGTCTTTGGGCCCTATTTGTCCCCCACCCGCGAACCGCCCGGCCGGAAGGCGCCCCCTTCCCCCCCCCCCCCCCGGCCGCCCTGTCCGGCGAGGACCCCACCCCCGTGGGGGACTCCGCCGGAACGGCCCTGTGGCGCATGCGGACCACGGTCCGCGACACCCCGGGCAGTCTGGCCGCGCTGTGCACGGTGCTCGCACGGCACGGGGTCGACATCCTGACCCTCCAGACCCATCCGCTCGCCGAGGGCGGCACCGTCGACGAGTTCCTGCTGCGCGCCCCGGCCGGGCTGCAGCCGGGCGTGCTCACCGGGGAGATCGCCGCGGCCGGCGGCACGGACACCTGGACCGAGCGGGCCGACGCCCACGACCTCGTCGACACCCCGACCCGGGTGCTCGGCCTGGCCACCCGCACCGCGCTCGACGCGGCCGAACTACCCCTCGCCCTGCGTCAGCTGCTCGGCCGCTGCACCATCCGTTCGGTGCCGCCCGTCTCGCTCAGCGGCCGCCCCACCGGTGACCAGGCGCCCGTGGAAGGCGTCCTGGAGGAGACGGCGATGCGGCTGCGCGACCCCAACGGCGGCACGCTCGTCATCGAGCGGCCCTATCTGCCCTTCACCCCCACCGAGTTCGCCCGGGCCCGTGCGCTGGTCGAGCTCGACGCCCGGCTCGGGCCGCGCCTCCCGCGCGGCCGCGACGTGCTCACCCTCCCCGAGGGCAACGACATCGCCGTGCGCCGCGCCGACCAGCGCGACCTGCCCGCGGCGCGGGCCATGCACGACCGCTGCTCCGAGCGCACCCTGGCCCTGCGCTACCACGGCCCGGTCGGGGACGCCGACCGCTATCTCGACCACCTGCTGAGCCCGCGCTTCGGCCGGACGCTCGCGGTGCAGACCGCCTCCGGCCGGTTCGTCGCCCTCGGCCACCTGCTGTGGGACGGCGACGAGACCGAGGTCGCCCTCATGGTCGAGGACGACTGGCAGCGGCGCGGCATCGGCTCCGAACTCCTCGGCCGGCTGGTGGCCATGGCCGAGGAGGCCGGCTGCGACAGCGTCTACGCGGTGACGCAGTCCTCCAACACCGGCATGGTGGCGGCCATGCGGGCGCTGAACCTGCCGCTCGACTACCAGATCGAGGAGGGCACCCTGGTCATCACCGCACGGCTGACCCCGAGGCCGGCCGGCGCCACCGCCACGGAGGCGGACGCGGGCCGGGACGCGGACGCGGCTACGCCCGTACGGCCTCTGCCGGGCGGGCGGCCTCCGCGGGGCCGGCGCTGAGCGCCTGAGTGAGGTCCCGCCACAGGTCCTCGACGTCCTCGAGGCCGACGGACATCCGCAGCAGCCGGTCGCCGATCCCGCCCGAGCGGCGGTCCGAGGGATCCACGATGCGGTGGCTGATCGAGGCCGGGTGCTGGATGAGGGTGTCGACGCTGCCGAGGCTGACCGCCGGCGTGATCAGCCGTACCCCGGCGATCACGTCGTGCGGATCCCCGTACACCTCGAAGGCGATCATCGCCCCGCCGATCCGCGGGTAGTGCACCCGGGCGATCCGCGGGTCGGCGGCGAGCCGGCGGACCAGCTCGGCGGCGGTCGCCGAGGCCGCCCGCACCCGTACCGGGAGCGTCGACAGTCCGCGGAGCAGCAGATAGCCCGCGAGCGGGTGGAGCACTCCGCCGGTCGCGAAGCGCACCTGGCGCAGGGTCCGCGCGAACTCCTCGTCGCAGGCGACGACGCCGCCCATGACGTCGCCGTGGCCGCCGAGGTACTTGGTGGCGCTGTGCAGCACGATCCGCGCGCCGAGCTCGGCGGGCCGCTGAAGCACCGGGGTGGCGAAGGTGTTGTCGACGAGCAGCGGCACCGATCCGCACGCGTGGGCGAGGGCGCGGATGTCGGCCTCGGCGAGCGTCGGGTTGGCGGGCGACTCGACCATGACCAGGCCGGTGTCGGGCCGGATGGCGTCCGCGACGCCCGCCGGGTCGGTCCAGGTCACCTCGGTGCCGAGCAGTCCGGCGTCCAGGAGGTGGTCGCTGCAGCCGTAGAGCGGGCGGACGGCCACCACGTGACGCAGGCCCTGGCTCGCCCGGCCGAGCAGGACGGCGCTGAGGGCGGCCATGCCGCTGGCGAAGGCGACGGCCGCCTCCGTGCCCTCCAGGCGGGCGAGGGCCGTCTCGAAACGTGCGGTCGTCGGGTTGTCGAGGCGGGCGTAGATCGGCGGGCCGTCCGGCCGGGCGCCGGTGGTGGCGAACTCGTCGATGCGGGCGGCCTCGGCCCGGGCGTCGGAGGAGGGGTAGGTGGTGGACAGGTCGATCGGCGGGGCGTGCAGACCGAGCTCGGCGAGGTCGTCGCGGCCGGCGTGCACGGCTTCGGTGGCCAGCGCCCTCGTGGGGGCGGGCGAGGAGACGGATGCGAAGGCGTCCCTGGTCATGTCCATGAGGCGCACTGTGAACGGATACCCGGGAGTAGCGGGAAATCGCCGTGCTACGTTCGGCCAATGGCTGATTCCGTCGTACTGGACGCGGTCGATCTGCACATTCTTCGCCTGCTGCAGAACGACGCCCGGACCACCTACCGGGAGCTCGCCGCCGAGGTGGGGGTGGCTCCCTCGACCTGTCTCGACCGGGTGTCCCGGCTGCGGCGCACCGGCGTGATCCTCGGACACCGACTACAGCTGAATCCAGCCAAACTCGGCCGGGGTCTCGAAGCGCTGCTGCTCGTCCAGGTCCGGCCGCACCGGCGTGAACTCATCGGGCCGTTCGTCGAGCGGGTCAGGGCCCTGCCGGAGTCCCGGGCCCTGTTCCACCTCACGGGACCCGACGACTATCTGGTGCACGTGGCCGTCTCGGACCCGGCCGACCTGCAGCGACTCGTCCTGGACGCGTTCACCTCCCGGCGCGAGGTGGCCCGCGTGGAGACCCGGTTGATCTTCCAGCAGTGGGAGTGCGGGCCTCTGCTGCCGCCCGTGCCGGGCGCTCATTTGTCAGCCGACTGATCTCGAACGAGGGTGACGCGGGCACGGTGAACGGGCCAGGATGAGCCCCATGCCAGAGTCTTCCAGCACCGCGCTCCCCCGCCAGGTCGCCGACGAGTACGTCGACGCGCTCATCGAACTCGACCCGATCACCGGCACCTACCTGGGAGTCCCCGCCAGCGCGGGCCGTCTTCCCGACTTCTCGCCCGCCGGACAGGAGGAGCTCGCCGAGCTGGCCCGGCGCACGCTCGGGCGGCTCGACGCCGCGGAGCGCCGGCCGGGCGCCGAGGACGAGGCGGAGCGGCGCTGCGCCCGGCTGCTGCGCGAGCGGCTGTCCGCCCAGCTCCTGGTGCACGAGGCGGACGAGGGCCTGTGCTGCGTCAGCAACCTGCGCTCGCCCGCGCACAGCGTGCGCATCTCGTTCACCATGCTGCCCACGGTGACGGAGGCGGACTGGACGGCGGTCGCCGCGCGGCTGCGCGCGGTCCCGGCGGCCCTGGAGGGCTATCGCGCCTCGCTCGCGCTGGGTCTCGACCGCGGGATGCGGGCGGGCCCGCGGGCCACCACCACCTTCGTCGGACAGCTCACCGAGTGGGCCTGCGGCGGCGACGGGCCGGACGGGACGGCGCGGGGCTGGTTCACCGGCTTCGCGTCCGGTGCGCCCGACACGCTGCCGCGGGAGCTGCGGGCCGACCTCGCGGCGGCGGGGGCGGCGGCCGACCGGTCCGTGGTCGAACTGCGGGACTGGATGCGCGACGTGTACGCCCCGGCGGTCGCCGACGCCCCCGACACCGTTGGCCGCGAGCGCTACCGCCGCTGGGCGCGCTACTTCAACGGCACCGACCTGGACCTCGACCAGGCGTACGCGTACGGCTGGTCCGAGTACCACCGCCTGCTCGGCGAGATGCGGAAGGAGGCGGACCGGATCCTGCCGGGCTCCGACCCGTGGGAGGCCCTGGCCCACCTCGACGAGCACGGCGCCCACATCGAGGGCGTGGACGAGGTACGGGCCTGGCTGCAGGCCCTGATGGACGAGGCGATCAGCTCGCTGGACGGCACCCACTTCGAACTCGCGGAGCGAGTCCGGCAGGTGGAGTCCCGGATCGCCCCGCCGGGCGGCGCCGCCGCCCCGTACTACACCGGCCCCTCGGAGGACTTCTCGCGCCCCGGCCGGACCTGGCTGCCGGTCGACGGACAGACCCGCTTCCCGGTGTACGACCTGGTGTCGACCTGGTACCACGAGGGCGTGCCGGGCCACCACCTGCAGATCGCCCAGTGGGCGCACGTGGCCGACCGGCTCTCCCGCTACCAGGCCACCATCGGCAAGGTCAGCGCCAACACCGAGGGCTGGGCGCTGTACGCCGAGCGCCTGATGGACGAACTGGGCTTCCTCGGCGACCCGGAGCGACGGCTCGGCTATCTCGACGCGCAGATGATGCGGGCCTGCCGGGTGATCGTGGACATCGGCATGCACCTGGAGCTGGAGATCCCGGCGGACTCGCCGTTCCACCCGGGCGAGCGGTGGACGCCGGAGCTGGCGCAGGAGTTCTTCCAGCGGCACAGCAGCCGGCCGCCGGCCTTCGTGGAGAGCGAGATGACCCGCTATCTGTCGGTGCCCGCGCAGGCCATCGGCTACAAGCTGGGCGAGCGGGCCTGGCTGCTCGGCCGCGCCAACGCGCAGGCCAAGCACGGCGACGACTTCGACGCCAAGGCCTGGCACATGGCGGCCCTGTCGCAGGGACCGCTGGGTCTCGACGACCTGGTGGACGAGATCTCGCGCCTCTGAGACCCCGCGAACGGGCACGCGGCCCTGACGCCGGACCCGGCCCCGGGCCGGAGTGTGAGAAACCCCCGGGAGGACTTGAACTTCCCGGGGGTTTCCCTGCAAGGTCACGCTCATGACCAGCGGATACACCCCGGACGCCACGGACTGGCGGATCCTCGACGCCCTTCAGGCCCAGGGCCGGGCCAGCTTCGCCGAGCTCGCCCGGGCCGTGTCGATGTCGCCGTCGGCGGTGACCGAGCGGGTGCGGCGGCTGGAGGAGGCCGGAGTGATCGCCGGGTACACGGCGATCGTCGACCAGGAGCGGCTCGGCCTCCCGATCCTGGCCTTCGTCCGGCTGCGTTATCCGAACGGGAACTACAAGCCCTTCCACGACCTCGTCGCGGCCACCCCGGAGGTCCTGGAGGCGCACCACGTGACCGGCGACGACTGCTTCGTCCTGAAGGTCGCCGCCCGGTCCATGCGGCACCTGGAGGAGATCTCCGGGAAGGTCGGCGCGCTCGGCTCGGTCACGACGAGCGTCGTGTACTCCTCGCCGCTCCCCCGGC
Source organism: Streptomyces sp. NPDC127092 (assembly GCF_042722475.1). NCBI lineage: Bacteria > Bacillati > Actinomycetota > Actinomycetes > Kitasatosporales > Streptomycetaceae > Streptomyces > Streptomyces sp. NPDC127092. The sequence continues at coordinate 28,877 of NZ_JBHXFE010000058.1, forward strand.
GCCCGATCAGCCGCTGAGCGCGTCGCCTCCGGTGCGCAGCCGGACGGCGGAGCCGTGCCGGGACTTGACCACCTCCAGCTGGGCCGGGATGCGCCGGCGCAGGTCGCCCACGTGGCTGACGATGCCGACGCTGCGGTCCCGCTCCCGCAGAGAGTCCAGGACGTCCAGGACCTCGTCGAGGGTCTGGTCGTCGAGGCTGCCGAAGCCCTCGTCGATGAAGAGGGTGTCGAGCCGCACGCCGCCGGCCTCGTCGGTGACGACGTCGGCGAGGCCCAGCGCCAGCGCGAGCGAGGCGAAGAAGGTCTCGCCGCCCGACAGGGTGGCGGTGTCCCGCTCGTTGCCCGTCCAGGCGTCCACCACGTGCAGGCCGAGGCCGGCGCGCCGGCCGCCGCTGCGGGCGTCGGAGTGGACCAGGGTGTAGCGGCCGGAGGACATCCGCTGGAGGCGGGCGGTGGCCGCGGCCGCGACCTGTTCCAGGCGGGCGGCGAGCACGTACGACTCCAGGCGCATCTTGCGCTCGTTCTCGGCGGCGGTGCCGGCGGTGAGCGCGGCGAGCCTGGCCACCCGCTCGTACTCCTCCCGGAGCGGGCCGAGCCGGCGGACCTCGTCATCCGTCTGCCGGGAGAGCCGGTCGAGCGCCTCGCACCGCTCGCGTGCGGCGGCGAGCGCCGTGGCGGCCTCGCGCAGCGCCCGTTCGGCGGCGGTGTGCACGGCGTCGGCGGACGCCGGGTCGGCGGGCGGGAGCGTGGCGGCCTCCGCGGTGGCGGCCTCGGCGAGCCGGTCCGCGACCGCGGCGGCCTCGGCCTGCCAGGCGTCCACGCCGTGCTGGAACGCGCGGCGCTCCGGCTCGTCGAGGAGGGCCGCGGCGGCCTCGGCGGGGGTGGCGAAACCGGCTCTGAAGGCGGCGTCGGCGAGCCGGTCGTCGGCCTCCTTCAGGCCGCGCGCGGCGGCCTCGGCGGCCCGTACGGTCTCGGCGGCCTCCGTGAGCAGCGCGATCCGCCGCTCCAGGAGCGTGGCGTGCGCGGCGACGCTTGCGGACTCGCCCCGGGACGAGGCCAGTTCCGCCTCCAGGGCGGCCTGCTGCTGCTCCAGCGCCGCGCGCCGCGAGGTCCGCGCGGCCACCCGCCGCTCGGCCTCGCGCTGGGCGGCGCCCCGCTCCTCGTACTCCCGCTCGGCCCGGGCGAGCGCCTCCCGCGCGGCGTGCGTCTGTGCGGCGAGGGCGTGGGCCTCGGCATGCTGCCGGGCCAGCTCCTCCACCTCGGAGGCGAGTTCGCCGACGACGGGGTCGGCGGGGTGGGCAGGGTCGGCCGGGCCGTCGACGGCTGCGGGCCGGAGGCCCGCGCGGGCCTCGCCGCGGGCGGCCTCCCAGGCCTCCGCGGTCGCCGCGACGGCCGTCTCGGCGGCCGTACGGGCCTCGTCGGCGCGGCTGTAGTCGGCGTAGGCGGCGTCCTCGGCGGCGCGGTCGACGTGGTCGGCGGTGGCGCGGGCCGGGTCGGGGTGGGCGGTGGAGCCGCAGACCTGGCAGGGGGCACCGGGTTCGAGGGCGGCGGCGAGTTCGGCCGCGATGCCGCGCAGACGGCGGGACTTGAGGTCGAGCCAGTGCTCGTGGCTCTCGTTGCGCCGCTCCCGGGCCGCGGTCAACCGCTCGCGGGCAGCGGCGAGTTCGGCGGCCAGTGCGTCGCGGCGGCGGGCGGCCGCGAGCCGGCGGCGGGCCGGTTCGAGGCGTCCGGCGAGCTGTTCGGCGCGGGCCGTGGCCTCCTGGGCGGCCTCCACGCGCCGCGTGAGCTCGGCACGGCGGGCCTCCCAGCCGGCCAGCCAGGCGGCGGCGTCCTGGAGGAAGTCCTCGTCGGCGCGGGCCTCGCGGTCGAGGACGGCCCGCTCGGCGGACAGTTCGGCGCTGCGGGCCTCGGCGCGGCGGGCCGCCTCCAGCCCGCCGAGCTCCGCGCGCAGGCGGCGTTCGACGGTGGAGAGCTGCTCGGCGCCGGCCTCCGCCAGGTCGGCGGGCAGCAGCGCGCGGACCCGGTCGCGGTCGGCGTTCGCGGTGCGGTGGGCGCGCTCGGCGTCCTCGCGCAGACCGAGCGCGGGCGCGACCCGGTCGGCCTTGAGGGAGCGGTCGAGGGCCGTCTGCCACCGGTCGCGCTGCGGGCGGCGGGCGGCCAGCTCCTCCTGGCGGCGGACCGCGTCGGCGTGCCGGGCCTGCCGGTCGGCGAGTTCGCGGGCGGCGGCGAGGGCGTCGCGGGCGGCGGCCTGTCGCCGTTCGGCGGCGGCGAGTCGAAGCCGGGCGATGTCGAGGGCTTCACGGGCCTCGCTGCGGGCGAGGGCGGCGCGGATCTGCACGGCGTCGGCGAGGCCGGGTTCGCCGGGGCGTTCCCCGACGGGGGCGGCGGCCGGTGAGCCTGCCCCGGCGGCCTGCGCCATCCGGTGGGCGAGGGCGAGCAGCCGCTCGTCGCCCGCGCCGACCTCGCGCTCGGCGGCCTTGCGGAGTTCGGCGAGCCGGTCCTCGACGGCAGCGAAGCGGCGGGTGTCGAAGAGCCGTCCGAGGAGCTTTCCGCGGGCCTCGGCGTCGGCGCGCAGGAAGCGGGCGAAGTCGCCCTGCGGCAGCAGGACGACCTGACAGAACTGGTCCCGGCTCATCCCGAGGAGCTGGGTGATCTCCTCGCCGATCTCCTGGTGGGAGCGGCTGAGGGCCCGCCACTTGCCGCTCGCCGGGTCGTACTGGCGCAGCCAGCTCTGGGCCTTCTCGGTGGTGAACCCGGTGCCGCGGAGTTTGGGCCGCTGCTGGGCGGGGCGGCGGGTGATCTCCAGGCGCCGCTCCCCCACGGTGAGTTCGAGGGTGACCTCGGTGTACGTGCCGGTGGGCGCGTGGTCGCTGCGCAGGCTGGAGCCGGGGCTCTGGCGGGCGCCGGGAACGGTCCCGTAGAGGGCGAAGCACACCGCGTCGAGGACGGAGGTCTTGCCCGCGCCGGTGGGTCCGTGGAGCAGGAAGAGGCCGGCCGACGACAGGGTGTCGAAGTCGATCTCCTGGGTGGTGCCGAACGGCCCGAAGGCGGTGACGGCGAGGCGGTGGAGTCTCACCGGCCCACCTCGCGCTCGGCCGTGTCGACGCGGACGTCGTCGAAGGCGCCGTACAGGACGGCGCGTTCGGCGCCGTCGGGTCCGGTGCCGCCGCGCACGTGGGCCACGAAGTCCTCCGCGATCTGCCGGTCGCTGCGGTCCCGCAGCCGGGTGGCGTAGGAGACGTCCGGGTCGTCGTCCGCGCGCTCGGGGTCGAAGACCAGGCTGAGGGTGTGCGGGAAGCGTTCGGCGAGGCGGGCCATGGGCTCGGCCGGGCGCACCGGGTCGGTGAGGGTCGCCTCGACCCAGGACTCCTCGTGCCGGGCGAGGTCCGGGTCGGCGAGCAGGTCGTCGAGGCGGCCGCGGATCCTGGCGAGCGGCCGGGGCACGGGGCAGTCGATCCGCTCGGCCGTGTCGACGGCGCCGTCCGGGCCGAGTTCGATCAGCCACATGGTCTTGCGGTGGTCGGCCTCGGAGAAGGAGTAGGCGAGCGGGGATCCCGAGTAGCGGACACGGGGCGTGAGGGTCTGGCTGCCGTGGAGGTGGCCGAGGGCGACGTAGTCGACTCCGTCGAAGACGCCGGCGGGGACGGCGGCGACACCGCCGACGGTGATGTCGCGCTCGCTGTCGCTGGTCTCGCCGCCGGCGACGAAGGCGTGGGCGAGGACGACGGAGCGGGTGCCGTCGGGGCGGGTCGCGAGGTCGGCGCGCACCCGGTCCATGGCGGCGGCGAGCACGGCCTCGTGCCCGGCCTTCTCGGCGCCGAACTGCTCGCGCACCAGGGCGGGCTCCAGATAGGGAAGGCCGTAGAGGGCGACGTCACCGTGGGCGTCGGCGAGGACGACGGGCGTGCCGACGCCGGCCGGGTCGGTGCGCAGGTGGATGCCGGCGCGGTCGATGAGTCCCGCGCCGACGCCGAGGCGGCGGGCCGAGTCGTGGTTGCCGGAGATCATCACCGTGGGCACGCCGGCCTCGGCGAGCCGGTGCAGCGCGGTGTCGAACAGCTCGACGGCGGTGAGCGGCGGCACGGCCCGGTCGTAGACGTCGCCGGCGACGAGGACGGCGTCCACCTCGCGATCGCGCGCGGTCGCCGCCAGGTGGTCGAGGAACGCGGCCTGGGCGTCGAGCAGGGCGACCCGGTGGAACGAGCGTCCCAGGTGCCAGTCCGACGTGTGCAGAAGCCTCATGATCCCTGAGCGTATCGGTGGGGTACGACAGGGGCGGCGGGAACGCCGGAAGCACCGGGAGCGCCGGGAGCGCCGGAATCGGTACGGCGGACGAGCGCTCCGGCGCCGGAAGCGGCACGGCGGACCGGCTCGCGCATCGCCGTGCCCGCGGGCATCGCCGGACGCTCAGGCATCGCCGTACGCCTCGCCGCCGAGTTCGAAGGTCGCCTCGCCTGCCGTGGCGTCGGCGAGCCAGGCCGTGAAGTCCGTCACGTCGGCGTCCGGGAGACCGATCTCGATGGTGACGGCGGCTCCGTAGGTGACCTCGCGCACCGACCGGCCGGTGGACCTCAGGTCGTTCTGCAGCTTCCCGGCCCGCTGGTGGTCGACGGTGAGCGTGGCGAGCCGGTAGCGGCGCCGCGTGATGGTGCCGACGGCGTCCAGGGCCTCGCCGACGGCTCCGCCGTACGCGCGGATGAGGCCGCCGGCGCCGAGCTTCACGCCGCCGTAGTAGCGGGTGACGACGGCGGCGACGTACCGCATCTCGCGGCGCGTCAGCATCTGGAGCATGGGCACGCCCGCGGTGCCGCCGGGCTCGCCGTCGTCGGAGGCCTTCTGCACGGAGGCGTCGGCGCCGATGACGTACGCGTAGCAGTTGTGGGTGGCGGTGGGGTGCTCCCGGCGGATCCGGGCGACGAACTCCTGCGCCTCCTCCTCGGTGGCGACGGGTGCCAGCGCGCAGATGAAGCGCGATCGGTTGACCTCGGTCTCGTGGACGCCCTCACCCGCGAGCGTGCGGTACTGCTCCTGCATCCCGCCAGCCTATGCGCCCGCGCCGGCCCCGCCGGCACGGGCCGTGGTCCGGGGTTGCCGACGGGGCCGGGAATGACCGAGGGTCACGGATCGTTCACCACGAGGACCAGTCGATTCACGGAAGGCAGCGTGGGATGAGCGTCGAGTCCAGGACCGTCGAGCCCGAGGCGGAGACCGTCCGCCGGATCCTCACCGAGAGCGGCGACACATGGGCGGTCGTGGGCCTCTCCAACAACCGCTCGCGGGCGGCGTACGGGGTGGCGGCCACGCTGCAGCGCTTCGGCAAGCGGATCGTCCCGGTGCACCCGAAGGCGGAGACGGTGCACGGCGAGCAGGGGTACGCGACGCTGGCGGAGATCCCGTTCCCGGTCGACGTGGTCGACGTGTTCGTCAACAGCGACCTCGCGGGAGCCGTCGCGGACCAGGCGGTCGCGATCGGCGCCAAGGCGGTCTGGTTCCAGCTCGACGTGACCGACGTGGAGGCGTACGCGCGGACCCGGGCGGCCGGTGTCGACATGGTGATGGACCGCTGCCCCGCGATCGAGATCCCGAAGCTCGGCTGAGCCCGCCGCACGGCCCCCGCGGCCTGCCGGACGCTCCGTTCCCGGCCGCGAGGACGACCTCCAGGAAACCGGCGGGTCAGCGCGTCAGGAGCCGGCCGGCTTCTCAGCCCTGCGGCTCGGCCGGGAGGCCCAGGCCTTCGAGGACGACGGCGCCGGGGAGCTGGGCGAAGGCCTTGCCCGGGAGGATCAGCTTGCCGCGCCGCCGGCCGCTGCCCACGAGGACCCACTCGGTGTCGACGACGCCGGCGTCCACCAGGACCGGCCAGCCGGCCGGCAGTCCGACCGGCGTGATGCCGCCGTACTCCATGCCGGTGTCCCCGGTGGCGGTCTCGACCGGCGCGAAGCGCACCTTGCGCGAGCCGAGCGCCTTGCGCACGGCACCGTTGACGTCGACGCGGGTCGCGGAGCGGACCACGCAGGCGGCCAGGGTGGTGGTCTCGCCGCGCTTGCCGGCGACGATCACGCAGTTCGCGGACTCGTCGAGCAGCCGCTGACCGTAGTGCTCCACGAAGACCGCGGTGTCCGCGATGGACGGGTCGGTGTCCACGTAGAGGATCTGGTCCGCCGGCACGGTGCCGCTCCAGGCGCGGACGGCCGCGGCGACGGGTTCGGTGAGCAGGTCGAGGCAGTCGGGTGCGGGGCGGACGTCGTCGAAGTCTCCGATGGGTGCTCGCATGCCCCGCACCGTAACAAGTCCCGGGCCCACGGCGGCCGTTCGTCTCAGCGTGCGGGCGGGATGGAGACGGCCATCGTCATCTCGACCGTCTCCTCGCCGGCGTTGCGGTAGGCGTGCGGCACGTTGCTCTCGAACACGGCGGAGCTGCCCGCGGGGATGAGGTGGTCCTCGCCGTCGACGACGAGGGTGAGCGTGCCCGCCGTGACGTGGAGGAGCTCGGTGGTGCCGTCGGGGTGCGGGTCGGAGGCGCTGCCGTCTCCGGGCATCAGGGTCCAGTGCCACAGCTCGAGGGGGCCGCGGGCCTCGGTGCCGGCGAGCAGCGTGGTGTGGCTCCCGGTGGAGGTGGACCACATGCGGACGGCCTGCTCCGGCGGTACGAGCCGGACGTGCGGGCCCTGCTCGTAGTCGAGCAGCGTGGTGATCGAGACGCCGAGCGCGTCGGCCAGTTTGACCGTGGTGCCGACGCTGGGGTTGGTGCGGGCCTGCTCGATCTGGATGATCATCCCGCGGCTCACGCCGGCCCGGGCGGCGAGCGCGTCCAGGGTGAAGCCGCGCTCGTTGCGCCAGCGCTTCAGGTTGCGGGCGAGCGACTGGGTGAGCTGGTCGAGGTCCGACACGTACCGTCCAATACAGTGAATGACAGAGTTCAACAGGTTGTACTACCGTGTGGTGCACCCGATTGTTCACTGAACTGTACTGCGAGGCACCACACGATGACCGCTCTGACGGCGCTGCTCGCCCTGGGCACCAGCCTGCTCTGGGGGCTCGCCGACTTCGGCGGCGGACTGCTCACGCGGCGGTTCCCGGCGCTGACCGTCGTCGTGGTGTCGCAGACCCTGGCCGTCGTCGTCCTCAGCACCGTCGTGCTGGCCACGGGCGCGCTCGACGAGGCGGGCCCCCTGCTCTGGTACGCGGTCGCGGCGGGCGTCGTCGGCCCGGCCGCCATGCTCGCCTTCTACCGAGCCCTCGCCCTCGGACCCATGGGCGTGGTGTCGCCGCTCGGCTCGCTCGGCGTGGTCGTCCCCGTCGGAGCGGGCCTGCTGCTCGGCGACCGGCCGGGACTGCTGCAGTTCGCCGGCATCGCCGTGGCCGTCGTCGGTGTGGTCCTCGCGGGCGGCCCCGAGCTGCGGGGCGCGCCGGTGCAGCGGCAGGCGGTGCTGCTCACCCTGCTCGCGGCCTTCGGCTTCGGCGCGGTGATGGCGCTGATCGCCGAGGCGTCCACCACCCTCACCGGGCTCTTCCTCGCGCTCTTCGTGCAGCGCGTCACCAACGTGGCGGTGGGCGGCGCTGCCCTGTGGTTCTCCGTACGGCGCGGCGGCCGGGCGCTGCCCGAGGACGGCGGCGGGCTCCGCGCGGTGGCGGCCGCGCTGCCGGCGCTCGCCTTCGTCGGCCTCGCGGACGTCGCCGCGAACGGCACGTACGCGCTGGCCGCCCAGCGCGGCCCGGTGACGGTCGCCGCGGTCCTCGCCAGCCTCTACCCGGTGGTGACGGCCCTCGCCGCGCGCGGCGTACTCAAGGAACGCCTCCGCGCGGTCCAGGCGGCGGGCGCGGGCCTCGCCCTGGTGGGCACGGTCCTCCTGGCAACGGGCTGACGGGCGCCCGGGCACGGCCTGACGGCCGCGCCACGGGCCGGTCCCGACGGCCGTCCACGCACGGCAGGGACCCTCAGCGCTCCAGTTCCGCCAGGTCGTTGAGCTCCGACTCCTCCAGGGCTGCGAGCGCGGCGAGTTGTTCCGGGGTGATGCCCTCCGGGATCGGCCTCGGCGCGGGCGTGCGCAGTGGGGGCTGCCAGCCGCGCTCCGGGTCGTAGGACCGGACCACCTTCGCGGGCGCGCCCGCCACCACCGCGTGGTCGGGGACCTCGCCCCGTACGACCGCTCCGGCGGCCACCACGACGTTGCGGCCGAGCCGCGCGCCGGGCAGGATCACCGCGCCCGTGCCGAGCCAGCAGCCCGGGCCTATGACGACGGGCTCGGAGCGCGGCCACTGGCGCCCCACCGGCACGTCGGGGTCGTCGTAGCTGTGGTTGGTCGAGGTGATGTAGACGTACGGCCCGCAGTAGGTGTCCGAGCCGATGGTGATCGGCGCGTCGGCGATGACGTGGCTGCCGCGGCCGAGGACGACGCCGTCGCCGAGGGTCAGCACGGTGTCCTCGCCGAGGTCGAGGCCGGGCAGCATGCCCGCGGTCAGCGTGACCTGTTCGGCGATGATGCAGCACGCGCCGATCTCGATCCACGGCTCGCCGAAGACGGTGCCCTGCGGGAAGGCGAGCCGGGTGCCCTCGCCGAGCGCGCGGAAGCGCAGGCTGCCCTGGTGTTCGGCGGTGACCGCGCCGGCCTGCTGGATGCGGCGCCAGCCGCTCTGCAGGGCGCGGGCGACGACGCGGCGCCGCCAGGCGGTCAGCGATGAGAACGTGTTTCGGTTCCGGGGCACCCGGACACCGTAGTCGGCGGTGTCGTCGCTGATCAGTGCGGTGCGCTGTGATGTCCGTCATGAGCCGCGGTTACGCTTCGCCGGAAGGCGCGACCGACGGATCCAGCGAAGCAGGAGCGAAACGATGGCAGAGGTGACGGACGTGTCCGGGGCGTTGATCAGGGGCGTGGGCGGCAAGGAGCCGCGGGTCGACCCGACGGCCTTCACGGCGCCGACCTCGGTGGTGCTCGGCGAGGTCACCCTCGGGCCGCGCGCCGGCATCTGGTACCACGCCGTGCTGCGGGCGGACTGCGGCCCGATCGAGGTCGGCGAGGACTCCAACGTCCAGGACAACTGCACCGTCCACGTCGACCCGGGCTTCCCGGTGAAGATCGGCGCGCGGGTGACCATCGGTCACAACGCGACCGTCCACGGCTGCACCATCGAGGACGACGTGCTCGTCGGCATGGGCGCCACGGTGCTCAACGGGGCCCGGATCGGCGCCGGCTCGCTGATCGCGGCGCAGGCGCTCGTTCCGCAGGGGATGGAGGTCCCGCCCGGCTCGCTGGTCGCGGGCGTGCCCGCGAAGGTGCGGCGGCCGCTGACCGAGGAGGAGCAGGCCGGCATCCGGCTGAACGCCGAGATGTATCTGCACCTGGCCAAGACCCACGCGGAGGCGTTCGGGGAGTAGCCGCCGGAGCGGCCCGGCCGGTCCTGGGCGGCGTTATTCGGCCGCGGCCGTCGCCTCCTTGGCGGCGGCCCCGCCGGCCGGCGCCGTCTCCCGCGCGCCCTGCGAGGACTCGGGGGCCTCCGAGGTCTCCCGGGCCTCGGTGGTCTCCGTGGCCTTCGTGGTCTCCGTGCCCTGCATGGAGGCCGCGGCCTTCTTGGCCCGGTTCTTCAGGATCAGCATCGACGCCAGGCCGACGAGCACCGCGAGCACCAGGCCGAGCCACGAGAAGCGCTTGAGCCAGGCCTCGGCGACGATGCCGACGGAGTAGATGACGGCCGTGGTGCCGCCCGCCCAGAGGATGCCGCCGAAGACGTTGGCGATCAGGAACTTCCAGTACGGCATGCGCAGCACGCCCGCGAGCGGTCCGGCGAAGATCCGCAGCAGGGCGACGAAGCGGCCGAAGAAGACCGCCCACATGCCCCACTTCTCGAAGGAGCGCTCGGCGAGGGCGATGTTGGCGTCGCTGAAGTGCTTGGGGAACTTCTTCCCGAGCTTGGTGAGCAGCGGCCGGCCGCCCCTGCGGCCGATCGCGTAGCCGATCGAGTCGCCGATGATGGCGCCGGCACTGGCGCAGGCGCCGAGGACGTACGGGTTGATCTCGCCGTGCTGGGACGCGAGCAGCGCGGAGCTGACGAGCACGATCTCGCCGGGCAGCGGGATGCCCAGGCTCTCCAGGCCGATCACCACTCCGACCAGTGCGTAGACGGCGACCGCGGGGATCGTCTCCAGCCACTCCTGCACGTGCACGGCGGGTTCCTCTCCCCCTGTAGGTGACCGATCCCCGGCAGCCTACCCCGGTCCCGGCGGGCGGGCCGCTACGCGCCGACCCGGGCCTCGGCCCGGAGGAGGAGCGCGCGCGAGGAGGACCCGACCCGGATCTCGCGGCGGCCGGTGCCGAGCACCCAGCCGTCCCGGGCCGGGTCCCAGGAGGAGAGGGTGCGCGCGGCGACCGGGACGGTGACCCGGCGGCGCTCGCCGGGTGCGAGTTCCAGGCGCCGGTAGCCGGCGAGGATCCGGCGCGGCTGGTCGACGCCGAGCGCGGCGAGATCGGGTGAGGGCCCGGCGTAGACCTGGGCGACCTCGACGCCGGCGCGCGTCCCCGTGTTGGCGACGGTGAAGGTGACGTGGAGTCCGGTCCCGCCGGCGGCCGGGGCGACGCGCAGGTCCTCGTACGCGAACGTCGTGTACGACAGGCCGTGGCCGAACGGGAACAGCGGGGCGACGTCGTGGGCGTCGTACCAGCGGTGCCCGACGTGGACGCCCTCGTCGTACTCCTCGACGCCGTCCTGCCCGGGGTAGCGGCGCGGGTCGCCGGCGGTGGGGTGGGCGTCGTCGGAGCGCGGGAAGGTCTGGGTGAGCCGGCCGCCCGGGTCGGCGTCGCCGAAGAGCACGGCGGCGGTCGCGGGGCCGCCCTCCTGGCCCGGGTAGTACATCTGGAGCATGGCGCCGGTGGCGTCGAGCCAGGGCATGGTGACGGCCGACGAGGTGTTGAGGACCACGGTGGTGCGGGGGTTGGCGGCGGTCACGGCCGCGATGAGGGACTCCTGGCCGCCGGGCAGCGCGAGGCGGGTGCGGTCGCGGCCCTCGGTGGCGTCCTCGTACGCGAAGAGCACGACGCTGCGGGCGGCGCGGGCGGTGGCGACCGCCTCGGCGAGGTCGGCGGCCCTGGTGGTGCCGTCGGCGGCGCGCAGCCGGAAGCGCAGGCCGGCGGCGTCGCCGTGCGCGGTGACGGTGATCCGGTGGGTCCCGGCGGCGAGGCGGCGGTCGGCGCGGCGGAGGTCGAGGCCGTCGGCGGAGCGCGCGACAAGGCCGCCGGCGAAGTACTCGGCGACGCCTTCCCGTACCGGGAAGAGCTCGGCGCCGTCGAGGGTCACGACGGGCCGGCGGCCGCCGCCGTAGTGGACGAAGAAGCTCCAGTCGTCGTCGGCCGCGGTGGTGAGCGTGCCCTCGTAGCTCCAGGTGGCGCCCGCGGCGACACCGATGTCGTCGCTCGGGAAGGCGGGTTCGAGGCGGGCGCCGGTGGCGGGCAGCGGCTTGCCGTACAGGTCCTCGCCGAGGGCGTACGTGACGGTGGCGCCGGCTCCGGCGCGGGCGCGCAGCGCGTCGAGCGGGCTGACGGCGGCGTCGGGGACGACGTGGGCGCTGCCGCCGCCGCTGACGAAGGGCACGGCGCCGGTGGGTCCGACGACGGCGATCGAGCGGGCGGCCGGGCCCGTGAGCGGCAGCGTGCCGCGCTCGTTGCGGAGGAGGGTGGCGCCGGCGGTGGCCACGCGGTACGCGAGGCGGGCACCGGCCGCGGGGTCGCGGACCGGCCGGGTGGCGGAGGCGTCGAGGAGGCCGAAGCGGGCCCGCACGGTGAGGACCCGGCGGACGGCGGTGTCGACCGCGGCCTCGTCGACCAGGCCGTCGCGCACGGCGCGGCTCAGGGCGGCGCCGTAGTGGACGCCGGCGGGCATCTCCATGTCGCAGCCCGCGGTGAGGGCGGGCCCGGTGGAGTGCACGGCGTCCCAGTCGCTCATGACCCAGCCCTCGAATCCCCAGCGTCCGCGCAGCACGTCGGTGAGCAGGGTCCGGCTCTCGGTGGCGTGGACGCCGTCGACCTTGTTGTACGCGGCCATGACGGCGCCCGCGCCGGCGGCGATGGCGGCCTCGAAGCCGCGCAGTTCGGTCTCGTGGAGGGTCCGGGCGTCGGCCCGGACGTCGACGGTGGTCCGGTCGCGCTCCTGGTTGTTGAGGGCGAGGTGCTTGACGGTGGCGATCAGGCCCTCGGCCTGGATGCCGCGGATCTCCTCGGCGACCAGGTCGGCGGAGAGCAGCGGGTCCTCGGAGAAGGTCTCGAAGTTCCGTCCCGCGTAAGGGGTGCGGATGAGGTTGACCATCGGCGAGAGCAGCACGTCCTGGCCGAGCGCCCGGCCCTCGCGGCCGATCACCCGCCCGTAGGCGCGGGCGAGTCCGGGGTCGAAGGCGGCGGCGAGCATCACGGGCGCGGGCAGCGCGGTGGCGGTCTTCCGCACCCGCACCCCGGCGGGACCGTCGGCGAGACGCAGCGCGGGAACCCCCAGCCGCGGCACTCCGGGCACGTAGCCGGCCTGACCGAGCCCGTCGGGGTCGGCACCGCCGTGCAGCAGGGCGGTCTTCTCGTCGAGCGTGAGCTGCGCGAGGAGCGCGTCGACGCGCGAGGCGGCGTCGCGGGCCTCCGGGCCGCGCGGGACAGGCGCGGCAGCGGCGTCCCGCGTCCCGCCGACCGGCGCGACCGTGAGGGCGGCGACCCCGGCGAGGCCGAACAACAGCCGCCGCCGGGAAGGCCGCCGGCCGGCCCGGGGCTCGACGACGGGCCCGGGGGCGCCGGCGGGCCCGGGGGCGGGCGGGACGAACGGGCCAGGAGCGGCGGGCCCGGGGGCGGGCGCGACGAACGGGCCAGGAGCGGCCGGGCCGGGAGCCGACAGGTCAGCCGGGCTGGGAGCCGACGCGGCAGCCGACGCGGCGAACGAGCCTGGAGCCGACCCGGGAGCCGACGCGGCGAACGAGCCCGGGGCTGGCTCCGCAGGCGGTTGCGCAGTCGGCCGGGTCTCGGCCGCGTCCGGTCGTTCCGGGTGGGATGCGTGGGGCACGGCGGCGCTCCTTCGGGCCGGCACGATTCCGTCGATCGTGCGGTGAACGCACTATGCGTGACGGTTCGTCCGATTCCGCGTCGCCGTGCCGGGCGGCCGGCCCGGGGTCCCCGGGCCGGCGGTCCGCGTCAGGAGTTCGGGCGCAGGGTCCAGACCACGGTCATCTCGCCGGTCACGGCGCCGTCCTCGCGGGTGATGGCGATGTGGACCGGGAACTCGGGGCGCTGCCCCGCGTCGAGCTCGGCGACGACCTCGGCGGCCGGGCGGCCCAGCGTGGCGGTGGCGGTGACGACGCCCATCGCCAGCTTCTTGTAGCCGATCTCGGCGTTGACGGCGAGCGGCACCGCGCGGTTCAGCTGGTCGCCGAAGGCGGCCAGGACGATCGCGCCGCTCGCGGACTCGGCGAGGGTGAACATGGCGCCGGCGTGCGGGCCGCCCACGTGGTTGTGGTACTCGGCCTGGTCCGGCAGGCGCACGACGGCGCGCTCGGCGGTGGTCTCCAGGAACTCCAGCTTGAGGGTCCTGGCCATGGGCACCGTGGCGGCGAGCATCTCGCCGACGGTCATCTGGTCTGCGCTCATGGGCCGTGATGTTACCCACCAGTAGCAGTCTTCGCCATCCCCGCACGGGGGCGGCCGTAGCCCCGCACCGGCCACACCTCTATCGTTACGGCCCATGTGGCCAGGACAGCAGCCGCCCGGGGGCGAGCAGAACCCGCAGGACCAGAGTCAGAACCCGTACGCGCAGCCGGGACCGCAGCCCGGCGCACAGCCCGGTGCACAGCCGGGCTACGGACAGCCCAACCCGTACCAGCAGCCGACCGTGCCGCAGCCCGCGTACGGACAGCCCAACCCGTACCAGCAGCAGCCGGGCGCGCAGCCCGGCTACGGACAGCAGAACCCGTACCAGCAGCCGACCGTGCCGCAGTACGCGGTGCCGGGCCCGGTGCAGCCGGGCGGCGGTGACGGCGGCAAGAAGAAGCAGACGACCGTGGTGGCGATCGTCGCCGCCGTCGCCGTGCTCGCGGCCGCAGGCGTCACCGGCTACCTCGTCCTCGGCAAGGACGACGACAAGAAGAACGAGGCCGACGACCCGAAGCCGACGCAGTCGGCGAGCGTGAAGCCGGGGACCTCGTCGACCCCGCCGCTCGACAACCCGCGCGACGGCGCCGCCCAGCAGCCGACGATCCCCGGCTGGAAGGTCGTCTTCAACCCGAAGTACGGCACCCTCTTCGACGTACCGCCGGACTGGGAGCTCTCCAAGCCCGGTGTCGTCACCTACTTCGAGGACGAGAAGAAGGGCGACGGCTCCCCCGTCGTCACCATGTCCGCGCCGGCGCACCTCAAGAGCAACTGGTGCGCGCTGGACACGGACAAGAACGGCACCGAGGAGACCTGGGGCCTCAGCACCGCCGGCACGAAGGGCGGCCAGGGCGCCAAGGACACCGCGGAGGCGGCGTACAACGAGGCCGGCAACTGGGTGTGGGCGGGCTACGCCCAGCACATGCCCAAGGGCACCATCAAGATCACCAAGGCCGTGCCGTACACCACCACGTCCGGCCTGCAGGGCAGCATGGCGACCGCCGTCGCCCCCGGCATCAAGAAGCGCAACAAGTGCGAGTCGGACGGCAAGTCCGTCGCCTTCTCCTTCAAGAACGCCAAGGGTGACTTCTCCTCCTTCGTGCTGTACGCGGCCGACGGAGTGAAGGACGAGCTGTCGGACGAGACCATCAAGAAGATCGTCTCCACCGTGCGCCTCGCTCCCGAGTCCGCGGGATCGTGATCCGCCTTCGCACTCCCGGCTGGGCGGGCCGGAACTACCTGCTGCTGACCGCCGCCGCGATCGTCACCAACCTGGGCACCCACGGTGCCCTGATCGCGGCGGCGTTCGCCGTCATCCAGTCCGGCGGCGACGGCGGCGACGTGGGCCTGGTGGCGATGGCCCGCACGCTGCCGCTCGTGCTCTTCCTGCTCGTCGGCGGCGCGATCGCCGACCGGGTGCCCCGGCACCGGGTGATGGTCGCCGCCAACGCCCTCAACTGCGCCTCGCAGGCCGTGTTCGCGGTGCTCGTCCTCACCGGCGAGGCCCGGCTGTGGCACATGATGCTGCTGACCGCGCTGTGCGGCACCGGACAGGCGTTCTTCAACCCGGCCGCCGAGGGCATGCTGATGTCCAGCGTGGACGGCGAACAGGCCGGCCGCGCCTTCGCCCTCTTCCGCATGGCGATGAACGGCGCGGGCATCGGCGGCGCCGCGCTCGGCGGCGCGCTGATCGCCGCCTTCGGCCCGGGCTGGGTGCTCGCGATCGACGCCGCGGCCTTCGCGGTGGCGGGCGCGCTGCGCGCCTTCCTCGACGTCCGGCACGTACCCGAACGGGCTCCGGGCGGCGGGCTGCTGGCCGATCTGCGCGAGGGCTGGGACGAGTTCGTCGGCCGGCCCTGGCTCTGGTCGATCGTCGCCCAGTTCGCCGTCGTGGTGGCGCTGGTCGGCGCGGCCGAGTCGGTGTACGGGCCGCTGGTCGCCCGGGACGAACTGGGCGGCGCCCGGCCGTGGGGACTCGCGCTCGCCGCGTTCGGGGTGGGCACGCTGTGCGGCGCGGTGCTGATGGCACGCTGGAAGCCGCGCCGGATGCTGCTCGTGGGCACGCTGTGCGTCTTCCCCATCGCGCTGCCCTCGGCGGCGCTCGCGGTGCCGCTCGACGTGGTGGGGCTCTCGACGGCGATGTTCGTGAGCGGCGTCGCGATCGAGGTCTTCGGCGTGTCCTGGATGACGACGCTGCACCAGGAGATCCCCGAGGAGAAGCTCTCGCGGGTCTCGGCGTACGACTGGTTCGGCTCGACGGCGATGCTGCCGCTGTCCACGGCGCTGGCCGGCCCGGCGGAGAGCGTGTTCGGCCGGAGCAACGCGCTGTGGGGCTCGGCGACGCTGATCGTGGTGGTCACGGCGCTGGTGCTGCTCGTGCCGGACGTACGGAACCTGACGCGCCGTACGAAACCGGTGTCGGGAGCGGTGCCGGCCCCCGGCGCGACGGGCGGAGGCGCGGCGGAGCCGGCCGGTGCGGCGGCCGCCTCAGCCGATGCCGAAGGCGCCGTCCGGGGGCACCGGTGACGGGACGGCGTCCGCGTCGCGCACGGGGCGCGCGTCGCCGGTGAACCGGTCGACGGCCTCGCCCCACT
Organism: Streptomyces sp. NPDC127092; assembly: GCF_042722475.1. Lineage (NCBI taxonomy): Bacteria > Bacillati > Actinomycetota > Actinomycetes > Kitasatosporales > Streptomycetaceae > Streptomyces > Streptomyces sp. NPDC127092. Next base: position 45,077 of record NZ_JBHXFE010000058.1, read on the forward strand.
CCACCCGCGCCGGGAACGGGTCCGCGGCCGTACGGCGGGCGAGGCCCGCGGTGTCGATCTCCCGGTCGGAGGCGACCAGGACCGCGTTGCCGAAGCGGCGCCCGCGCAGCACGGCCGGTTCGGCGATCAGCGCGAGCTCGGGGAACACGGCCGCGAGGGTGGCGAGCTGCGAGCGCAGGAACGCGAACGGCGCTCCGTCGGCGAGGTTCGCCGCGTAGGTGCCGCCCGGGCGCAGCACGCGCCGCGCCTGCCGGGCGTACTCGACGGAGGTGAGGTGCGCGGGCACCCGCGAGCCGCCGAACACGTCGGCGATCAGCAGGTCCGCGGAGTCGTCCGGCGCGGCCTCCAGCCATGCGCGGGCGTCCGCGCCGTGCACGGTGATGCCGGAGTCCGCCGGCAGCGGCAGGTGTTCGGCGACGAGCGCGAGCAGGCCGCGGTCGGCCTCGGCGACCTGCTGCCGGGAGCCGGGACGGGTGGCCGCGACGTACCGGGGCAGGGTGAGCGCCCCGCCGCCCAGGTGGACGGCGTCGAGCGGGGCGCCTTCGTCCGCGAGGAGGTCGACGAGGTGCGCGAGGCGCCGGGCGTACTCGAACTCCAGGTGCGCCGGGTCGTCGAGGTCCACGTACGACTGCGGGGCGCCGTCGACGGTGAGCAGCCAGCCCCGCTCGGTGTCCACGTCGGGCATGAGCCTGGCGGTGCCCTGGTCGACGTCGCGGATGACGGGAATCTGCTCGTTCACGTCCTCATTGTGCCCACAGGGCGGTGACGGCCCGCGCATGGGTCGCGGCCTGGGCCCGCCCGGCGCGGGCGGCGGGGCCGCGGCGGGCCGGGTCGAGGGGATTGCGGCCGAAGGCCTTCCTGGACGCGGCGTCGGGCGTGATGACCTCGACCCGCGCGCCGGCGGCGGCGAGCGCGGCGCCCTGCTGGGCGGGCGACTGCAGCACCTTGCTGCCCGAGGCGCTGGGCGCGACGACGACGACGCGCTCATAGCCGGCGGCGAGGTGGGCGTTGGCCGTCGAGTGCAGTCCGCCGTCGATCCACCGGCGCCCCGCGAGGTCCACCACGGGCCAGACGCCCGGAACGGCGCAGCTGGCGGTGACGGCGTCGAGGAGCGGGACGCCGGCGTCCTTGTCGAAGGCGGTGAGTTCACCGCTTGCGGCGTCCACGGCGGTGATCAGCAGCCGCCGCCCGGGCCACTCGGCGGCGTCCCCGAGCCGTCCCGCCACGACCGCCCGGCGCACGGCGGGGTCGACGGTGCGGGCCGCGCCCGCGAGCCGGCCGAGCCTGCGCCCGTACTCCTCGGGCGTACGCGAGCCCAGCACGGCGAGGGCGTACCTGAGGATCTGACCGGGTCCGAGCCGGGCGGAGAGCTCGCCGTCGGGCGGCGTCGACTGGCTCTCGTAGAGGGCGCCGAGCGGGAAGGCCCCGGAGGCGAGCTGTGCTCCGACGACGGCTCCGGCGGAGCTGCCGACCACCAGGTCGGCCTCCGTGAGATCCACCCCGCTCTCGGCGAGCCCCCACAGAATCCCGACTTCCCACCCCGCGCCGGTCAGCCCACCCGCGCCCAGTACCAGTGCCGTACGCCTCGCCGTGTCGGTCATGATCCGAGTGTGGCGGACGGGGGCGGGAGGCCGCGCGGCGGGGCCCGGAAGGCTTGCTTCCGGGCCCCGCGGGTGCCGGGACTCGCGGGCGGCGGCGGGTGCCAGCGGGCCCCGCGGGTGACGGCGGGTGACGGCGGGTCAGAAGACCTCCGTCACCGTTCCCGCGCCGACCGTGCGGCCGCCCTCCCGGACGGCGAAGCTCAGCCCGGGCTCCAAGGGGAGCGCGCGGCCCAGTTCGACGGTCATCGTGACCGTGTCGCCGGGGCGGGCCACGGCGGTGTCGCCGAGGTCGACGGCGCCGACGACGTCCGCGGTGCGGAGGTAGAACTGCGGGCGGTAGCCGGTGGCGACGGGCGTCGAGCGGCCGCCCTCGCGGGCGGACAGCACGTACACCCGCGCCGTGAACCGGCTGCGCGGCACGACGCTGCCCGGCTCGGCCACGACGTGGCCGCGGCGGACCGCACCGCGCGGGACTCCGCGCAGCAGGAGGGCCACGTTGTCCCCGGCCTGGGCCGACTCCATCGGCCTGCCGAAGGTCTCGACCCCGGTGACGACCGTCTCGGTCTCCGCGCCGAGCACCGCCACGCGGTCGCCGACGCGGACGGTGCCGCGCTCGACAGCACCGGTGACGACCGTCCCGCGGCCGGTGATGGTGAGCACGCTCTCCACCGGCATCAGGAACGGCGCCTCCACGTACCGCACCGGCACGGGCACGTACGTGTCGACCGCGTCGAGCAGCGCCTCCACGGACGCCGTCCAGCGCGGGTCGCCCTCCAGGGCGCGCAGCCCGGAGACCCGGACTACGGGCACGGCGTCGCCGCCGTAGCCGTGGGCGGTGAGCAGCTCCCGTACCTCCAGCTCGACCAGGTCGGTCAGTTCGTCGTCGGCGCCGTCCGCCTTGTTGAGGGCGACGACGATGTGGTCGACGCCGACCTGACGGGCGAGCAGGACGTGCTCGGCGGTCTGCGGCATGATCCCGTCGAGCGCCGAGACGACGAGGATCGCCCCGTCGAGCTGCGCCGCGCCCGTCACCATGTTCTTGATGTAGTCGGCGTGTCCGGGCATGTCGACGTGGGCGTAGTGACGGGTGTCCGTCTCGTACTCCACGTGCGCGGCGTTGATGGTGATGCCCCGCCGGGCCTCCTCCGGCGCCCGGTCGATCCGGTCGAAGGGCACGTAGGTGGTCGGGCCGCCGGTGCCGCGCTCGCTGAGGACCTTGGTGATGGCGGCGGTGAGGGTGGTCTTGCCGTGGTCGACGTGGCCCATGGTGCCGATGTTGAGGTGCGGCTTGGTGCGTGCGTATGCCTGCTTGGGCATGGCTGAATCGCTCGTTTCGGTGCTCGAAGCGTGAGTGGGGACCCCGGGGCCGAACCGACCCTCCCCCTGTGGGGTCCGCCGGACGGTCCGGGGAGAGTCAGCTTCGGTCGCCGCCGAGCGTGGCGAGGGCCGCGAGAACTGCGGGAGCCGTGAGGACGGCAGCCTTCGGCGCGTCCGCGACTGCGGACGGCGCTGTGGGGAAGGCGTGCCGGAACATGCCTCCGATGATGGCCGCTCGCCCGCGTCGAGTCGACCGAATTTCAGGGCGCCGGCGGCCACTTCGGGCAGCGACGGCCACTTCGGGCAGTGGGGGCTGCTTCGGGCGGGCGGACGGTTCGGACGGCGGCGGTCGGTTCGCGGCGGCCGCTCCGGGCGGGCGGACGGCCCCAGCGGTCCCTAGAGGGTGTCCGGTGCCGTCACACGGGCTCCAGGTTCTTCAGCGCCTCGCGCACCGAGAGCGGGGACAGGCGTGAGGAGTTCTGCGCGACGAAGGCGCGGACCTCGGACGGAGCCGTCTTCGCGTACTCGCGCAGGCTCCAGCCGATGGCCTTGCGGATGAAGAAGTCGGGATGGCCGGAACGGAGCAGGCAGTAGGAGAAGAGGCGGTCGGCGTCGGTGCGGGACTTGAAGCGGAGCTGGTGGAGGAGGGCGGTGCGGGCGACCCACAGGTCGTCGTCGGCGATCCACTCGTCCATGCGCGCCGCGAGCTCCGGGTCGGCCGCGACCAGGCCGCCGACGACGTGGGCGGCGAGGTGGTCGACGGTGTCCCACCAGGAGACGGTGGTGACCAGCGTGCGGGCCACCGGCAGGAAGGCCGAGGAGCAGCGCTTCACGTGGCGGCGCAGGTAGTCGACCGCGAAGTAGTGGTACTCGCGCTCGGGGAGCCCGAAGCAGCGCAGGGCGACGGCCGTGCAGTCGGCCTCGTCGGGCGCGGGCAGTCCCGCCAGGACCGTACGGGAGAGGGCACGGCGCTCGGGCGTGCGCACTCCGAGGAAGGGCGCGACGCCCTTCATGTACGCGATCATCTCCTGCGCGCGGAACGGGTCCCCGGCCGCCGGATAGGTCTCTGTGAGACGGCCGAGCACCGTGTCCGCGAGGGCGCTGTCGGGGACGACGGCGGGAGCGGGGGGTGTGCTCATCGCCTCACTGTACGAGCGGCCGGCGGGGCACACCTCACGGCCGGGTACAGGCGGCCGGCGGGGCACACCTCACGGCCGGGTACGGGCGGGCCCCGCGACGCACTGACGGCGATCACACGTCTGTGTCGGTTACTCTCCCCGGGTGTTCGAGCCCGTGTCCGTCCGCCGCTCCCGCGCGCTGCTCCCGCCCCGGGCCCGGCTGGCCTGCCTCGCCCTGATCCTGCTGGCCGCAGGAGCGTCGGTGCTGCTCTTCGAGCCGCAGCGGCTGCTCGCGGCGGGCTGGCCGCCGCAGCTGAGCGGTCCCGGCGCCGTGCTCGTCTTCGGCCTCGCGTACGGCGTGTGCACGGCGGCCCTGGTGCCGCGGCCGATCCTCAACCTGGCGGCGGGCGCGCTGTTCGGCGCGCAGGCCGGCTTCGCCGCGTCGCTGGGCGGCACGGTCCTGGGTGCGGGCCTCTCGTTCGCGCTGGGCCGGGCGCTCGGCCAGGAGGCGCTGCGGCCGTACGTGCGGGGCCGCTGGCTCGAGGCGGCGGACGGCCAGCTGAGCCGGCACGGTTTCCGCTCGATGCTGGCCATCCGGCTCTTTCCCGGCATGCCGTTCGCGGTGGCCAACTACGCGGCCGCCGTCTCCCGGATGCGGTACTTGCCGTTCCTGCTGGCCACCGGCCTCGGCTCCGTACCGAACACGGCGGCGTACGTGATCGCCGGCAGCCAGGCCACCTCGCCGACCTCTCCCGCCTTCCTGATCTCGACGGGCTTCATCGTCCTGTCGGCCGCCGTCGCGGCGGTCGTCGGCTGGCGCAAGCGGCACCGCATCGCGGCACGCGCGGAAGTCCGGGAGACGGTCGCGGCGGAGACCGGGGAGCCGGCCGGGGCGGGTACCGCCTCCTAGCGCCTCCGCCCTGGCGGAACGGCCGGGCCTCCGGCCCCTACAGCGCCTCCACGATCATCGCGTTCGCCAGTCCGCCCGCCTCGCACATCGCCTGCAGTCCGTAGCGGGCTCCGCGTGCCCGCAGGGCGTGGACCAGCGTCGTGGTCAGGCGGGTGCCGCTGGCACCGAGCGGGTGGCCGAGGGCGATCGCGCCGCCGTGGACGTTGACCTTCGCCGGGTCGGCGCCGGTCTCCTGCTGCCAGGCGAGGACGACGCTCGCGAAGGCCTCGTTGATCTCGAAGAGGTCGATGTCGTCGAGGGTGAGACCCGCGCGCCGCAGCACCTTCTCCGTGGCCGGGATGACGCCGGTGAGCATGAGCAGCGGGTCGGAGCCGGTGACGGCGAAGGAATGGAGCCGTGCGAGCGGGCGCAGCCCGAGGGCCCGCGCGGTGTCCGCGGCCATGACGAGGACGGCGGAGGCGCCGTCGTTGACCGGGCTGCTGTTGCCGGCGGTGACCGACCAGTCGATCTGCGGGAAGCGCTCGGCGAAGCCGGGGTCCTCGAAGGCGGGCCGCAGCCCGGCCAGGATCTCCGGTGTGGTCGCGGGTCGCACCGACTCGTCGCGGCGCACGTCGCCGTACGGGACGACCTCGTCGTCGAAGAGTCCGGCCGCCCAGCTGCGCGCGGCCCTGGCGTGCGAGGCGGCCGAGAACTCGTCCATGGCCTCGCGCCCGATGCCCCACTTCGCGGCGATGAGTTCGGCGCTGATGCCCTGCGGGACCAGGCCCTCGGGGTAGCGGGCGGCGACGCCGGGACCGAAGGGGTCGGCGCCGGGCGGCACGTTGGACCACATGGGCACGCGGCTCATGGACTCGACGCCGCAGGCGACGGCGATGTCGTACGCGCCCGACAGCACGCCCTGCGCGGCGAAGTGCACGGCCTGCTGCGAGGACCCGCACTGCCGGTCGACGGTGGTGGCGGGCACGGTCTCGGGCAGACCGGCGCCCAGCCAGGCGTACCGGGTGGTGTTCATGGCCTGTTCGCCGACCTGGTCGACGGTGCCGCCGATGACGTCGTCGACGAGGGCGGGATCGATGCCGGTCCGTTCGATCAGGGCGCGCAGGGTGTGGGACAGGAGGGCGACGGGGTGGACGTCGGCGAGCGCTCCGCCGGGCTTTCCCTTCCCTATGGGCGTACGGACTGCTTCGACGATGACGGCGTCACGCATGACACGACTCCTGGAGGCCGCAGGGGGACTGATCGGAGAGCTGGAGAGCGAGGGAGCAAGGAAGCGGGAGAGTTGGAAAACCGAACCAACACCTGTCGGTAACATAGCCCAGTAAGTTGGATTTTCAAACCCTTGCTCCCCCGGCTGCTTTAGTCTTGGCTCATGAAGGCCGCCGCCCGCCCCTGCTCCATCGCCGACACCCTCGCTCTCGTCGGCGAGAAGTACTCGCTCCTCGTGCTGCGCGAGGTCTCGCTCGGCGTCCACCGCTTCGACCGGATCGCCCGCAACACCGGCGCGCCGCGCGACATCCTCACCGCCCGGCTCAAGCGGCTCGTCGAGGCCGGGATCCTGGAGAAGGTCGCGTACAGCGAGCGGCCCCTCCGCTACGAGTACCGGGCCACACCGGCCGGCGAGGAGCTCGGTCCGGTCCTCGTGACCCTCATGGCCTGGGGCGACCGCCACCTCAACGAGAAGGACCGGCCCGTCGTGCTCGAACACAGCTGCGGCGAGACCCTCACCCCGCGCGTCGTCTGCGCCCACTGCGGCGAGCGGGCCGACCGCGCGAGCCTGACGACACACGTACGCGCGCAGGGCTGGACGACGACGGGCCCCGTGGAGGACTGAGCCCGGGCCGCACGGAGGGACCGAGTACGGGGCCGCGCGGACGACCGGGGACGGGCCGCGCGGACGACCGCGGACCGGCCACACGGAGCGCCGGGACCGGCCGGTGCCGGCCCCGGCGCCCGCCCTGCGAACTGGCGTGTCATCTGGGGACGGTACGCTGCGCACCGACCTTATGACCGCACACGTACATTCGGGACGGCCCTGGCTCCATGAGTTGGTTCGAAGCATTCATCCTCGGACTCGTCCAGGGGCTGACGGAGTTCCTTCCCATCTCCTCCAGCGCGCATCTGCGGCTCACCGCCGCGTTCGCCGGCTGGGAGGACCCGGGCGCCGCGTTCACCGCCATCACCCAGATCGGCACCGAGGCCGCCGTCCTGATCTACTTCCGCAAGGACATCGCGCGGATCGTCTCGGCCTGGTTCCGGTCCCTCTTCGACAAGGCGATGCGCTCCGACCACGACGCCCAGATGGGCTGGCTGGTCATCGTGGGCTCGATCCCCATCGGTGTCCTCGGCGTCACGCTCAAGGACCAGATCGAGGGCCCGTTCCGTGATCTGCGGCTGACCGCCACCATGCTCATCGTCATGGGCGTCGTGCTCGGCGTCGCCGACCGGCTCGCGGCGCGCGACGAGCTCGGCGGCAGGCACCGCGCGGTGCGCGAGCGCAAGTCGCTCAAGGAGCTCGGCGTGCGGGACGGCCTGATCTTCGGCGCCTGCCAGGCGATGGCCCTGATCCCGGGCGTCTCCCGGTCCGGCGCCACGATCTCCGGCGGTCTGCTCATGGGATACACCCGCGAGGCGGCCGCCCGGTACTCCTTCCTGCTCGCCATCCCGGCGGTGCTCGCCTCCGGGATGTTCGAGCTGAAGGACGCGACCGAGGGCGGCCACGTCTCGTGGGGGCCGACGATCTTCGCGACGGTCATCGCCTTCGGCGTCGGCTACGCGGTGATCGCCTGGTTCATGAAGTTCATCACCACCAAGTCCTTCATGCCGTTCGTGATCTACCGGATCCTGCTCGGCATCCTGCTGATCCTGCTGGTCTCGGCCGGTGTGCTGAGCCCGCACGCGGGCGAGTCCGCCGGCTGACGGAGGACACGGAGAGAGCGTGGTGCCCGCGACCGGCCGGCAC
>NZ_JBHXFE010000059.1:0-48951 GCF_042722475.1 Streptomyces sp. NPDC127092
AGCGCGGCCGGCGCCGCGCGGCCGCCGCCGCGGGCCTCGCGGTCGTCGCGGTCACCGGCGGCGCCTTCTCCCTCACCACCGGCCCCGAGGGCGGCGACCCGGACGCCGTCGACGTGACCCGGGCCGCGGCCCCCGACACCGGCTCCGGTCTGTCGCCCGCCGGCACGGACCCGGCGACCCTCTCCGCGACGCCCAGCCCGAGCCGCTCCACCGCGCAGCCCAGCCGCACCGCCACGCCCTCGCCCAAGCCCACCAAGCCCGCGACGACGAAGCCCGCGCCGCCGCGCACCACCGCCCCGCCCGCGCCCAGCCCGCGGCCCACGGCCACCGGCGGCGGCTCCGCTCCCACCTCCTCGTCCGAGGCCGCCCAGGTCATCGAACTCACCAACGCCGAGCGCGCGAAGGCCGGCTGCGGGCCGCTGACCGAGAACTCCCTGCTCACCCGCGCCGCCCAGGGCCACTCCGACGACATGGCCGCACGGAACTTCTTCGACCACACCAACCCCGACGGAGCCGGCCCCGGCGACCGCGTCACGGCCGCCGGATACCGCTGGTCGACGTACGGCGAGAACATCGCCAAGGGCCAGCGCACGCCCGCCGAGGTGATGGAGGCCTGGATGAACAGCCCCGGCCACCGCGCCAACATCCTGAACTGCTCCTTCAAGGAGATCGGCATCGGCATCCACTCCGCCGGCGGCCCCTACTGGACGCAGGTCTTCGGAGCCCGGTAGCCCCCGCGCCCGCCGGCGGCCCGCCCCGCTTTCGGAGCGAGGCCACCGGCGCGCGGCGTGCTCCGCGGGCCCGGGCGGGTTCGCCGCCTACCGTGATCCGATGCGACGCGTTCCGAGATGGACCCTGCTGCCGTCGGGCACGGCGCCCGTCGTGCTGATCGTCGGCTGGTCGGCCGCGGCCGCGCTGGAAGGGCCCTCCTACGACGCCGCACGGCAGACCATCAGCGTCCTCGCGGCCTACGGCGCCGCGGGGTTCTGGGTGATGACCGGCGCGCTGCTGGCCGTGGGCCTGTGCCACCTGGGCACGGCGTGGGGACTGCGCGCCGCGGCCACCCCGGGCCGCGTGGCGCTGGCCGCCGGAGGCATGGCGGCGCTGGCCGTGGCGTTCGTCCCGGCGCCCAGCAGCGGAGGTTCGCTGCGGCACGGTTCCGTGGCCGCCACGGGCTTCGCGCTGCTCGCGCTGTGGCCGGTGCTCGCCTCCGTACGCGGCGGGGCGACGGCCCCGTGGGCGCTCCGGCCCTGGCCCGCCGCCCTGGCCACGGCCTCGATGGGCGCCGGTGCGCTCTGGTACCTGGTGGAGACCGACCGGGCGGGAGCCGCCGGCGTCGCCGAGCGGCTGGTCACCTGCATGCAGTCCCTGTGGCCGCTGGTGGTGGTCCTCTCCTGCCTGTGGCACCAGCGCCGGACCCGCGCCGTCGCGCCCTGACCCCGGTCGGGGGCGGGGCGGCCGGACCGTCAGCCGTTCCGCGGCTCCATACGGAAGGAGAAGCCCAGCGTGCCCGGGTCGAGCGCGGTCGCGCCGCCGTCGACGGTGAGCACCGCGCCGTTGACGAAGGAGGCGGCGGGGGAGAGCAGCCAGGCGATCGCCTCGGCCACCTCCCGCGGCTCTCCGGGCCGCCCGGCCGGCAGCACCCGGGTGACCTCCTCGTACGCGGCCTCGACGCCGCTCCGGCCGGTCCCGCTCCCGCCGGTCCCGCCCGCCGCGCCGCCGTCCAGGCCCGCCTCCTCCGCGAGGCGGTTCATGCGCCGGTCCGCCATGTCCGTGCGCACCCAGCTCGGGCACACGGTGTTGGCGCGCAGCCCGGCACCGCCGTAGTCGACCGCGAGCGAACGGCACAGCTGGAGCAGCGCCGCCTTGGAGGTGGCGTAGGCGGCGTTGCCGACGCCGTTGCGCAGCGCGGACACCGAGGCGACCGCGACCACCGACCCGCGGGCCTCGAGCAGGTGCGGCAGCGCGGCGCGCAGCAGGTGGAACGGCCCGGTGAGGTTGGTGCGCATGACGGCGTCCCAGTCCTCGAGCGTGACCTCGCCGACGCCCCCGCCACGACCGATCCCGGCGTTGAGCACGAGGCCGTCGAGCCGCCCGTACGCGCCGATCGCCGCGTCGACGAGCGCGCGTACCGCGTCCGGGTCCCCGATGTCCGACGGCACGGCGAGCGCGCCGGTCTCCTCCGCGACCAGGTGCAGCGGCTCGGGACGGCGTCCCGAGACCACGACCCGGTGCCCCGCGGCGGCCAACAGCCGCGCTGTCGCGGCGCCGATGCCGGTGCCGCCGCCGGTCACGAGACACACACGCTGGTCCGCGTCCTCCGCCATGCCGGTCACGCCTCCGTGGTCTGTCGGCCGTCCTCGGCCGCCCGTGCCGCCGTCGTGGTGATCATAGGCACGGCCGATGTCGGTGGCCCGTCGTAGGGTCGGCCACATGAGCACTTCCGACGAAGTCCGCGCGCTCGCGCTCGCCCTGCCGGAGACGACGGAGAAGGTGGCCTGGTCCATGCCCACCTTCCGGGTCGCCGGGAAGATGTTCCTGACGCTTCCGGAGGACGAGACGTCGATGGCGGTCCGCTGCCCGAAGCTGGAGCGCGACGAGCTGGTCCTCGCGGAGCCGGAGAAGTTCTGGGTCGCGGACCACGAGGCGGCGTTCGCGTGGGTACGGGTGCGGCTCGCGGCCGTCGACGACCTGGAGGAGCTGCGCGCGATCGTCGTCGACTCCTGGCAGCAGGCCGCCCCGCCCCGGCTGCTCAAGGACCACCCGGAGCTCGCGGCCCCGGCGTAGGACGCTGTCCGGCGGATCGGGACCGGAGGGGCTCTGGCGACCCGACCGGCGGGCTACAGCCAGCCGTTGCGCTTGAAGCCGCGGTGGATGACCACACAGGCGGCCGCCATGACCGCGAGGACGAGGGGATAGCCGAACCGCCACTTCAGCTCGGGCATGTGCTCGAAGTTCATGCCGTACACCCCGCACACCATGGTCGGCACGGCGATGATGGCGGCCCAGGCCGTGATCTTGCGCATGTCCTCGTTCTGGGCGACCGTCACCTGGGCGAGGTGCGCCTGGAGGATCGAGTCGATCAGGACGTCGAAGCCGTTGATCTGCTCGGTGACGCGGGCGAGGTGGTCGGAGACGTCACGGAAGTACGGCTGTATCGCCGGGTCGACGACGGCCGGCGGCCGGGAGATCAGCGCCTCCAGCGGGCGGGCCAGGGGAACGGTGGCCCTCTTGAGTTCCAGGAGTTCGCGCTTGAGCTGGTAGATGCGCCCGGGGTCCGGCGGCGTCTTCGTCCGGGGCGCGAAGACCTCGGTCTCCACCTGCTCGATGTCGTTCTGGACCGCGTCCACGACCGCGAGGTAGTCGTCGACCACCTGGTCGGCGATCGCGTGCAGCACGGCCGACGGCCCCTGCTGCAGCTGCTCGGGGCTCGCCTCCAGCGCCTCGCGCAGCGGACCGAGGGAGCCGTGCCGGCCGTGCCGCACGGTGACCACGAAGTCGGGACCCGTGAAGACCATGATCTCGCCGGTGTCGACGACCTCGCTGGTGGCCGTGAGCTGCTCGTGCTCGACGTACGTGACGGTCTTGAACACGGCGAACAGGACGTCCCCGTACTGCTCCAGCTTGGGCCGCTGGTGGGCGTGGACGGCGTCCTCGACGGCGAGGGGATGGAGGTCGAAGAGCTCGGCCACGCCCTCGAACTCCCGCTCGCTCGGCTCGTGCAGGCCCAGCCACACGAAGCCGCCGCGACCGCCGTGCTTGCGCAGGTGGCGGACCGTCTCGGCGACCCCGCCCGCGTCCGGAAGGCGCCGGCCGTCGTGGTAGCCGACGCAGTTCACCACGGTGCTGCCGAGCGGTGAGCGGGCCGGGTGGCTGAGGTCCACCCGGCGCCCGCGCCGGGCGAGACGGGCCATCTTCCGCAGGCCGCCGACCATCGACATCCCAAGGCTCCTTCGCTGACGTGGCCGTTCAGTCTGCCAGAGGCCGGCGGCGCGGTACGGGGCGCGGGGGGACGGTCCGGCTACAGCCGCTCCGCCGGCACGGCGAGGTAGGCATCGCGGAGTTCCGTGAGGACCGGATCGTCGTCGGGGAAGCGCAGACCGTCGACCTCGCGGACGGCGCGCACGCCGATCGCCGCGTTCGTGGCGAAGACGGCGCGCATGGCGGGCAGTTCGGCGGTGTGCACGGGACGGGCCAGGGCGCCGGGGCGTGCCTCACGCAGCAGCCGCATGGTCACTCCGGACAGCACCTCGGCCTGCGGCCACACCACCTGGCCGTCGCCGTCCACGAAGCCCACGTTCCAGGTGCAGCCCTCGGAGACCAGGTCACCCGGCCCCACGCCGCCGGGCTCCGTGCCGCCGGGCTCCGTGAAGAGCACGTCGTCGAAACCCGCGAGCCGGGCCGCGCGCCGCAGCGCCAGCTGACCGAAGAGGGCGACGTGCTTCACGCCGGCGGCGTCGCGGCGGTACGGGCGGGCGGTCACCCGCAGCGGCGGCGGGAAGAGCGTGCCCGCCGGCCGCGTCGTCACCAGGACGTGGGGGTCGGCCCCCTCGGCCGGGCGCGTGATGTCCAGGGCCGGGTCGAAGACGGTCACACGGACGGTCGACGGCCCCGGCCGTCCGCCCGCCGCCTCCCGCACGTACCCCCGCACCCGCTCCAGATCGAGTTCCGTGCCGAAGACGGCGGAGCAGTCCCGTACCAGGCGGTCGAGGTGCAGGGAGAGCCCGCGCACCGCGCCGTCCTCCACGCGCAGGGTGGTGAAGTGCCCGTAGTTGGTGAGGGCGAGGGCGGTCAGCTGGGCGAGGGACGCGGGGACTCCGTTGACAGTTGCCATGACCCCAGTCTGATGGCCGGATCCCCTCGCGGGTTACTTGCTGGTACGGAATGATGGTGTCCGACCACCATCCACACGCATTCCACACGCCCGGGGGCTGAGGCAGCGGTGACGACTTCCCATTCGGATTCCCCTTCCGATTCCCGGTCCGATGCGCGATCCGACGCGGGATCCGGGGCGCGGACCGACTCCCGATCCGAGGAACGGACCAGGGTGCACGCCTTCCGGGACGACGCCCTGGGCGAACACGACGCGGTCGGGCTCGCCGCGGCGATCCGGCGGGGCGAGATCGCCGCCGCCGAGGTCGCACGGGACGCGGCGGAGCGCGTACGGTCCGTGGACGACCGCCTCCACGCGGTCCAGCTCTCCACCGACCCCACGACCGCGGCCCTCGCCGCCGGCCCGGCCGCCGTCACCGGAGGCGGGGCCTTCGCCGGCGTACCGAGCTTCGTCAAGGACAACACCGACCAGCGCGGTCTGCCCACCGGCCACGGCAGCGCGGCCTTCACCCCGCGCACCGCCCGCCGGGACGCGCCCTTCGCCCGGCAGTTCCTGGCCACCGGCGTCACCGTCCTCGGCAAGACCCGGCTGCCCGAGTTCGGGTTCAGCCCGTCGACGGAGTTCGAGGGCGCCGAGCCGGTCCGCAACCCCTGGAACCCCGCCCACTCGGCGGGCGGTTCGTCCGGCGGCAGCGCCGCCCTCGTGGCGGCCGGAGCCGTGCCGATCGCGCACGCCAACGACGGCGGCGGCTCGATCCGCATCCCGTCCGCCTGCTGCGGACTCGTCGGCCTCAAGCCGACCCGCGGCCGCGTCGTGCCCAACGCCCAGAGCCGCCAACTGCCCCTCGACATCGTCTCGGACGGCGTCGTGACCCGCTCGGTACGGGACACCGCCGCGTTCCTCGCCGCCGCCGAACGCCACTGGCGCAACCCCAAGCTGCCGCCGGTGGGCCTCGTCGAAGGCCCCTCGGGCCGCCGGCTGCGCATCGGCCTGCTGCTCGACTCCCCGAACGGCGTCCGCTCCGACGCGACCACCCGCGAGGCGGTCACCGAGACCGCGGCGACGCTCGAACGGCTCGGGCACACCGTGGAGCCCGTGCGACCGGCCATCGATCCCCGGTTCACCGACGACTTCCTCACGTACTGGGGGATGTTGTCGTTCCTCATCGGCGCCACCGGCCGGGCCCTCGGCGCGGACTTCGACCGCCGCCGCATGGACGGCCTCAGCCGCGGCCTTCGCGAGACCTACCTCGCGAACTGGCGCGGCACCCCGGGCGTCCTGCGCCGGCTGCGCCGCACGAAGGAGGCGTACGCGGCGGCGTTCCGCGGCCACGACCTGCTCCTGTCCCCGGTCCTCGCCCACACGACGCCGCCGATCGGCCACCTCAGCCCGGCCGTGCCGTACCCGACGCTGATCGAACGGATCCTCGCGTACGTCGCGTTCACCCCGATCGACAACGTGGTCGGCACCCCGTCGCTGTCCCTGCCCGGACCCGTCGCCACGCCCGAGGGCCTCCCCGTCGGCGTCATGTTCTCGGCCCGCCCCGGCGCCGAACGCACCCTGCTGGACGTCGCGTTCACCCTGGAGTCGGAGCGCCCGTTCCGCCGCATCCAGGACGCGTGAGCCGCGGACGGCGGGCTCTCCGGGGGCCTCGGGGTGATCGGCGTGCCACGCCCGCGGCGGGGCTGAGGCCTTCAGGACTCCGGCCCGTTCAGTCCCACTGGTTGTCGGCGAGGGAGGTGACGGGCTGGGGCTTGCCGATGACGGCCACGGCGATGAAGAAGCTGATCTGCCCGATGGCGATCATGAGGGTGGCGAGGGCCTTGTCGTCGTAGTGCTTCGCGGCCTCCGCGTAGAGCTCGTCCGTCACCCGCTCGCGGCCGTGCGGGGCGGGCTGGAGGGTGGCCTCGAGCAGGGCGAGCGCGGCGCGCTCCGCGTCGGTGAAGTACGGGGCGTCCTGCCAGGAGGAGACCGCGGTGATCCGCTCCTCGGTCTCGCCCGCCTTGCGGAGGAAGCCGGTGTTGAGGATGGTCAGGTAGGTGTTGCCCGCGATCTGACCGGCACGCAGGTGGATGAGGTTGATGGTGTTGCGGGGCACCGAGTGGTTGCCGGTCGCGCGGAAGAACGCGGCGCTGATGTCGTTGATCTCCGGGACGAACTCGCCGGGGTTGGGCATGCGCGAGATCGAGGGCTTCGTCATGACGGGTGTCTCCTTCGTGTCGGTCTGCCGGGGCGCCGGGCGCCTCTCCGGCGTCTTCACAGCACTGACGGACCGGCCGAAGAAGATGTGACGGGAAACCGGGAGATCTTCCGATCAGATCGCTGCGGTCGTGTCCACGGCCCGCCGCGGACATCGACCACCGGTGCCCCGGATCCCCCGTTCGGTCCGGGGCGCCGGTGGTTCGCGGGATGGAGTCTTCCGCCGGCCCGCCCGGCTTTCCAGTGGATGATCATGCAGATAATGAGAGCCGCCGGCGGCGGCCGGCGGCCGTCCGGACGAAAGGTGCCGCATGAGACTCTCGGCCAGTGACCGAGGCCGTCTGAAGGAGATCCTCCAGAAGCGCCGGGCCGCGCTCGACCCCGTCACCATGGGGTTCCCGGAGCGGCGGCCCGGCCCCGGGCGCCGGGCCGCCGGACTGAGCCAGGAGCAGATGGACGTGCTGCTCACGCGGACCGTCGGCACCTACAACCGGTTCGAGAACGGTCAGCTCGCCAACCCGGCCACCGACTTCCTCACCGCGGTCGCCCGGACCCTCCGGCTGGACGAACACGAGTGGGCCTTCCTGTGGCAGCTGCTCCGCAAGGAGCACCCGCCGCACCCGCTGCACAGCAGCTCCGGCATGTCCATAGCCGGGGTCTGGCAGCGGGTCATCGACCGGGTCGGCGACTCCGTGGCCTTCGTCCACGACGCCGAGTGGAACGTGCTCGTCCACAACGAGGGGTTCCGCCGCTTCTTCCCGCGCGGGCAGGCCCCGGCCAACATCATGCGTTACATGCTGCTCGACCCCGAGGCCCGCACCGAGGTCCTCACCGACTGGGAGACCCAGTGGGTGCCGGCCATGATGCCGCACCTGAAGCAGAGCGCCGCCCTGCGCCCCGCCAACGACGGCCTGGCCCGGCTCGAGCGCGACGTCCTCGACGACCCCGTGACCGGCCCGCTCTACCGCGACTGCGCCTCCGCCCCGATCCCCTTCTACGACGGCTCGGAACTCCCGGTGCGCCACGCCGTACACGGCCCCGGCCGGCTCACGACCTGCCTCGCCGACCTCGCCGCCGCGCCCGGCGCCCGGCTGAACATCAGCCTGTTCACGGCCGACGCCCCGTGAACGTCGCACGACGCCGACGGCGTGGCGGGGCCTGGTGGTGCGGTCGCGGGCGCGTGAGAATGCGGGCATGACCGACGCCGCCGCGCCCCGGCCCCCGGCCCCGATCCCGGCCTCGCCCTCGCCCTCGCCCTCGCGCGAGCGGGATCCGGACATGAGCCCTTCCGTACGTGTCGAGCGGGACGGGCCGGTGACGACCGTCGTGCTGTCGCGGCCCGCCGCCCGCAACGCCGTGGACGGTCCGACCGCGGCCCGACTGGTGGAGGCCTTCCGGGAGTTCGAGGCGGACGACGAGGCGTCGGTCGCCGTGCTGTGGGGAGAAGGCGGGACGTTCTGCGCCGGCGCGGACCTCAAGGCCGTGGGCACCGAGCGCGGCAACCGGGTGGCCGAGGACGGCGACGGCCCCATGGGACCGACCCGGCTGCGCCTGACCAAGCCGGTCATCGCGGCCGTCGCCGGACACGCCGTGGCCGGCGGTCTCGAACTGGCCCTGTGGTGCGACCTGCGGGTGGTCGAGGAGGACGCCGTCCTGGGCGTGTTCTGCCGTCGCTGGGGCGTGCCGCTGATCGACGGCGGCACCGTCCGCCTGCCCCGGCTGATCGGCGAGAGCCGCGCCATGGACCTGATCCTCACCGGCCGACCCGTTCCGGCCGTCGAGGCCCACGCCATCGGCCTCGCCAACCGCCTCGTCCCGCCGGGCCGTTCCCGCGCCGCGGCCGAGGCGCTCGCCCGCGAGATCGCCGCCTTCCCGCAACGGTGTCTGCGCCACGACCGGCTGTCCGTCCGCGAACAGCACGGCCTGCCCGAGCCCGAGGCCCTGGCGGCCGAACTCCGCCACGGCATGGTCCCGTTGTCGGCGGGCGAGACCACGGCGGGCGCCGCACGCTTCGCGTCGGGCGCCGGACGGCACGGCTCCTTCGACGACTGAGCGGAGCGGCGGCAGGACGGGCCAGGCCGGCGTCCGGCGCCCGTCCACCGGCGGAAATTGCCTGGCGTGGCGCCCGCGAGGGCCGGAGACTCGTCCCATGAGTGACATGGAGGCGTTCCGGCAGGCGGTCACGACGTGGGCGGCGGGCGGCCCCGGTGACCCGGCGCGGGAGCTCGCCGCGCGGCTGCCCGTACGGACCGTCGTCCTGCTCGAAGGGCTGAGCGACGTCGCCGCCGTCGAGGCGCTCGCCGCGCGCCGCGGCCGCGACCTGGCGGCCGAGGGCGTCTGCGTCCTGTCCATGAACGGCGCGATGAACGTGGCCCGGTTCGCGCGCCTCCTCGGCCCGCCCGGCCTCGGCCTGCGCCTCACCGGCCTGTGCGACGAGCGGGAGCGCGCCTACTACGCGCGCGGCTGGGAGCGGGCGGGCGTGTCGGACGGGCAGGAGTTCCACGTCTGCGAGGCGGACCTGGAGGACGAACTCATCCGCGCGCTCGGCCACGAGCGGGTGCGGGAAGTCGTCGAGGCGCAGGGCGACCTGCGCCCCCTGCAGACCTTCCTGCGCCAGCCCGAACAGCGCACCCGCACACCGCAGCAGCAGCTGCGCCGCTTCCTCGGCACGAAGAAGGGCCGCAAGATCCACTACGGCCGCGCCCTGGTCGAGGCCCTCCCGCCGACCGGCACGCCCACCCCGCTCGACGCGCTGCTGACCGGCCTGGAGACCGGCCGCGGCGGCGCCGGGCGGAAAGGTGTCAGGCGGTGATCCAGTCGCTGGTGGCGATGACCGGCTGGACGCCGTCGCGGTGGATGGTGCCCTCGATCAGGCCGTACATCCGGTCGGCGGCGTAGTACACCTCGTTGTCGTTCTTCATGCCGAAGGGCTCGAGGTCGACGAGGAAGTGGTGCTTGTTGGGCAGGTTGAGGCGGACCTCGTTCACGCTTCCGCAGTTGTCCAGGACCCGCTCGGCCATCGCGTTGAGCGTCTGCTGCAGCGAGTAGCTGTACGTCTCGGCGAACGCCTCCAGCATGTGGCGCCTGACCTGCTTGTACGAGCGGTCCCAGGCGAAGTCCGGCTCGCCGGCGGCGATC
Organism: Streptomyces sp. NPDC127092; assembly: GCF_042722475.1. Classification (NCBI taxonomy): domain Bacteria; kingdom Bacillati; phylum Actinomycetota; class Actinomycetes; order Kitasatosporales; family Streptomycetaceae; genus Streptomyces; species Streptomyces sp. NPDC127092. The sequence goes on from NZ_JBHXFE010000059.1 coordinate 10,172, forward strand.
GCGGAGTGGGCCCAGCGGGCCGTGACCTTGGTGGCCAGGATCCGGTCGTAGGCCTCCTGGAGGGTCGTGTACCTGTCCTTGATGAAGCCGTGGAACTCGGAGTTGGTCGAGTTCATGACGGTCAGTTCCTTCAGGCCGGAGATGACCTGGAGCTGCCCGGTGTGACCGCTGTACGTGACCTGCGCGGTGCGCACCTCTTGGCCCTTGCGGACGAAGGAGTGCTGTTCGGCGCGGGTGGGCACGGGGATCCGGTCCCAGCCGAACTCCTCGACCCGGATCTGCGCCTCGTGGATCACCGGCTGGGAGTGCACGAAGTGCTTGGCCAGCAGGATCGCGAACGCCTCGGGCGAGGCGATGCCGTGTTCCTTGGCGAAGGCGTAGACGGTGTTCTTGGTGGTGTCGGTCGGCAGACAGTTGCCGTTGTCGCCGGTCAGATGGACCTCGCGGAACTCGCCGCGCAGCGCGACGGAGACGTTCAGGTCGCGGATCCCGTGCCAGGCGCCCTCGTTGCCCTGGCGGGTGATCGTGACGATGCGGTTCTCGGCCTTGCCGTACTGGTTCTGGGCGAGGACGTGCTTGCTCATGGCGTTGCTCCTGCGGGTACGTGGAAACGTGGTCCCCGTACGCCCGGCGTCCAGCGCACGCGCATCGCGTGACGCTCCCCGCCGTCCGGCCCCGCGCCAGTGGGGCCGCCCCGGGACTGACGAGCATCCCGGTCCGTAGGTGTGTTCGCCACGGATTGCAGCACAGGCCTCCCCTGATCGACAAGAGGCGGGAACGGTCATCCGCCGAAATGCAGGCCGCGGTCGGCAGCTCCCGCGGCCCCCGCAGCTCCCTCGGCCTCGGCGGCCTCGGCGGCGATCCGCTCGAACTGCGCCCCCATGGCCTCGGAGAGCGCCTTGGCGGCGGACAGCGGCCGGACCATCACCGTGAAGTCGTCGATCCGGCCGTCCTCGTCGAGGTGCAGGAAGTCGCAGCCGTCGATCTCCCGGTCGCCGACCTTCGCCTTGAAGACCAGGGCGTGGTCACGCCCGTCCGCGCCGACGATCTCCCGTACGTAGCGGAAGTCGGTGAAGACCCGGCCGACACCGCGCAGGATGGCCGCCGTGATCGCCTTGCCCGGATACGGCTTGAAGGCCACGGGGCTGGTGAAGACGACGTCCTCGGCGAGGAGGGCTTCGATCGCGGCGTGGTCGCCGGCCTCGACCGCCTGTCGGAATGCCTTCATCCTGACCTCCACGACTAATCAACAAATTGAGTAGGTGGGAGCAGCGTAGAGGCTCCGGAGGCGGTCGGTCCAGCCCCGCCGGGGACTCAGGCCAGCTTCTTGAGCAGCTCGGCGGCGAGCGGGGCGGAGGAGGCGGGGTTCTGGCCGGTGACCAGGTTGCGGTCGACGACGACGTGCGGAGCCCACGGTTCGCCGGCCTTCACGACCACGCCCGCCTCGACGAGCCGGGTCTCCAGGAGCCACTTCGCGCGCTCGCCGAGGCCGGCCTGCATCTCCTCGGCGTTCGTGAACGCGGCGACCTCGTAGCCCGCGAAGGCGTTGCCGCCGTCCGCCTTCTCGGCGGCGAGCAGCGCGGCCGGACCGTGGCAGACGACGCCGAGCGGCCTGCCCGACTCCAGGGCGGCGGTCAGCAGCCGCCCGGAGGCGGTGTTCACCGCGAGGTCCTCCATGGGGCCGTGGCCGCCGGGGTAGAAGACGGCGTCGTAGTCCGCGAGGTCGACGTCCTCCAGCTTCACCGGGTTCCTGATCTCGTCCATGGCGGCCAGCGCGGCGGCGATCCGGTCGGCGCCCTCCTGCCCGCCGTTGGTCTCCGCGGCGAGGCTGCCGGCGTCGACCGGCGGCTCGACTCCGCCCGGCGTCGCGACGACGACCTCGTGCCCGGCGGCGGTGAAGGCCTCGTAGGGCGTGACGGCCTCCTCGGCCCAGAAGCCGGTGGGGTGCTCGGTGCCGTCGGCCAGCGTCCAGCGGTCGGCGCCGGTCATCACGAAAAGGATCTTCGACATGGGAGTGCTCCGGAAGTCACGGGCCCCGGCGGGGCCGGCGGAAGGGGCGACGACGTCGACGGTAGGACGGCCGACCCATAGGGATCCAATGAAGAAGGCGATACCTGCCATGGGATATCCGATGGGAAGGCCGTCGCATCGGCGCGGAGGGGCGAGGATGGTCCCATGAGGAAGAGTTCTGGACAGGCAGCGCGACGGACCCGGCCGGCGGCCGGCCGGGAGATGGCCGGGCGGGCCGCCCGCGGTACGGGCCCGGGCGCGGAACGGCGGTGGGTGCGGTGAGCGCGCCGCTCTACCAGCTGAAGGCGGAATTCTTCAAGACGCTCGGCCACCCCGTACGCATCCGCGTCCTGGAACTCCTGAGCCGCCGCGAGCACCTCGTCTCCGAGATGCTCGCCGAGATCGGCGTCGAGCCCGCCCACCTCTCGCAGCAGCTCGCGGTCCTGCGCCGCTCCAACCTCGTCGTCGCCCGCCGCGAAGGCTCGGCCGTCTCCTACACCCTGACCGACCCTCAGGTGGCGGAACTGCTGGCCGTCGCCCGCTCGATCCTCTCGGGCGTGCTGGCCGGTCAGGCGGAACTGCTCGCCGACCTCCGGGCCACGCCCCCGGGGTCGCCCCCGCCTGCCTGACGGCGGCATCGGCACCGGGAGGGGCGGTGCGTAGGGAGTCCGAAGGTCGGGCAGAGCGTGATCATGACAGAATCCCCGTCCCCGTCCCCGTCCCCGTCCCCGTCTCCGTCCCCGTCTGCCTCCCCCTCGTCGACCGGCGGCTCGACGCCGCCCGGCGCCGCTCCCGCGCCGCCCGCCCCTGCCGTCCCGGCGCCCCCGGCCCGTCCGTTACGGCAGTTGCTCGCCGCCTCCGTCGGCAACGCCGTCGAGTGGTACGACTGGTACGCGTACACCTTCCTCGCCGCCTACCTGGCGCGCCAGGTCTTCCCGCCCGGCACCGGGAACTCGCTGGTCCCGCTCCTGTCCACGTTCGCCGTCTTCGCCGTCGGCTTCTTCATGCGCCCGGTCGGCGGGCTCCTCATGGGCGCCGTCGCCGACCGGCGCGGCCGCCGCACCGCGCTCACCGTCACCATCCTGCTGATGGGCGGCAGCAGCCTGTTGGTCGGCCTCACGCCCACCTACGCCGCCGCCGGAGTCCTCGCCCCCGTCGTGCTCGTGACGGCCCGGCTGCTCCAAGGCCTCTCGGTCGGAGGTGAGTTCGCCGCGTCGACCACCTTCCTGGTGGAATCGGCGGGCCCCGGCCGCCGCGGACTGTTCTCCTCCTTCCAGTACGTCTCCACGTCCGTCGGCCAGCTCGCCGCCTCCGGCACCGCAGCGTTCCTCGTCGCCGTGCTGCCCGCGGATGCCATGGACGGCTGGGGCTGGCGCGTACCGTTCCTGCTCGGCGCGGTGCTCAGCCTCGCGGGCTTCTGGATCCGCCGCGGCGCCGAGGAGACCCGCGGCGGCCACCACGCCGAGGACCGCCGGCCCGGACTGCTCGACGCGCTCCGTCACCACCCGCGGGCCTCGCTGCTGATCTGCGGCATCACCGCGGGCGGCACCCTCGCGTATTACACCTGGACCTCCTACCTGCCGACCTACGCGGAGCTCGAGACCGGCATCGCCAAGGAGGACGCGCTGCTCGCCGGCACCCTGTCCCTCGCGTTCTTCGCCGCGCTGCAGCCGCTCGGCGGCATCTTGTCCGACCGCTTCGGGCGCAGGCCGGCCCTGCTGTTCTTCGGGCTGGGCTTCGCGGTGCTCGTGGTGCCCCTGCTGCGCGCGCTCGACGGCTCCTTCCTCAACCTGCTCCTCGTCCAGTGCGCCGGCATGGTGCTGCTGACCGGCTTCACGTCGGTCTCGGCCGCGGTGAACGCGGAGACCTTCCCCGCGCGCGTACGGGCCGCGGGCATCGGCTTCCCGTACTCGCTGACCGTCGCGCTCTTCGGCGGGACGGCGCCCTACGTCGGCACGCTGGTGAAGGACCTGGGCAGGCCGGACCTGTTCCCCTGGTACGTCGCGGTGCTGTGTCTGGTGTCGTCCGTCGTGTACCTGCGGCTGCCGGAGACCGCCGGCAAACCCCTCGACCGCTGACCCCGGACGGCGGGCTCAGCGCTCGCGCAGGGCCGGCAGCAGCGTGTCCTCGGCCCAGCGCAGGAACGGGCGCTGCTGCCCGCCGCCGATCTGGACCAGGGCGAGATCGGTGAAGCCGGCCTCCTCGTACGCCCGCGCCGCCTTCACGACCGCGTCGGGATCGTCCCCGCAGGGGAACGCCTCGGCCACGTCCTCCGGACGGACGTGCGCGGCGGCCTGCTCGAAGCCCGCCGGCAGGGGCAGCTCGGCGTTCATGCGCCAGCCGCCGAGCGCCCAGCGGAACTGTGCGTGCGCGCGGGCCACCGCCGCGTCCCGGTCGGTGTCGTAACAGATCGGAAGCTGGCCGATCCGGGGCTTGCCCGCACCGCCGTGGGCGTCGAAGGCGTCGACGAGCTCGCGCTCCGGCTCGGTGGCGATCAGCAGGTCGCCGTGGTTGCCCGCGAGGGCGCAGGAGCGGGGGCCGGAGGCGGCGATCCCGATGGGCGGCGGGGTCTCGGGCAGGTCCCACAGCCGGGCGGCGTCGACCTGGAAGTGCCGTCCGTGCCGGGTCACGTACTCTCCCGTGAACAGCGCCCGGATGATCCCGACCGCCTCCTCGAGCCGTTCCAGCCGGACCCGGGCGGAGGGCCAGCCCGCGCCGACGACGTGCTCGTTGAGGTTCTCGCCGGAGCCGAGGCCGAGCCGGAAGCGGCCCTCGGACAGGAGCTGCACGGTCGCCGCCTTCTGCGCGACCACCGCCGGGTGGTAGCGGAAGGTCGGGCAGGTCACGAACGTCATCAGCGGGATGCTGGACGTGGCCTGCGCGGCCGCCCCGAGCACGCTCCACACGTACGGCGCGTGCCCCTGGGACTCCAGCCACGGGAAGGAGTGGTCCGAGACCACGGAGAAGTCGAAGCCCACGGCCTCCGCCTCGACCACGTCCCGGACCAGCTCACGCGGGCCGGTCTGTTCGGTCATCATCGTGTAGCCGATGTGCATCATGTGTCGCGCGGTTCCCCGTGGGCCCGGCCGTAAACGGCCGCCCGGCGACGGCCGGGGTCAGCCCTCGACGCCGGTGGCGGAGTGCGGGGCGCCGACCGGCTTGGACTCGGGGGAGCCGCGCTGACGCAGGTAGACGGACAGGATGGCCATCGCGGCCACGGCGAGCAGCTCGGACTGCCAGTTCTGCAGCGAGCGGTTCCAGAAGTCGGAGGATCCGAGGTACGCGCCCCAGTCGATCGGGGCCTGGAGCCGCCGCAGCCGCTCGCCGTTGTACGCGGCGACGCCGGCCACGGACTGGGCCAGCCAGGACAGCAGGAAGAACACCGCCATGACCAGGCCCAGCGAGCGGGAGTACAGCCCCTGGCGCCAGTCCTTCGTCCCCGCCCAGCGGGGCGAGACCGGCTCCGCGTGGTCGCCCATCCGCTGCTGGCGGTCGCTCTCGGTCCCCGCGCGGTCCAGCGGCTTCGACTCCGGCGAGCCGCGCTGGACCAGATAGACCGTCCCGAACACGTACAGGAAGAACTGCAGGAACTCGGACTGCCAGTTCTCGGTGACGTCGGCGGCGAAGTCCGAGGACATCAGGTACTCGCCGAGCCCGACCTGCTGGAGTCCGTCCAGGGTCAGCTGCTCGTTGAACTCGGCGCGGCCCGCGACGGCCTGCGCGGCGAGGACGACGAAGAAGGCCGCCCCGAAGGCGAGGGTCAGGCTGTTGGACCGCCAGAACCCGGTCCGGTCCTCGCCTCCCGGCCCGGACGTCCGCCCGGTCACCTGTGCATCGCCCCGATCGCGGTGAAGTAGGCGAGGCCGCCCAGGATCGTCAGGACACAGCCGATGAACACGGCCCTCATCGCGTCATCCTCCCTTGAGCGAGCAGTGGTAGGGCTCGTCCTCCGCCTGCGGTTCGCAGCCGGCCGCGGTCACCCGCCAGCCGCCGTGGAACAGCGACAGGAACAGCGTGTCGCCCGTCATGCGGAGCATGGCGTCGCGGCCGTACACGTCGACGCCCCGCGTCGCACCCGCCCGCGGCAGCTCCAGCTCGCGCAGGGCGGGGCCGCACGGGCCCTCCGCGTCCTCCTCGACCTGGTCGCGGGTCTCGGGCGCGAGCAGCTCACAACCGGTGCGGTAGTCCCCGGCGGCCAGTGCCGCGGCGAACCGCCGCCCCGCTTCGGAGGCCCCTCGCTCGTGCGCCGGCGAGGCGCCACACCCGCCCAGTACGCACAGCAGCGCCGCCGTGCCGAGCAGCGCACCGACCGCTCGCGGATTCACCGACATGCTCCCACCCTGCCCGCGCGCGTCGCGCGGCCCGCGCGACACACCGGCGAAACCCTCGTTCGGCCGATCCCTGGGGGCGGGCGCTCCGGATCCCGGGTGTGCTGGAGACATGGGCCGACCAGAGTTCATCCCGCTGGCCGTAGGGCTGTTCCTCCTCGTGCTCGCCCTTCCGTGGATCAACGGGTTCTGGGAGGACGTCAGCGCCCCGCTGGGGACGATGACCGGCCTCTTCAGCGTCACCTCGCGGGTCCACGGCTGACGCGGCGGCCCCGTCGCGCCCCCGGATCCCGCCTGGGGGAGGCGCGGGCGTCAGCGGGCCCGGCGCGGCCTGGCGAGCAGCAGACCCAGGAGGAGCATCGCGAGGCCCAGGCCGAAGTGGAGCCAGTTGTCGGGTTCGTTGACGGGAACGAAGTTGGCGTCGTCGGCGAGGTCGATCAGCAGGCCGTACAGCCACAGGGCCAGATAGATCAGACCGCCGCCGACGAGGAACGAACGGGCCGTGGGCGCGGTCCGGGACATGGCGATGCCCGCGACACCGAAGAGCAGGTGCACGATGTTGTGCAGGACGGAGACCTGGAAGACGCCGAACAGTTCGGCGCCCGAGTCGTGTCCGGCGAAGGTCATCGCGTCGTAGTCGGTGGTCACGCCCGGGATGAAGCCCAGGATCCCGACCACCAGGAACGCGGCGCCGATCAGCAGTGCTGCCGTCCGTACGGGCGCCGTTCCCGCCACGGGGCGTCTCGTGTTCGTCGTCATCACGCTTCCTCGCTCCCATGGTCCGCGCCGTGGCTGAGCAGCCGCCTGAAGAAGGAGCGGTACTGCCGCAGGGCCGTGCGGAGGTCCTCGGTGTCGACGTCCTCGCCCTGCTTCCACTGCCCTTCGAGCGTCCGCCGGTGGTCGGCGAAGGTGGCGGCGAGTTTCTGCATCACGTCGGCGACGAGGGTGTCGGCCGCGTGCACCGCCTCGCGGGGATCGTCCACGAACATGCTCTGGATGTCGTGCCAGCGGGTCCGGAAATCCTCCTCGTCCGCGGACTCCATCAGCCGCGGCGTCTCCTCCGCCGCACGGTCCGCCCTGGCGGCGCCGGTCTCGTCGCCGTCCGTGGCGGTACGGGCGCCGGTCACGGTGTCCGCATCGGTCGCCGTGTCCGCGCCGGTGCCGGCGTACTCGCCGCCGCTCGTGGCGATGCTCTCGCCGGGGTACGTCGGAGGCGCACCGGAGTCGGTCTCACGGCCCCAGCCGCCCTCGCGTTCCGTCCCGGTCCCGGGTCCGACCCCGGTCTCGGGTCCGGTCTCGGGTCCGGCTTCGGACCCGGGTTCGGTCGTGCTCCCGGGCTCACGCTCTTTCCCGACCGGGCCCCGGGCGATGTCCTCGGTCGACAGGCCGGTGTCGGCCCGTCCGGAAGGGTCGTTGTCGCGCATGCCGAAGTCCTGACTCTCAGGCCCGGCCGGAGCCGGACTGGTTTCCGTCGGCGAGCAGTTCGTCGAAGAGGACCCGGTAGTGGATCATCGCCCCGCGCAGCTGCTCGGTGGTGGCCTGGTGCCGTGAGCTGAGGTGTTCGACGTCGTGTGCCGCGCGGTAGTGCTCCAGGGTGCGGCCGTGTTCGACGGACAGGTCACGGACCTGTTGCTCGAAGTCCTCGGTGGGATAGCCGCGCTCGCGCATGACGGCCGTCACCAGCCGGTCCGCGTCGTGGACCGCCGACTCGGGGTGGTCGACGAACTGCTCCTGCACGCCGCGCCACTCGCGCAGATAGCGTTTCCTCAGGTCCTCGTCGAGCGGGCGGATGTCGAGCGAGTCGTGCCGCTCCTCGCGTGCGCCGAGGTCGTACTCGGCCGCCCGCCGGCCGCCCGCCTCGTCGACCGTGCGGTCGTACTCGGAGCCGTAACGCTCCCGCAGCCGGTTCCGTCTGCGGCGGTCGAGCACGAAGGCCAGGACGATCAGGACGATCACGACCGCGATCGGAATGACGATGGCCAGAACGGTTCCTGTGGACATGACCCGGCCCCCTTGACCGTGACGGGCTTGACTGTGACGGGCGCTTTCGCCTCGCGACTGCCCGCGTGTCCACGAGGGAAACAGCCCCTCGTCGGTGGGGCCGGGCAGCGTGTCGCGGCCCGCTCAGTGGGCGGCGGCGCCGAACTCGGCGTGCTGCGTACGGAGCGCGAAGTCGGTCTCCTCCCCGGGCGGGCGGCCGACCGAGAAGCGCCGCGCCTCCGCGCGGGCCTCCCGCATCAGGAGGACGAACTCCTCGTCGCTGAGCCTGCGTCGACGGCGGGCACCACCGTCGGTCGCCCGGTTCTCGGCCTGCCTGCCCATGATCCTCTCCGCCTCTCCGCTTCCGCGGTTCTCGCCCGACGACTACCCGGCGGCCGCCGGAACAGACATCCGCCGCGACCGGACGAGCCACCAGGACCACCACAACGCTCAAATCACCCCATAGCGCCATAAGCTGGCCGCCTGACATCGTTCGTCACCCGAAGGGAGCGACCCTTGGCATCTCGACTCAACCCGTACATCAGCTTCTCCGGCGATGCGCGGCAGGCCATGGAGTTCTACAAGAGCGTCCTCGGCGGCACGCTGAGCCTCAGCGGCTACGGCGAGTTCGGCTCGCAGACGCCGCCCGGCTACGAGGACAAGATCATGCACGGCATGCTGGAGACCGACCGCGGATTCACGCTGATGGGGGCCGACCTGCCGCCCGGCATGGAGCACCGGCCCGGGAACAACTACGCGGTCAGCCTGAGCGGCGACGACGCGGAAGAGCTGCGCGGCTACTGGGAGAAACTGTCCTCCGGCGGAGACGTCTCCGTCCCCCTGGAGAAGCAGATGTGGGGCGACGTGTTCGGCATGTGCACGGACAAGTTCGGCATCACGTGGATGGTCAACATCACCGGTCAGAGCTGACCGGGAGAGCGCAGAGCGGCGTACGGGCGCGGAGCGGCGTACGCGCGCGGAGCGACGTACGGGCGGGTGCCGGGAGCCGGCACCCGCCCGTACGGCACACCTCGCCGGGGTCAGCGGGTGGCCAGGACGATTCCGTACACCGCGAAGAAGAGGGCGACCACGAAGACGACGATGAGCACGATGACCAGCGGACCGGCGGCCCAGCCGCGGGTCGGACGCCGGTGCGGGCCGACGCCGGTGCTCGTGCCCGTCTCCGCCGGAGGCGTCTCGCCCGGAGGCACGCCCCCGCCGGGCTCCAGGCCCGTCGTGGAACGGGGGTCGGGATCGGGGTTGCTCGGGACGGTCATGACCGTCACCTCCTGCTCAGGGGTTCCGGCACGCCGGCACGGCCGTGCGGTCCGACGACTGCCCCGCCGGGCCGGTTTCATTCGTCCCCAGCGGGTAGTCGCGCAGCGAGGTACGCCGATACCGAGCAACAGCGTGCGCAGGAGGAGGAGAGCCATGACCACGCCTCAGCGCGGCAGCAGCAAGTCCGGTCCCCGACTGGACGACGAACGCAAGAAGGAAGTCGAGGGCCAGGTCAGGTCCGGGCATCCGACGCGTGCCGAGGAATGGCACGACCCCGAGCCTCCGGTGGACCCGCCGCCGTACGACAAGGAGGAAGGCGAGGGGAAGTGACGGCGCCCGAGGAGCCCGCCACGGACCCGACGGACACGGACGCGACAGACACGGACGCACGCGGCGACGACGTCTACCAGCCGACCGGCTCGGACGCCGCCAACCGGCCGAGCGACCCGCTCGACCCGGAGAACATGCTGGACCTGGAGCCGGGCGAAAGCCCCGAAGAACCGGGATTCTCGCCGCCCGACCGGCCGAGCGTGCTCACCCGCCGCGGCCCGACGACCGACGACCAACGCGAAGGCACCAGCCTCGACGACCGCCTGGCGGAGGAGCGCCCCGACGTGACGCCCGCGGAGGGCGACGACGTCGGAGACCTTCCCGGCGGCGAGGGCGAGCCGCTCGACGAGGAGTCCGGCGCCACGCCGGCCGGACGCCTCGTCGTACCCGACCCGCCGGTCCCCGGCGGCGTCACCGCCCGCGACACCGGTCCCGACGACGAGATCGCCGCCGAGGAGGCGGCGGTCCACCGGGACACCGGGATCGACGGCCGCGGCGACTGACAGGGGCATCGCGACCGACCGACACACCACACCGGCGTGCGAGGTGATGAGGGTGAAGCTCGACTTCCTGGAGCCCGTGACCCACAAGGGACCCTGGGCCTCCGTGTACGCGACCACCGGACCGCCCGACGAAGCGTCGGCACAGCGCCGGGAACTCACCTGGAGTGAGTTGTGCCGCTCCCTGGAGGAACAGGGCGCGGACAAGGAGACCACCCGAGCGGTGCGCGAGGCGCTGGACCGGGTGCGGCCCGACACCGGACAGCGCGGACTGGCGCTCTTCGCCGCGGAGGGGCGGGTCGCGCTCACCCGCGGTCTCGACCGGCCGCCGAGCGTGACCGAGGCGCTCTGGGCGGACCTGCCCCACGTCACGCCGCTGCTCGAACCCGTCGGACAGGCGCCCGTATGCCTCGTGGCGCGCGTCGACCGCGGTGGCGCGGACTACCGCGTCCATGGAGCGGCCACGGCGGAGGAGGCGGGCTCGGTCGAAGGCCGTGACTGGCCCCTGCACAAGGCGTCCTCGGGCGACTGGTCGGCCACGCACTTCGACGCCGCCGTCGAGAACACCTGGGAGGAGAACGCCGCCCTGATCGCCGACGAGCTCGCCGCGCTCTGCCGCGCCCACGGCGCCGCGATGATGATGCTGGCCGGAGGCGCGCGCGAGTGCCACGCCGTACGCGAAAGGCTGCCGGCGGACCTGAGGGAGATGACCAGGATCAGCGAGCACGGCGGCAGGGCGGCCGGAGCCGACACCGATCTCCTGATGGCCGACGTCGAGGCGGCCCGGATGGAGATGGCGGCGCAGGGCACCGAGGAGGTTCTCGACCGCTTCCGCGCGGGCCGCGCCGACGGCGACCGGGACCGTACGGCGGTCGAGGGCATCCCGGCGGTGGTCGACGCCGTCCGGCAGCACCGGGTCGACACGCTGCTGATCAGCCCCGAGGGCGCCGATTCCGGCCGCGAGGTCTGGGTCGGCGACGCGCCGGACCAGGTGGCGGTACGGCGTTCCGAGGCCGAGTCGCTGGGCGCCGGCAGCCCGCACGCCGCCCGCGCGGACGACGCCCTGGTGCTGAGCGCGGCGGCGACCGGCGGCGAGGCCGTCATGGTGCCGGGCGACAGCTCGGCCGACATCCCGGCAGGCGGCATCGGCGCGCTCCTGCGCTGGCCGCGCAGCGGGCCGGAGGAGGCGGCAGACCGCTGACCGGCGGACCCGTACGACATCAGGAGGCGGCCATGAACGGATCACGGAGCGGTACGCAGCCGGGCGGAGGCAGGACCTCGGCCACGCCACGTGACCTCGCCGAGCTCAAGGAGCGGCAGGCCCACCGTGAGGACGAGCGCAAGGAGACGGCTGAGCAGCGGACCGGGCGGCACGCGGCTCCCCGGGACCGCGGCGGGGACCGGGGAAGCCGGCCCGGGCAGGCGGAGAAGGGCGTCGCACCGGACGGCGGAATCCCCGGCGGCCGCCCGCCCGACGAACCCTGACCCTCCACCCCTACCGACTCCGAACCCCCAGGTGACGGGCCCCTGAGCCGTTACCCACGAAGCCCTCACCGAAGGCGGACTCCCCGACCGGGAGCCCGCCTTCACCCTGCCCGGGGGAGAGCGCTGCCCTTCCCGCGAGGCCCGGGGGTCCCGCGGGTTCTGGGGCCTGGCGCCCCGGCACCCCCCCCGCGAGGCCCGAGGCGTCCCGCCGGTCCCGGGCGTCCCGCCCCGGCAGGTCCTCGGCGACGAACCGGTGAATTCCGTGCGCGTCGCCGCCCGGCGGCCTCCCCGTCGCCCCGTACGGCGGCAGGATCGCGGCACGGGCCTCGGCCTTGGCCGACGAGACACTGGGGTGCACGATGCGGCGGGACAGCGCGCTGCCGGAGAGCCGGGACACGGCGCCCGCGCCGACGGTCGCGGACACGGCCGTGGACCGGCGGATCCGGTCCGGAGTCAGGTTCCTGGGGCTGCTGACGACCACGGACCACAAGGTCGTCGGCTATCTGTACATGGTCACGTCGTTCGCGTTCTTCCTGCTCGCCGGGCTGCTGGCCATGGTGATGCGCGCCGAACTCATGCGGCCGGGACTGTCCCTGGTCAGCGCCGAGCAGTACAACCAGCTCTTCACCGTGCACGGCACCGTGATGATGCTGCTCTTCGCCACCCCCATGTTCGCCGGCTTCGCCAACGCCGTCATGCCGCTCCAGATCGGCGCGCCCGACGTGGCCTTCCCCCGCCTGAACGCCCTGACCTACTGGCTCTTCGCCCTCGGCGGGACGATGGTCGTGTCCGGCTTCGTCGTCCCCGGCGGAGCCGCGTCCTTCGGCTGGTTCGCCTACGCCCCGCTCAACGGGCCGGTGTTCTCGCCCGGAGCGGGCGGTGACCTGTGGACCATGGGTCTGGTCCTCTCGGGCGTCGCGACCACCCTCACCTCGGTCAACTTCATCACCACGATCGTGTGCCTGCGGGCCCCGGGCATGACGATGTTCCGGATGCCGATCTTCACCTGGAACGTGCTGCTCACCTCCGTCCTCGCCCTGCTCGCCTTCCCCGTGCTCACCGCGGTGCTGCTCGCCCTGGAGGCCGACCGGAAGTTCGGCGCCCACGTCTTCGACGCGGCCTCCGGCGGCGCCCTGCTCTGGCAGCACCTGTTCTGGTTCTTCGGACACCCGGAGGTCTACATCGTCGCGCTGCCGTTCTTCGGCGTGATCTCCGAGGTCATCCCGGTGTTCAGCAGGAAACCGCTCTTCGGGTACGTCGGCATGGTCGGGGCGACGATCGGGATCACCATGCTCTCCGCCGTCGTGTGGGCGCACCACATGTTCGCGACCGGGGCCGTGCTGCTGCCGTTCTTCTCGCTGATGTCGTTCCTCATCGCCGTGCCGACGGGCGTCAAGTTCTTCAACTGGATCGGCACCATGTGGCACGGCAGCCTCTCCTTCGAGAGCCCGATGCTGTTCGCGATCGGCTTCCTCGTCACGTTCCTGCTCGGCGGGCTCAGCGGTGTGCTGATCGCCTCGCCCCCGCTCGACCTGCACCTCACCGACTCGTACTTCATCGTGGCGCACCTGCACTACGTGCTGTTCGGGACCGTCGTCTTCGCGATGTTCGCGGGTTTCTACTTCTGGTGGCCCAAGTGGACGGGACGGATGCTCGACGAACGCCTGGGCCGGATCCACTTCTGGACCCTCTTCACGGGATTCCAGACGACGTTCCTGGTGCAGCACTGGCTGGGGGAGGAGGGCATGCCGAGGCGCTACGCCGACTATCTCGCGGCCGACGGGTTCACGCTCCTCAACACCGTCTCGACCGTCGGCTCCTTCCTGCTCGGCCTGTCGACCCTCCCGTTCCTGTACAACGTGGTGCGCACCCGGACGCGGGGACGCGAGGCGGGCGTGGACGACCCGTGGGGGTACGGCCGTTCGCTGGAGTGGGCGACCTCGTGCCCGCCGCCCCGGCACAACTTCCTCGCCCTGCCCCGCGTACGGTCCGACTCGCCCGCCTCCGACCTGCACCATCCGCAGTCTCCCGGCCCCGGGACGTGGACGGGAGACGCGCGGGACCGGGTGCGGAAGGCAGTGGAGGAAGGGGAGAACGGATGAGGGCCGAGGCGTTCGTGTTCGCCGTCACGGCGGGCTTCTTCCTCGCCGTGGACGTCCTGTACGGGGTCTGGGCGCGGGAACCCGCGGGCATCGCCGCGCTGACCGTGGCCTTCCTGATGGCCCTGCTGGTCTGCTTCTTCTTCGCCCGTCACCACCGCGTCAACGGGCCGCGGCCCGAGGACCGCGGGGACGGCGAGGTGCAGGACCGGACCGGCCCGCTCGACCTGTTCCCGCCGCACAGCGGCTGGCCGGTGCTCATCGCCACCGGGGCGGCCGTCCTCGCGCTCGGTGTCGTCTACGGCCTGTGGCTGGCCCTCATCGGTCTCGGCACCCTCGCCGCGGGCGTCGGCGGCCTGGTCTTCCAGTACGCGGGCGAGGACGAGGGCCGGTAGACGGGGGCCGCCGGCGGGGCGGTCCCGTCAAGGCGTCACGTCCTCGCCGCCGCCGCCCTCCGCCGCCGCCGGCACCGCCGCCCCCTCTCCGGAGCCCTCCGGCACCAGCGGCCGGGTGGGCGGCGCCGTGCGCTCCGCGACCGCGGCGCGTTCCTCCGCCCGCGCGGGCAGCACGACCCGGTCGGCGAGCAGGAAGCGGCTCAGGGCGGCCCGCAGCCGCAGCCGGCGGGGCACCGGCCCGTCCTCGGGGAGCGCCAGGGGTTCCGGGGACTCCCGTACCAGCAGCCGGTAGCGGACGTCGGCCGGGACGGGCCGGTGGCGGCCGGACAGCTCGCCGTACACCGCCTGCTCCACCTGACGGGTCTCCTCGCCGCGGGTCAGCCGGCGGCGGTCCGCCGCCTGGAGCGCGAGGCAGATCCGCTTGGTGACGGCGAAGGCCAGGACCGGCCCGAGCACCAGCGCGACGCGCAGCAGCCAGGTGATCGTCTCGACCGAGACCCGGAAGGTGAAGGCGATGACGTCGTTGCCGCCGGCGAGCAGCAGCACGGCGTAGAAGACGATCCCGGCCACTCCGAGGGCGGTCCGGGCCGGGCGGTTGCGCGGCCGGTCGCACAGGTGGTGCTCGGCGTGGTCGCCCGTCGCCCACTTCTCGAGGAAGGGATAGCAGAGCAACGCGGTGAACAGCACGCCGGGAAGGACCAGGGTGGGCACGAAGACGTTCCACATGATCGTGTGGCCCGCCACCACCGTGTCCCAGGCGGGCATCAGCCGCATCGCGCCTTCCAGGAAGCCGACGTACCAGTCCGGCTGGGAGCCGGCCGACACCTGGTCGGGCCGGTACGGGCCGTAGTTCCACACCGGGTTGACCTGCGCGATGCCGCCCGTCACCGTCAGCGTGCCGAACACCAGCAGGAACAGTCCCGAGGACTTGGTGACGAAGTGCGGGACCATCGGCTGCCCCACCGCGTTGCGGTTGGTCCGCCCGGGCACGGCCCAGTGCGTGTGCTTCAGGTAGAACACGAGCAGCAGGTGCAGGGTGACGAGCGCGACGAGGAGCGCCGGGACGAGCAGCACGTGCAGCACGTACAGCCGGGGAATGACCACCTGGCCCGGGAACTGCCCTCCGAACAGGGCCATTTCCAGGTACGTGCCGAGCACCGGGACGGAGCCGACGATCGTGGCCGCCGTGCGCAGTCCGGTCCCGGACAGCAGGTCGTCCGGCAGCGAGTAGCCGGCGAAGCCCTCCAGCATCGCCAGCACGAACAGCGTCACCCCCACGACCCAGTTGGCCTCGCGGGGCTTGCGGAACGCCCCCGTGAAGAAGACCCGCAGCATGTGCACGGCGATGGCGGCCACGAACACCAGCGCCGCCCAGTGGTGCACCTGCCGGATCAGCAGGCCGCCGCGTACCTCGAAGCTGAGGCGCAGCGTCGTCGTGTACGCCTGCGTCATCCGCTGCCCCTGCAGCGGGGCGTACGGGCCGGCGTACACGGTCTCCACCATGCTCGGGTCGAAGAACAGCGTGAGGTAGACCCCGGTCAGCAGGAGCACGACGAACGCGTACAGGGCGATCTCGCCGAGCAGGAACGCCCAGTGGTCGGGGAACGCCTTCCGCAGGGCGCCACGGGCGAGTTCCGCGAGCGGAAGGCGCCCGTCGGCCGCGTCGAAGCCGCGGACGACCGCCGCCTTCGCGCGGGCGTTCCAGCGGTTCCTGTGCCTGCGAAGGAACATCCGTCTTCTCCCTGACGATCCCGCCGCTTCCCGCGCCCCGCCGCCCGCGGGGCCGCCCTGGAGACCCTGCCGCCCCGTCCTCCCCGGGCGGCCACGGGCGCGCCGGAGCTTGCGCCGGGCGGGCGAATAATCGGTCCGGCGCGCCCGCCGCCGACGAACCGGGAGCCCCCGGCGGACGCCGATCGAACAGCGCCCCCGGGGGTTCAGTCCTTTTCGGTCAGTTTCTCTGTCAGGTCTTCGCCATCGCCCGGCGAATTCGCGTCATCCGTCATACTCCGAGAATTCCCTTACCGGAGGAGAAGTCCCTGCGCGGAGGTCTTCTCGGGGCCGGTCCGAGGGAGTGTTTCCGGCCGTCGTGGTGAAACGTGAGGGTCCTCACCGTGGACCCCCGGGTTCGCGGTGGTTCTAATTGGCGGGCCCATTCGTACGGGCTGTCCGAAAGGGCGTCACGGGGGCTTGCGAGGAGGTCGGCGATCGGGAAGGGTGCGCCGCCGAGGGCGGCGCCTTCGGCATGCCCCCGGCGGTTCCGCGCCGGGCGGGCGGGCCTTCGTCGGAGCCGAATCCTTACTCCTTCAACTCTCGCGTCTTCAACAAATGGTAGCGGGCCGCACGACTTCCTCCGTGATCCGGTGGAAGCCGAAACAGACGAAGAGGGAAAACGATGACGGACAACGGTCGTACGAGCCGGACACCCCGGAGCGACGACAGGTTCGAGAAGTTTCCGCTGACGGAGATCCAGTACGCCTACTGGGTCGGTCGAGGGTCCAATTTCGTGCTCGGCAACGTGGCGCCACACGCCTACTTCGAACTCGAAGGACGACGCCTCGACCCCGACGTGCTCTCCCGCGGCTGGCGGACCCTGATCGAGCGGCACGACATGCTGCGCGCGGTCGTGGACGAGGACGGACAGCAGCGCGTCCTCGCCTCCGTGCCGACGTTCGAGGTCCGATGTACCGACCTCCGGTCGGCGCCGCCGGAAGAGGCGGAGCGCGTGCTGACCGGCATACGCGACGAGATGTCCCACCACGTCTACACCGCCGCCGACTGGCCCCTGTTCGACATCCGCCTCTCCCGGCTGCCCGACCACGACCGGCTGCACGTCAGCCTCGACCTCCTCATGGTCGACCTGGCCAGCCTCACGCTGCTGTTCAGCGAGTGGAGCGCGCTCTGCCAGGACGCCGAGCTGCGACTGCCTCCGGTCGACGTGACCTTCCGCGACTACGCGCTCGCCCTGGAGCAGGGCTCCCAGGCACCCCGGCACCGGAAGGCCCTCGACTACTGGACCTCCCGCGCCACCACGCTCGCCCCGCCGCCCGACCTGCCGCTCGCCAAGTCGCCCGTCTCCGTCCACAAGCCCCGCTTCACCCACCGCGAGTACCACCTGCCCGAAGCCGACTGGAAGCGGCTGCAGGAGCGCTGCGAGGCCCGCGGCCTCACACCGACCGCCGTCCTCGCCGCGGTCTTCTCCGAGGTGCTCGCCGTCTGGAGCGGCACCCGGCGCTTCACCCTCAACCTCACCCTCTTCAACCGGCTGCCGCTGCTCCTCGACCGCAACGAGGCCGGCAAGCGCGTCGTCCACCCCCATCTGCGGCGCATGGTCGGCGACTTCACCTCCATCTGCCTCCTGGAAGTGGACGCCTCGACCGGCCGCTCGCTGACCGCACGCGCCGAGGCCACCCAGACCCAGCTCCAGAAGGACCTGCGCCACCGCCAGGTCAGCGCCCTGCAGACGCTGCGCGAACGCCGCCGGCTCGGCCTGCAGAGCGGCTTCGAGACGATGCCCGTCGTCTTCACCAGCGGCCTCGGCACCGCCGCCGACGTCAGCGACGCCATGGCCTACTTCGGCGACATCTCCTACCGGGTCAGCCAGACCCCGCAGGTCTGGCTCGACCACCAGGTCGTCGACTTCACCGGCTCCCTCGACCTCACCTGGGACTGCGTGGAGGAGCTCTTCCCCGAAGGCCTCCTCGACGACATGTTCGCCACCTACTGCGCGACCGTCGCCCGCCTCGCCCACGAGGACAGCCCCTGGGACGAGGAACTGACCGTCGACCTGCCCGGGCACCAGCTGACCGCCCGCGCGCAGGCCAACGCGACCGAGGGCCCGCGCCCCGACGGCCTGCTGCACGAGCCCTTCCTCGACCGGGCCGCCGCGCACCCGGAGCGGCCCGCCGTGCTGACCGCCGGCCGCGAGGTGAGCTACGGCGAACTCGCCGCCCGCGCCGAGGCCGTACGGCTCCAGGTGGCAGCCGCCACGGACGGCGAGCCGCGCGACCGGCTCGTCGGCATCACCCTCGACAAGGGCCCCGAGCAGGTGGCCGCGGCGTACGGCGTGATGATGGCCGGCGCCGCGTACCTGCCCGTCGGCGCCGCCCTCCCCGCGCAGCGCCGCTCCCGGATCCTCGCCGACGGCCGGGCCCCCGCGATCGTCACCGACCGCGCCCTCGACGCCGCCCTGGAGTGGCCCGACGGGATCCCGCGCCTCCTCGTCGACGGCCCCGCCGCCCCGGAGGCGCCCGCAGGCCGCCTGCCGGCCGGTCCCGCCCGCCCCGGCGACCTGGCGTACGTCCTCTACACCTCGGGCTCCACCGGCACGCCCAAGGGCGTCATGATCGAGCACGGCGCCGTGCTCAACACCGTCGCCGACATCAACGAGCGCTTCCGCGTCGGCCCCGACGACCGCGTGTTCGGCCTCGCCGACCTCGGCTTCGACCTCTCCGTGTACGACCTCTTCGGCACCCTCGCCGTGGGCGCCGGGCTCGTCCTGCCGGACCCCGACATGCGCTCGGAACCGGCCCACTGGGCCAAGCTCATGGCCCAGCACGGCGTCACCGTGTGGAACTCCGTACCGGCCCAGATGCAGATGCTCGTCGAGCACCTCGAAGCCGGCGGCGAGGTCCCCGAGCGGCTGCGCCTCGTCCTGCTCAGCGGCGACTGGATACCCGTCGACCTGCCCCGCCGCATCCACGACCTGTGGCCGGACGCCGAGATCATCAGCCTCGGCGGCGCGACCGAGGCCTCCATCTGGTCGATCCACCACCCCGTCGACGAGGTCCCGCAGGGCGCGAAGAGCGTGCCGTACGGCGTGCCGCTGCGCAACCAGACCTTCCACGTGCTCGACGAGCGCATGGAGCCCTGCCCGGTGTGGACCGCCGGCCAGCTGTACATCGGCGGCACCGGACTCGCCCGCGGCTACTGGGCCGACGAGGAGCGCACCGCCGCCGCCTTCGTCACCCACCCGCGCACCGGCGAACGCCTCTACCGCACCGGCGACTTCGGCCGCTACCGCACCGACGGGACCATCGAGTTCCTCGGCCGCCGCGACGGCCAGGTCAAGATCAACGGCCACCGCGTCGAGCTCGGCGAGATCGAGGCCACCCTCTCCCAGCACCCCGGCGTGGAAGCCGCGGTCGTCGTCAAGTCCGCCGACGGCGCCGGCGCCGCCCGCCTCCACGGCTACGTCGTCCCCTCGACCCGCGACGAGACGCTGTTCGTGACCGAGCACGCCGAACCCGGGACCAGCGCGGAGCTCTGGCAGGCCCTCGGCACGACGGCCGGCCGCCCCGGCGCCGGCCCCGCCCCCGAGCGGCTGCGCGCCGCCTGGGACGTCCTCGACGAGGTGTACACCCTCGCCACCGCCGCCGCCTTCCGCTCCTTCGGCCTCCCGCACGAGCCGGGCGCCGTCTTCGACCCGGCCGCGCTGCGCGGCGCGGGCGTCGCGCCCCGCTACGAACGGTGGCTGGCCCGCGCCGTCGCCCGCCTGGAGGCGACCGGGCACCTCGCGGCGGGACCCGACGGGACGACCGTCGCCCGCCCGCTGCCCAAGGCCCTGCCGGACGAGCTCAAGGGCCGTGCGCGCGACGTCCTCAAGGACGTCCTCGGCATCGACGAGGACGTCACCGACTGGATGCTCACCCTCGCCGACGGCCTCGCCGACGTCCTCACCCAGAGCGTCCACTCCGCCGAGCTGTACGCCTCCGACCGCACCCCCGGCGTCTACGACCGGCTCTTCGGCCCCACGTACGAGGCCGCCGCCGACGCCGTACGCGAGTTCGCCGCCCGGTGGCCCGCCGACCGCACCCTCAAGGCCATGGAAGTGGGCTCCGGCTACGGCTCGCTCACCCGGCACCTGCTGCCCCTGCTCCCCGAGGACCGCACCGAATACCTCTTCACCGACATCTCACGCTACTTCACCGACCGGGCCAGGACCGTCTTCGCCGACCACCCGGCGCTCCGCTTCGACCTGTTCGACCTCGACCTCCCGCCCGCCGTCCAGGGCTTCGGCGACCAGGCCGCGGACCTCCTCGTCGCGGCCAGCGTGCTGCACGACATGCGGCGGATCGGCCCGACCCTGCGCAACCTGCGCTCCATGACCGCGCCCGGCGGCATCCTGCTCATGGTCGAGCAGACCACCTTCCACCCGTGGTTCGACCTCGTCATGGGACTCCAGCAGGGCTTCGACAACTTCGAGGACACCGAACTGCGCACCCGCCACTGCCTGCTCGGCCGCGAGCAGTGGGCCGCCGAACTCGCCGCCGCCGGCTTCGCGCGCAGCCAGGTTCTCACCGTCACCGGCGGCCCCGCCTCCGTCGGCTTCGACGTGATCGTCGCCCAGGCGCCCGACACCCGCCGCCGCTTCGCGCCCGACGCCCTGCGGGAGTTCGCGGCGGCACGCCTCCCCCGGCACATGGTGCCCGCGCAGATCCTCGCCCTGGAGGAGCTGCCCCTGAACGCCACCGGCAAGGTGGACCGCGCGGCACTCGCCAAGGCGGGGGCACGCGGAGCGAGCCGCGGCAAGCCGGCCAGGCCGCCGCGCACCGACCGGCAGCGCAAGCTCGTCGAGATCTGGCGCGAGGTCCTGGGCCTCAGCCGGGTCGACCTGGACGACGACTTCCTGGACGCGGGCGGCGACTCGCTGCTCGCCGCGCGGCTCGTCGCCCATCTGCAGACCGCGTTCGACGTCGCCGTGCCGGTCGGCACGGTCCTCCAGTACACGACGGTGGAGGCGCTCGACGGCTACCTCGAGCAGCTCCTCGGACCGTCCGAGCTCATGCCCGGGGAGAAGTGATGAACGAGACCCAGCAGACCCAGCAGACCCAGCACACGGGCACCGGCGGCACGCCACCACGCGCCGGAGTCCGGCCCTCCGCCGACGAGATCGTGGCGTGGGTCCTCGGCTTCCTCGCCGAGATCCTCGACGTACCGCCGCAGGACATCGACCCCGCCACGCCGCTCGACGAGCTCGGCGTCGACTCGGCCACGACGCTCGTCATGTGCGCCGGTCTCAGCGACGAGTTCGCCCTGCCCGTACGGCCCAGGGACGTGTTCGACCACTTCACGGCGGACGCCCTCGCCCGGCACCTGACGGCACCACAGCCCGCGGGAGTGTGAGCGACCCGTGAGCACCTCCACGCCGCCCCGCTGGATCATCGGCGGGGCGCCGCGGCCGGCCGCCCCCAAGCTCTACTGCTTCGCCCACGGGGGCGGCTCCGCCGCCGAGTACCTGCGCTGGGCCCGCGACCTCAGGGCCGGCGAACCGCACGCCGTGCAGCTGCCCGGACGCGGCTCGCGGACCGGCGAACCCGTGATCACGTCGATGGAGGCGCTGGTCGCCGCGCTCCTCGACGGCGTACGGCCGGCCGCGGAACCCTTCGTGTTCTTCGGGCACAGCTTCGGCTCGCTCGTCGCGTTCGAGTTCACCCGCGCGCTGCGGGCGGCCGGCCGGCCGCAGCCCGCCCACCTCGTCGTCTCCGGCTACCCCGCCCCGCACCTGCCCCGCGCCGCCTCCCGGCTGCACCTGCTGGGCGACCGCGAGCTCCTCGAAGCCGTCTCCGAGCTGCACGGGGGCATCCCGCCCGAGGTCCTGGCCGACGACGACCTGGCGACCCTCGCGGCCCGCGCCCTGCGCGCCGACTACCAGGTCCTGGAGACCTACGCGCACCGGCCCGAGGCACCCCTGTCCGTCCCCGTCACCGTGCTCGGAGGAACGGAGGACCGGGTCACCGCCGAACAGCTGGAGGCCTGGCGCGAGCTGACCGACGCCGAGGTGACGGTACGCCGCTTCCCGGGCGGCCACTTCTACCTCCGGGACCGGCCGGCCCCCGTCCTGCGGGCACTCTCCGGCGCCCTCACGGCGGCGGGCGCGGGAGAGAGGAAAGCGCCGTGCTGACCTTCGCCGCCGCGTCCCTGGTCCTCATCATGATCCCCGGCCCCGACCAGGCGCTGATCACCCGCAGCGCCCTGGCCGGCGGCCGGCGGGCCGGCCTGCTCACCATGGTGGGCGGCGTGCTCGGTCTGGTCGTGCACGTCGGGGCCGCCGTCCTCGGCATCTCCGCGGTGCTCCTCGCCTCCGCGACCGCGTTCACCGTCCTGAAGGTGGTGGGCGCCGTCTACCTGGTCTGGATGGGCATCGCGACCCTGCGCGGAGCCCGCCGCACGCTGCGCGAGCAGTCCGGGACGCCCGACGGCGGCGACGGGACGGAGGAGGACGGGGCCGGCGGCAGATACGTGCGGTACGGCTTCCTCTCCAACGCGCTCAACCCGAAGGTCGCGCTGTTCTTCGTGACCTTCCTGCCGCAGTTCCTGCCGCCCGACGGCCAGGTGTTCCCCAGGGCCATGGCCCTGTCCCTGGTGTTCGCCGTCCTGTACCTGCTGTGGTTCAGCCTGTACGTCGTCACCGTCGACCGCCTCGGCAGAGTGCTGCGCCGCCCGCGGGTCCGCGCCCGGATCGAGCAGGTCACCGGCCTCCTGCTGATCGGCTTCGCCGTCCGGCTGGCCCTGCAGTCGCCGTGACCTGATCGCCGCCGTGCGTGCGCTTTCCAGCCAGGGGATGACCGGTCCGGTCCGGGCCGCGCCGGTCACCGCGAGCGCCCGGCGTCTTCTTCTGCGCCAGGAGCCGTCTGCCGTGCGCCCGGCGCGGGGCCCGGGAAGCGAAGAGCGCCGTGCGCTCGCCGGTTCAAGTGAATGGGGCCGGGTGCGCGTTGGTCGGTTTATGTCATCGGGCACGTTCCTGCCGGCGGTTCTCACCGTTGAGAGGGGCACCCATGACGAGCCACGCCACCGAGGCCGGGCTTGAAGACCTGCTGCACCAGGCGCTGCGCGCCACGGGCACGGGCGCGCGCTGGACGACCGAGACGGACGAGACGTGGTGCCGTGTCGCGCCCCGGTCCGGGACCCGGCGCGAGCAGGGCTGGAAGCTCCACCTGTCGGCGACGGCCGCCTCGGCGCCCACGGTCCTCGCGAAGGCCCTCGACGTGCTCCTGCGGGAGCAGTCGGCGTTCAAGTTCGCCCGCTCGCTGGAGCAGGTGAGCGCGCTCAACTCCCGTGCCACGCCCCGCGGAAGCTCGGGCAAGTTCCTCACCGTCTACCCGCGCTCCGACGCCGCCGCCACCCGGCTCGCGCAGGACCTGCACCAGGCCACGGCGGGCCTCGCCGGCCCCCGGATCCTGTCCGACCAGCCCTACGCCGGGAACAGCCTCGTGCACTACCGCTACGGCGCCTTCGTCGGCCGGCGACGCCTCGCGGAGGACGGCCTGCTGGTCTGGTACATCGAGGACCCCGACGGCAATCCCGTGGAGGACAGGCGCACCGGCCGGTACTCCCCGCCCTCCTGGGCGGTCTGCCCGTTCCCCGCCACGGTGCCCGCCCCGCCCCGCACGGCGGACGCGACAAGTGCGCCGGTGGTGCTCGGCGGCCGCTTCGCGGTACGGGAGGCGATCCGGCACACGAACAAGGGCGGCGTCTACCGTGGCACCGACCTCCGGACCGGCGCACCCGTGGTGATCAAGGAGACGCGGCCGCACGTCGAGGCCGACGCCTCCGGCAGCGACGTACGCGACTGGCTGCGGGCGGAGGCCCGCACGCTGGAACGGCTCAAGGGCACGGGGCTCGCTCCGGAACCGCTCGCGGTGTTCGAGCACGGCGGGCACCTGTTCCTGGCCCAGGAGGAGGTGCCGGGCGTCACCCTGCGCACCTGGGTCGCCGAGCGCTTCCGGGACGTGGGAGGCGAACGCTACCGCGCCGACGCACGGGCCCAGGCCGCCCGCCTGGTGGACCTGGTCGCGGCGGCGCACGCCCACGGCTGCGTCCTGCGGGACTTCACCCCCGCCAACGTCATGGTCCGCCCGGACGGCGAACTCCGCCTCATCGACCTGGAACTCGCCGTCTGGCAGGACGAGCGCGCCCTGCCCACCCGCGTGGGCACCCCCGGCTTCAGCGCTCCCGAACGCCTGGCCGACGCACCGGTCCGCCCGACGGCCGACTACTACAGCCTCGGGGCCACCCTCTGCTTCGTCCTGGCCGGCAAGGTGCCCCACCTGCTGCCCGAGGAGCCCGCCACCAGGACGCCGGAGCAGCGCCTCGCCTCCTGGCTGGCCGCCTGCACCGGCCCGCTGGGGCTGCCGCAGGCCCTGGTGGACATGGTCCTGGGACTGATGAAGGACGAGCCCGCCGAGCGCTGGGACCCGCAGAAGGCACGCGAGGCCCTGGCAGGCGAGGCGCCGGCACGCGAGGCCCTGGCAGGCGGGTTTCTGGCAGGCGAGGCCCTGACGGCGGACGAGCCCCCGGCACGTGAGGCATCGCCGCGTGACGAGGCCCGCACTCCTGAGGCCCCCGGAACGGGGGATCCGGCGCCGACGGGCCACCGCCACGCCGCCGCCGCTGCCTCGCCAGCAGGGCCCGACCGTCGTCACGACGACGACCCGGTGGCCGCGATCGTCGGCCACCTCGTCGACTCCATGACCCCGGGGGACGACCGCCGGCTGTGGCCCGTGTCCACCACGGCCGGAGAGACCGACCCCTGCACCGTGCAGCAGGGCGCGGCCGGCGTCCTCGCCGTACTGACCCGGTACCACGCACTCACCGGCGACCCGCGCCTGCCCGGAGCGATCTCCACCGCGGGCCACTGGATCGCCCGCCGCACCGACACCCGCTCCACGCGCCCGGGCCTGCACTTCGGCGGTCGCGGAACGGCGTGGGCCCTGTACGAGGCCGGGCGCGCCGTCGACGACCGCCGGCTCACCGACCACGCGGTGGAACTGGCGCTGGCCCCGCAGCAGTCCACGCCCGGCCACGACATCACCCACGGCACCGCGGGCAGCGGACTCGCCGCCGTCCACCTCTGGCACCGCACCGGCGACCCCCGTTTCGCCGCACTGGCCGTCGACGCGGCCGACCGGCTGGCCGCCGCCGTCCGGCGCGAGCCGTCCGGAGCGGGCTGGGAGGTTCCCGCGGAAACCGCGTCGGGAGAGGCGGGCAAGCGCTACCTGGGCTTCGCCCACGGAACGGCCGGCATCGGCTGCTTCCTGCTCGCCGCCGCGGCCGTCTCGCACCGCCAGGAGCACCTGGACCTGGCCGTCGCGGCCGGCGAGCTCCTGGCGGCCAACGCCGTGCGCACGGGTGACGCGGCCCAGTGGCCCGCCAAGGCCACGGACCTGCCCACGGCCGCGTACTGGTGCCACGGCGCGGCGGGCATCGGCACCTTCCTCGTCCGCCTGTGGCAGGCGACCGGAGACGACAGGTTCGGGGAGCTCGCCCGCCGCAGCGCGCACGCGGTCACGGAACGCGCCTCCCGCGCCCCGCTCACCCAGTGCCACGGGCTCGCGGGAAACGGCGACTTCCTCCTCGACATGGCCGAGGCCACGGGTGATCCCGTCTACCACGCCATGGCCGAGGACCTGGCCCGCCTCATCCTCTCCGAAGGCGCCCTCCGCAACGGCCACATGGTCTTCCCCAACGAGTACGGCGACGTCTCGACCAGCTGGAGCGACGGTTCCGCCGGAATCCTCGCCTTCCTCCTGCGCGTCCGCCACGCCGGCCCCCGGCACTGGATGGTCCAGCAGCCGGTCTGAGCGGCAGAAAGTTCTGCCGCCGTCCCCGAAGAAAAGGAACACGGAAAAAAGGGAGTCACCATGGAAAACCAGGACCTCGAACTGCTGGCCCGGCTCCACGCCCTGCCGGAGACCGAACCCGTCGGCGCCGACGGGGCGCCGTTCGCCGCGACGTGCGAGTGCGTCGGACTGCTGACCCTCCTCAACACCGTCTGTATCGGCGTCAGCTGCGCCTAGGCCGACAGTCGCCCGGCCGGCAGCTGCCCGGGACAGCCGCCGGCCGGGATGACGCACGGACCCAGACAGGAACGGACCACATGCAGCCATCCGCCGGTGCCGGCGAAACCGCCCGAGCCGCCGCCCCGACAGCCGCGCCCGCCGGCCCGCCCGCCCCGCCCCACCGGCCCGGCCCCGCCTCCGCCGTCAGCACGCGCGGCCTGGTCAAGAGCTACCCGGGCCCGCAGGGCACCGTCACCCACGCCGTACGCGGCCTCGACCTGGACGTCTCCCAGGGCGAGACCTTCGCCTTCCTCGGCCCGAACGGCGCCGGGAAGTCCACCACCATCGCCCTGCTGTGCGCCCTCGCCCGCCCCACGTCCGGTCACGCCACGGTGGCCGGCGCCGACGTGCTCACCCAGCCCCACCAGGTACGGCGACGGGTCGGCATCCTCTTCCAGCACAGCGCCACGGACACCGACCTGACGGTCGAACAGAACCTCCACGTCCACGCGCGCCTCTACGGGATGCGCCGCCGCGACGCCCGCGCCCGCGCCGCCGAGGTGCTGGCGACGGCCCGGCTGACCGACCGGCGGCGCGCGCCCGTACGCACCCTGTCCGGCGGCATGCGGCGCCGGCTGGAGATCGCCCGCCAACTCCTGCACGCCCCCCGCGTGCTGTTCCTGGACGAGCCGACCACCGGACTCGACCCCCACGCCCGCGCCGAGGTCTGGGACCACCTGCGCGCACTGCGCGACCGGCACGGCACCACCCTCTTCGTCACCACCCACTACCTGGAGGAGGCGGAGAACTGCGACCGCATCGCCATCATCGACCGCGGCGGGCTCGCGGCCCTGGGCACGCCCGCCGCGCTGAAGACCGCGATCGGCGACGACCGGGTGGCGCTGCGCACGAGTGACGACGCGGCTGCGGCAGAGGTGGTACGCGGGGTCGCGCCCGACCGCGCCGTCACCGTGGACGCGGGCGGCGTCTGGCTGCGGGTGCGCGGCGGCAGTGCCTGGATCCCCCGCCTGTGTGCGGCACTGGAAGGCCACGGCATCGCCGTGCACGCCGCCTCCGCCACGCCGCCCACGCTCGACGACGTCTTCTTCCACCACACCGGCCGCAGCCTCGACGCCCGCTCCGCCGCGTCCCCGGCCACGGCGGACACCGGAGGCGGCCCATGACCACGCTCACACCGGAGGCCTCGGGCGGCACCGGCGGCTCACCACCGGGCGACGCCTCCGAGACCTCGCGCGCCTCGGAGACCGCCCGGGCCTCGAAGGGCGTCCGCGACGGCGGAGGGACCGACCGTCTGCGGCGGGAACTGCGGGCGGTGGGGGCCCTGGTCCACCGCGATTTGCTGCGTCTGGCGGGCCAGCGCACCCACACCGCGCTGATGCTGCTCCATCCCGTGCTCTACCTGCTCGTCCTCGGCGGCGGCCTGGCCGCGCTCATCCCCAGCTCCCGGCTGGGCGTCGGCTACCAGGGCTACCTCTTCCCCGGCATGCTGATGATGACCGTGCAGACCCCGGCCGTCATGGTGGGCGTCCGGCTGATCACCGACCGGCAGAGCGGCTACCTGCGAGAGCTCCTGATGGCCCCGGTCCACCGCGCCACCCTGCTCCTCGGCAGCTGCGCCGGCGGCACCCTGGTCGCCACCGGCCAGGGAGCCGTACTCCTCGCCCTGGCCGGCTACGTCGGCCTGCCCTACGACCCGCTGCTCCTGGTCCTGCTCCTCGCCGGCATGGTCCTGGCCTCCTTCACCATCACCGCGCTGGCCCTCGCCCTGGCCGTCGGCCTGCGCCGGGCGGAGACCTTCCACACGCTGCTCGGCCTGGTGATGATGCCGCTGCTGTTCCTATCCGGCGGCTTCTTCCCCCTGACGACGCTGCCCGGCTGGGTCCGCGCCGTCGCCGACGCCAACCCCCTCGCGCACGCCGTCGACCTGCTGCGCCGCTGCATCGCCCTGCGCGTACCGGACCAGGCCGCCACCGGCGGCGTCGAGTGGGCCGGCCGGCAGCCTCCCCTGCTGCTCGAGGCCGGCCTCCTGGCGGCCGTCGGCACGGCCGCCCTCCTGTGGGCGGCCCGCCGCTTCAACCGCCCGCAGTAGCCCGGCACTTCGCGCGGAGGCGGTGTCACGGCGACTCCGTGCCGCTGGGGGTTCCGTCGTGGCGTTCCCGGCGGGATTCTGGCTTCATGAAGACAACGGCGCGGATCATCGGAAGGTTGGTGTGCGCGGCCGGCGGGGTGTGGGTGGCCTCCGAGGTCGTGGGCCGGTTACGGATCGGTGGCACCGCGGGCGAGCGCCTGGGGTCCGTGGGCGTTCTCGCCGCGGTGTTCATCGCCTCCGTCATGCTCGTCCCGCTGCCCCTGACGCGACTGCTCGGGCGGGCCGTGACGAAGAATCAGCGGCGCATGGCGGAGGAGCCCGACTGGGGCGGCTCCGACTGGGAGTTCTTCGCGCCGCTGCGCAGACACTTCGTCTACGTCGGTCTCGGCATGGCGCTCGCGGCCGTCGTCCTGCTCGTGGTGGGGCCGGCGGGGCTGTGGGCCGGGACCGAGCTGGGTGCCGCGCTGGGCCTGGACGTCCGGCTCGACGGCGGGCTCAAGGCCCTCGTCACCGCCGGGCTCGTGGTCGCCGCCGTGGAGACGGTGCTGCAGCTCGTGCTCGCCGTGCCGGTGAAGCGCCGCCGCCGCGGGGCGCTGCGCTCCCTGAGCGGCCTGCTCCTGGCGGGGGCGGGCCTGGCGCTCGCGGAGGTGTGGCTGGACGGCGTGCAGGCGGCGGATCCGCGATGGCTGACGCTCGCCGTCGTCGCCGCCCTCTTCGACCTGCGCTTCCGGTTCACCCTGACCCTTCCCGTACCCGGAGTGGCGTCGCTGGTCCTCGTGTCGCTCAACGTGCTGGCGCTCTGGCTCGTCGTGTGGCTCACCGGTCTGCTCCACGTCGACGGCTTCTGGCCCCTCGTCGGAACGGTCGCCCTGATGTGGGCGGCGGAATGGCCGAGCCGCCTGGCGAACGCCGCGGCGGAAGCCCGCGCCAACCCGCCCCAGCCCCCACACGACCCCTTCTGGCCGGACCACCACATGCCCCAGTCGCCGCTGTACTGATCCGGGCGGAGCCGCCCCCGGCCGGCTCAGCCCAGCGACACCGTCGCCTTGTGCACCGCGCCCAGGGTGCCCGGTGTGACGCGCAGTCTCAGGGCCGTGCCCGTCGAGAGGACTTCGACCGAGGGGTCCTTGGCGGTCACCGAGGCGACGGGGCGGTTCCAGGTGACGTCGATGAGGTCGCCCGTGCGCAGGGGGCCCGAGACGCAGACGGTGGCGGTGGCGCCGGTCTCGCGGATCAGGACGCTCGCCGGCTGGGAGACGGTCAGCGGGCCCACGGTGGCGGCGAGCCAGAAGTTGACCGCGGTGACGCCGAGCGAGGGGACCCGGACGCCCTGCTGTTCGTTGGTGTTGGCCAGGACCCCGAGCCAGGAGGTGTCCGCGGCGCGGGCCGCGGTCTGCTGGGCCGTGGCGCCCGGCATGAGCACGTAGGCGTAGTCCGCCCACGTCGGGTCCGTACCGTGGTCGAACCACAGGGTGAGGTAGCGGCGCGTGACCGGATCGGTGACGGCCGAGCGGTTGATGTCGGACCAGGCCCCGGTGCGGGCCTCGCGCAGGGCCCTGACGGTGGCGCCGCCGGGGAAGACGTATCCGGCGTGGCCGGCCAGATGGGCCCAGCGCGCCCCGGTCAGCGTGGCGCTCCACCCGAGGGCGGTGGACTGGGCGGCGCCGTCGACGGTGAAGGCGTGCGTGCCGGACGGGCCCAGGTTGCGGTTCTCGACGACGGACTCGACGCCCGTGCCGTCCCGGCCGTGGATGCCGGCGCCCAGGCAGACCACCGCGTCGTCGAGGAAGAACCAGGACTTCTTCGCCAGCAGCGTCGAGGAGAGGCCCTTGAGGTACTGGCCGACGGCCGCGTAGGTGCCGTCGGTCGCACCGCCGACCCAGCGCACGTCCGGGCGCGCCGCGCCCCAGGTGCCGCCCTCGCCGTCCGCGAGGGGCTTGCGGGACGCGGTGGTGCCGGGCAGCCGGTAGGGGTCGACGGTGGGCCAGAAGTCGTCGGTGTACTGCCCGTTGGCGAACGTGCCGCCCCACCAGTACAGCATTCCGGAACTGCTGTGCCAGGCCCGCAGGTTCTCGCCGTTGCCGTTCTCGTAGTACGTGATCCGCTGGGACGCCATCGCCACGGCGGCCGCCCAGCCGGGCCTGCGATGCACCGCCCGGTCCATCGACGGGAAGAGACGGTGGCCCGTCGGCTCCGCCGAGCCCGTCGGGACGGTGTCGTCGACGGCCTTGAGCCGGGCCAGCTGGGCGACGCCGAGGGCGGGGCCGGCGAGCACCGGACGGTAGTAGTCCCGGGCGATCCAGCCCTTGATCATCTGGTCCCAGCGGCTCTTCTCGGCCGCGGACGCGCTCACGCCGAGGAGCGCGATGCAGGCGATGATCCCGTGTCCGCGCAGGTGGTCGTCCTGGCGGAGGCCGGCCGGGTCGCTCTTCTGTACGCCGCGGCTGATCGCGCGCCCCGACACCAGGTCCATGGCGAGGCCGTTGAAGAGGAACGGCGCGTACGCCTTCTCGACGGAGTCCAGCACGACCTGGCGGCCGGGGTCGATCACTTCCCAGGCCGTGCCCTTCAACAGGGCGAACAGCAGCGACAGTCCGCCGAGCATGACGGATCCGTACGACCCGGCGTAGGGGACGTAGAGGTGCTGGACGAAGCTGCCGTCCCGGTAGAGCCCGTCGCCCGTCGTGACGTAGGGGAAGACGGGGGAGAGGGCGTCACGGGCGAGGGCGAGCTTCGGCGCGGCTCCGCCCACCGCTCCGCGCAGCGCGAGGACGCGGCACAGGTCGACGCGGTTGGCGCCGGTGGAGGTGCCGCTGTAGGAGGCGACGGCACTGTCGGGCACGAAGTGGTCGACGGCGGCGCAGTGGTCGGCGACGCGGGCGGCCCCGAGGTGCTCGTACAGCATCACGTCGATGTCGAGCAGCGCCTGCGGAGCGCCTATCTGCCAGCTGTACCAGTTGCCGTACCGGGCCTGCCCGGCGTGGTACGCCTGGTCGTGCAGGTGGTCGACGCCCGCGAGGATCTCGTCGCGCAGCGCGCCGTTCCCGGTCAGCCCGGTGCCGGGCTGGCTGTACGCCTCGGCCATGGTGCGCAGCCGGTTGAAACTGCTGTTGAGGTTGCCGGAGTAGGTGTACGACTCGGCGTCCGTGTCGGGCTCCGGGTCGGCGTAGGGGAGGTCGGGCCAGAGGGAGCCGGCCGCCCGGGACATGGTGGAGCGCAGGTTCGCGGCGGTGGAGCCCAGGGCGGCGAGCTTGCTCGCGAAGGGTTCGGCGGTCGGGGAGTAACCGGTTCCGAGGATCAGATCCCGCCACGCCAGGCGCAGGGCGCCGTACGCGTCGGCGGCCTCCACGGCGGCCGCGGTGCCCGCCGTGGCGGCGACGGGGACGGGCGCGAGCGCCGCCGCGGCGACGGCGGCTCGCAGCAGCCCGCGGCGGGACAGGCGGCCAGGGTCGGCGGGGAAGGACACCGGATGCATGTGACTGCCTCTCGGGGGCGAGGGAGATGACGCACGGGCGGTGAAGGGCCGTCGCCCGGGTGGCGGGCCGGTGACGTGTCGGACGGCAACCGGAACGGCAAGCGCTTTCTCCCATGGCCGGAAACGCTCCGTCAAGAGGCGTGCGTCCGCCACCTCCCGCCGCCTCGCCGCCCTGGCCGGAAAAGGGCGTTCTCTATCCTCATGTGGCCCTCCGGACAAGGGGGTTGACCGTGCAGGAAGGGGCGCACGGTGGTGCGGGAGATCTCGACATGGTCACAAGCCGCACCGGAGAATGCC
The DNA here is from genome assembly GCF_042722475.1 of Streptomyces sp. NPDC127092. Classification (NCBI taxonomy): domain Bacteria; kingdom Bacillati; phylum Actinomycetota; class Actinomycetes; order Kitasatosporales; family Streptomycetaceae; genus Streptomyces; species Streptomyces sp. NPDC127092. The sequence goes on from NZ_JBHXFE010000059.1 coordinate 42,236, forward strand.
TGACACCTAAGGCGTGCCTTACCTAAGTTGTATGGTGGCGCGGTCGGTTCGACGGCGGGAGGGAATGTGGTGTCCATGGGTGACGTCCGCCTCATGGCGAACGATCTGGACGTCGGTCATGGCGGCCGGACGGTACTGAAGCAGGTGGACCTGTCCTTACGGGTCGGTGAGATCACCGTCCTGGTCGGCCCCAACGGCTGCGGCAAGTCGACCCTGTTGCGCACCGTGGCCGGACTGCTCCCGCCCATCGGCGGCGAGATCCGCATCGACGGCGAGCCGCTCCGCTCGCTCGGCCGCCGCGCGCTCTCCCAGCGCCTGGCCTTCCTTCCCCAGACCTCGCAGGCACCCGCCGGGGTCACGGTCCGTGAGCTGGTACGCCACGGCCGCTACGCCCACCGCGGCGCCCTCGCCCGGCACACCGCCGAGGACACCGAGGCGATCGACTGGGCCCTCGACGTCACCGACGCACGGCCCCTGGTCGACCGCCGGCTCGACGAACTGTCCGGCGGCGAACGCCAGCGCGCCTGGCTCGCCATGGTGCTGGCCCAGCGGGCCGGAGTCCTCCTCCTGGACGAGCCCACCACCTACCTCGACATGCGGCACCAGTTCGACGTCCTCGACGTCGTCCGCCGGCTCGCCCGCGAACACGACATCGCCTGTGGCGTCGTGCTGCACGACCTGATGCAGGCCGCCGCCTACGCGGACGAGGTCGTCGTGGTGGCCGACGGCGGCGTCGCCGCCTCCGGCGCCCCCGACGAGGTGCTCAACCCCGACGTCATCCAGCGCGCCTTCGGGCTGCGCGTCAACGTCGTCCGCGACCCCGCGACGGGTTACCTCGCGTGCTTCCCCCAACGGTCCGAGGCCTCCGCCGCGTCCTGAACCGGCCCGGCCCCGTCACGACCGCGTCCTCGCCACGTCCTTGCCACGTCCTCATCACGTCCCGAACCCGCGACGTACCTTCCGGCGCTCCGCCGACAGCGGTGTCCGCACTGCCCGCACTGCCCGTACAGCCCGTACACAAGGAGAGATTCACCATGCAGAAAACGCTGCGCGCCCTCGCCACGGGCGGTGCCACCGTGGCCCTCGTGCTGACCGTCGCCGGCTGCGGGGGCGGTACCGTCGGCGAGGCGAACGACGGGAAGAAGACCGGAGACACGACCGCCGGCGCCAAGATCACCGTCGACACCGCGCAGGGCAAGGTCTCGCTGGACAAGCCCGCCGTGAAGGTCGTCACGCTGGAGTGGACGTACGCCGAGGAGCTCGTCGCCGTCGGCCTGCCGCCCGTCGGCAACGCCGACAACAAGGGCTACGGCACCTGGATCACCGCCAAGGGCGCGGCCCTGCCGGCCCAGGTCACCGACGTCGGCAGCCGCAACGAGCCCAGCCTGGAGAAGATCAAGGCGCTCCAGCCCGACCTCATCGTCATCGACAACGACCGCTCCAAGGCCAACCTCAAGCAGCTCCAGGCCATCGCGCCCGTGCTGTCCTTCACGTACACCACCAAGCCCCAGCTCGCCACGATGAAGAAGAACTTCGCCGAGCTGGCGAAGGCGGTCGGCAAGGAGAGCAAGGCCGCCGAGGTGACCGCGCAGATCGACGCCAAGGCCGCCGACCTCAAGGGCCGGCTGGACAAGGCGGGCAAGGGCGGCCTCAAGTACGCCCTCGCCCAGGGCTTCACCGCCAACGGCGCCGCCTCGATCCGGATGCTCACCGACGACGCCATCGCCCCGCAGGTGCTCGACCTCGCCGGGCTGAAGAACGGCTGGAAGGGCCAGTCCGACGCGTGGGGCATGACCACCGTCGGCGTCGAGGGTCTGACGCAGGTGGAGAAGGACGCGACCTTCCTGTACGTCGCCGCCGACAACGACAACCCGTTCACCGGCGACCTCGCCGGCAACGCGGTGTGGAAGGGTCTGCCCTTCGTCAAGAACGACAAGGCGCTGCCGCTCGACCCGGGCACCTGGCTCTTCGGCGGGCCGCTGTCCGCGCAGCACATCCTGGACGAGACCGGCAAGGCCCTGAAGGTCTGATGGTCTCGGAAGGACTGACGGCCGCCGCCCCGGCCGGAAGCACCGGCCGGGGGACCCCAAACCCCCCCTTTTGGGGGGGACCCTTCCCCCCCCCCCCCCCCGGCCGTTTCGGCCACCCGTGGACACCCATTGACGCAAGTGGAGGCGGACTACTAACTTCGCCATACGGATTGTTGATTCCGTGCAGCGGAAAACAGGAGGATGTGGGATGGGTCAGCAGGAGAAGGTGTCGACGAGCCTCGCCGGCGCGGTCAGCGAAGGCATCAGCGCCTCCCTCGCCGGGGTCGACGCCGAGCTGGACCGGCGCTACCCGGGTGACCCCGGCACCCGCCAGCCCGTCCACACCGTCTACGTGCCCGGCAACGTCTTCGACGCCGGCACCATCCGCTCCTGGGGCGACCAGGCCCTCGCCGCCCTCGACGAGCACGCCCCCGACGCCGCCACCTTCGCCGACGTCCTCGGCCTCTCCGACGACCTCGCCGAGGACGTCTACGGCCGCGTCCGCGCCAAGCTGGAGCGCGAGCCCATCGAGGACCTCCGCGTCGACTTCGAGGACGGCTACGGCGGCACGGACGAGGACCACGACGCCGCCCGCGCCGCCCGCATCATCACCGAGGCCTACGCGGACCTCAGCGCCGCCCCGTACATGGGCATCCGGATGAAGTGCATGGAGGCCGCCGTACGCGACCGCGGCATCCGCACCACCGACGTCTTCCTCACCGGCCTCATGGAGAACGGCGGTCTGCCCGACGGCCTCGTCCTCACCCTGCCCAAGGTCACCTACCCCGAGCAGGTCACCGCCTTCGTACGCCTCCTGGAGGCCTTCGAGAAGGCCCACGGCCTCGACGCCGGCCGGCTCGGCTTCGAGATCCAGATCGAGACCAGCCAGGCCATCCTCGCCGCCGACGGCACCGCCACCGTCGCCCGCATGATCGACGCCGCCGAGGGCCGCGCCACCGGCCTGCACTACGGCACCTTCGACTACAGCGCCTGCCTCGGCGTCTCCGCCGCCTACCAGGCCAGCGACCACCCCGCCGCCGACCACGCCAAGGCGATCATGCAGGTCGCCGCCGCCGGCACCGGCGTCCGCGTCTCCGACGGCTCCACCAACGTGCTCCCCGTCGGCTCCACCGCCCACGTCCACGAGGCCTGGAAGCTCCACTACGGCCTCACCCGCCGCGCCCTGGCCCGCGCCTACTACCAGGGCTGGGACATGCACCCGGGCCACATCCCCACCCGCTACGCCGCCGTCTTCGCCTTCTACCGCGAGGGCTTCCGGACCGCCGCCAAGCGCCTGTCGGCCTACGCCAACCAGGCGGGCGGCGACGTCATGGACGAGCCCGCCACCGCCAAGGCGCTCAGCTCCTACCTGCTGCGCGGCATCGACTGCGGAGCCCTCGACACCGCCGAGGTCGACGCCCTCACCGGCCTCACCCGCGCCGACCTCGACCGGTTCGCCGCCCCGCGGCGCGGCGACCTGACGGCCACCGCCCCGTAGTCCCCGGCCCGCGCGGGGCCGCCGCCCCTGCCCCGTACCCTGTACGCGTCCACTTCGGCCGACAGGGAACGGGGCATCGGTGTCTTCGGGGGAGTACGAGCGGCTTGCCGGCCGCTACCGGGTCGTGGCCCAGCTCGGGCGCGGCGGCATGGGAATCGTCTGGCGCGCGGTCGACGAGGTCCTCGGCCGCGAGGTGGCCGTCAAGGAACTGCGCACCTACAACGACGCGTCGGGACGCGAACTGGAGGACCTGCGCCTGCGGATGCAGCGCGAGGCACGGGCCGCTGCCCGCGTCCGCCACCCCGGAGTCGTCGCCGTCCACGACGTGACCGAACACCAGGGCCGCCCCGTCATCGTCATGGAGTTCGTCGACGGGCCCTCGCTCGACGGCGTCCTCGGCGAACGCGGCACCATGGAACCCCGCGAGGCCGCCGCCGTCGGCGCCGCCGTCCTGGACGCCCTGGCCGCCGCCCACGAGGCCGGCGTGCTCCACCGCGACGTCAAGCCCGGCAACATCCTGCTCGACACCGGCGGCCGGGTCGTCCTCACCGACTTCGGCATCGCCGCCATGGAGGACCCCGGCGACGGCTCCGCCACCCACCTGACGCGCAGCGGCGAGATCGTCGGCTCGCTCGACTACCTCGCACCCGAGCGCGCCCAGGGCCAGCAGCCGGGCCCCGCCTCGGACGTCTGGGCGCTCGGCGCCACCCTGTACGCGGCGGTCGAGGGCGCCTCGCCGTTCCGCCGCACCTCCACCTGGTCCACCCTCAACGCCATCGTCGTGGAACCCCTCCCGGAGCCCCTCCGGGCGGGTCCGCTCGCCCCGGCCCTGCGCCTGCTCATGCACAAGGACCCGGCCCTCCGCCCGGACGCCCGCACGGCGGCGGGCCTGCTGAGGGCGGTCGCCGAGGGCCGCGAAGCGCACGCCCCGGGTGCCGAGGGCGCACCGGGTCCGGCAACGGCGGCGCAGGGTACGGCACCGGCACCGGCCGGGTACGGCCAGGCGCCGGCGCCGCACGGCTCGGCGCCGTACGGCCCGGCCGGCGGGCCCGGAGACGTACCGAACGCCGCGGGGACCCCGGCGCCCGGGGCCGCGCACCTGTGGGTGCCTACCGAGCCCGACGCCGTACCGCACCGCCCGGAGGGCTTCGGCCCGGCGGTGCCGCCGGCCACCGGGGCGGACGGGGGCGCGGTTCCCACGCCGTACGGCCCGGCGCCCGTGCCGTACGGCGTCCAGGGCGGGCACGGCACCCCGCCGCAGGGGCCGCCGGTCACGCCCGTCGCGCCGGGCGCGGTACCGCTGTCGGGACCGCAGACCTCACCCGTCGCGCCGGGCGCCGGCCGCGCCCGTGGCGGACGTAACCGCTCGTCGGTCCTGGCCGCCGCGGCGGCGGCCGCCGTCCTGCTCGTCGGCGGCGGCGTGACGTACGCCCTCGTCGGCAAGGACGGCGAGGCCGGGCAGGGCCAGGTGGCCGGCGGGCAGGCGCCGACGGGCCCGACGGGCGAGCCCGGCCGGGTCCTTGACCCGGGAGCGCCCGGGGCCACCCCGAGCGCCGGCGGCAGTGGTTCCGCGTCGGCGACGCCGTCGAAGGAGGGCGCCGGTAAGTCCGCCTCGCCGTCCTCGCCCGCCGCCGGCTCCTCGTCCGCACCGGCGCCGTCGGCGTCGCGGACGACCAGGGCGCCCGCGCCGAGCGCGACCGCCGGCGGCGGCTCCGGCGGCGGTACGGCCCCGAGCCCCGCGTCCGGCGGCTGCACCTCCCGCGGCGGCGGGAAGTACGACTGCCAGGTGTGGCGCACCGAGAAGACCTACCGTCACGACGGCGGCGAGATGGGCATCCTGAACGCCGGCACGAACTACTTCTACTGCCAGGTGAACCTCGGCCGCCGTGAGACGTACGGCAGCTGGACCAACGTGTGGTGGGCCAGGACGGACGACGACAGCGGCAACACCAACGTCTACTTCAGCGTCGTCTACATCAAGGGCGGCGACAACGACCGCCCGGTACCGGGCCTTCCGGTCTGCTGACGGCGGCCTGCGGCCGGACAGGGCCTAGGAGGACACATGCGACGCGGTGAAGTCTGGTGGGTCGACTTCGACGAGCGACGCCCCGTCGTGCTGCTGTCGGACGACGAGTCATCCGGGTTCCAGGTGATGCAGGTCGTCGCCCCGGCGGGCGTCGACATGAGCGGCCTCGGCGTCGAAGTGGCCGTGGGTGCCCTGGAAGGACTGCCCTTCGAAGGCGTGCTGCGGTTCGCGTTCCCGCGTCCGGGCTTCACCCCTTGTACGTGGCTGACCACCGTGGCCCGGGACGACCTGATCGAGCGGGCGGGCGTCCTGTCCGCCGCGAAGCTCAGCGAGGTCGGAGAAGCCCTCCATGCCGCTGGACAGAGCAGGGAGTGGACCCCGACCACGGCTGCCAGACTCCACGAGATCAAAGAAGCCCGTCGTCTGGGCGGACCCGACGAGTAGACGAGTAGCGGACACCTCTGCTGCCCGGCTCGATCTCGTCGATGACGGCGCGCCCCCCCGCCGCGCTCCGGCAACGAGATCACGGTCTCCGGGCGGAGTGCTAGGCGGCGGGCGGCGGCGGGATCTCGCCCGAGCCGCGGGCGATCAGCCGGGTGCCGAGGACGACCGTCGACGGAGGCTCCTCGACCCCGTCGAGGCGGCGGAACAGCCGCTCCGCCGCCGTGCGGCCCAGGGCCGCCGCGTCCTGCGCGATGACGGTGATGCCGAGCAGGTCCGCGAGTTCGATGTCGTCGAAGCCGACCAGGGCGACCGGCCGTTCGCGCCCCGCGAGCACCCGTACCGCCGTCACCGTGACCCGGTTGTTGCCCGCGAAGAGCGCCGTCACCGGCTCGGGGCCGGACAGCATCGCCTCGGCCGCCGCCGTCACGCGCTCCGGGTCGGTCGGGCCGAGGGACACCCACTCCTCGGCCACGTCGAGCCCGGCGTCGTCCATCGCCGCCCGGTAGCCGCGCAGCCGCTCGACGGCGGTGTGGATCCGCGGCCGGTCGCCGATGAAACCGATCCGGCGGTGGCCGTGCGCGATCAGGTGCGCCACGCCCGCCCGCGCGCCGCCGAAGCTGTCGGACAGCACCGTGTCCGCGTCGATCCGTCCCGCCGGGCGGTCCACGAAGACCGTGGCGACGCCCGCGCGTATCTCCGGCTCCAGATAGCGGTGGTC